>NZ_LT608328.1:1892052-2196316 GCF_900095795.1 Petrimonas mucosa
ATAACCCCTTGCTCTTTTTTTAGCCAATTGAATTTTTGAGTTTATTCCTTCGAGTATGCCATTTGAGATTTTACTCTTTATATATCTCACAATGCCTCTCCAGTGGGCTTTAATGGTATTTACCAATCGGATAAAAGGTTGTATTTTAGATTCCATGGCAAAGTCACACCAAAAGGCCAAATAGCTTTCTGCTTCTTCCGTGTCCTTTATCTGCCAAAAGTCCTCAAACATTTCTTTAAGCCAATATCCCTGCCCTAGCTTTGGATACATCTCGAGTAGTATATCCTTCTCTGTTTGTAGTTTGTCGCTCAATTTCTTTTTCAGAAAAGTATACTTATGTCCTTTCAGCAGCTCATTTCCTGTTCGTTCTAATTTACGGAGTTCATCCATCGCCTTATTGACCTCTTTTACCACGTGAAACTTATCAAATGTTATTTGACTCTCTGGAAGATACGCTGTGCAACCCGCGATAAAAGAGGGTGACATATCTATACAAACATCTTCGATTTGAGTGGTATCTACATGTTTGCTTTCTAAATACTTTACGCTCTCTTCGATACAATCAGAACCTTTGCCCTGACAGGCGTAAAGTACACGCCGTTCGTTCAAATCGACCAAATGTGTGATGTAGTTATGCCCCTTCTTCTGTGAAGTTTCATCAAAACCGATTTGAGTTAAGTTTTCAGGGATATCTTTTTTATGTGCACGTTCTACCCAATAATTGAAAATTCCCCAGATACGTTGTGCGTAAACCTTTAACGTGGAAGCAACGCTGCTTACAGGCATTTCTTTCTCTATCAGCAACATAGAGAACGCTTCAAACAATAAAGTGAAACCACTTCCTTTTCGTGCCCAAGGTACACTTTGAACCTCCGTCTTGCCGTCAGATTGTTTTACCCGGGGTATGCGCGCATGCAAATAGCAGCGATACTGGAAAAAATTCAGATGTTGCCATGTATGATCGCTACTGTCATAAGCTGTATAATAAGCTCCGTCGGGCATTAAAAACTTTGAGCCTCGCTCAAAGTCTATGTGGATATCCAACTGTGATATGCTTGGATCAATATCTATTTTGGTAATGATCCACGGTTTTTCCAAACCTAATGCTAAAGTGAAAAGTGCTATTGAATTCATTCCACAAAGTTAATTCAATTTTAATTTACCCATACAATATCATATAGAACCAAAATAGTACACTGGGAAGAGTTCGCCCGGATTTATTTCAGGGACTTCAAAAGCAACCGGGGTGCACCCACGAAGGATGCCAGGCTTTTGCCTGGAGTGATTATCATCAAGCACATCATGAAGAGTGACGACCGTGGAGTGATCGAGATGATACGGGAGAATCCCTACATGCAGTATTTTCTTGGTCTTGAAGCCTTCACGTATGAACAGGTGATGACACCGTCACTGCTGATCTCCATCATAAAGCGAATCGATCTCGATCTCCTTGAATCATTAATAGATGATTTGATAAGAAAGGGATTAAAGCTAAAAGCCGGGGCAAATCAAGAAGAGGTTGACCAAGATACGAAGGATGAAGAAACTGCTGAAATAAACCTCTATCCACTCGGGCCACAAATGAAATTGTGTGCCTGATTGGGAATTAATAAGCAGACCCTAATTAGAATTTAATTAATCAAATCAAAAAAAATGAAAAAGAATGGTTTACTCCTTACTTTGATATCGTTTATTGCATTGCTATCCTGCGGCAAGCCTGCTAAAAACAGTATAATTATTGCAACAGATCTGACCACAGAACTTCGTGCTCCATCTTATCCATTGGTGACAGTTGACCCATATTTTAATGCATGGTCAAACGTCAACAACTTATATGATGATCAGGTAAGGCACTGGACTGAAAAAGAGTTTCCTCTTATAGGTGCACTTAGAGTAGACGGAACGATATACAGATTCATGGGTATTGAAAAAACACCCTTAAAAGCAATTTTACCTACATCACACGAAGAAAAGTGGGAGGGTAAGTATACATTTCAACAACCTACCGGAGAAGGATGGAAATCATTAGACTATGATGATAGCTCATGGAAAACCGGACAATCAGCCTTTGGAACAGAAAACGAACCTAATCTATCAACACTTTGGCAAACAAAAGACATCTGGATACGCAGAACTTTTAATCTGGATGATGATCTTAAGGACAGAGATATTTTCCTACACTATTCACACGATGATATTTTTGAACTATATGTAAATGGAATAGAGGTCGCAAATACCGGTTATTCATGGAAATATGATGTGCAGACTGAACTTGGCGAGGAAGTTAAAGCTACGCTAAAAGAGGGTGAAAATATTATTACCGCACACTGCCACAATAGAACAGGTGGTGCCTATGTTGATTTTGGTCTTTACGAACTGGAATCAAACAAATCAACCTTGGCTAATACAGCTTTACAAAAATCGGTAAGTGTACTGCCAACGCAAACAGTATATAAATTTGATTGTGGAGATATAGAATTGGATTTAATTTTTACATCCCCACTACTACTTGATGATCTGGAATTGGTCTCTCGTCCTATAAGTTATATTTCCTATCAGCTACGATCAAAAACCAATCAGCCTCATGAAGTTCAGATATATTTTGAAACAACGCCACAGTGGGCTGTTCACAATATCAGTCAGGCTGTAACTTTCGAAGAGATTGAAAATAATAGACTCAAATTTCTTAAAACGGGTACAGTGGAACAACCAATCTTAGAGAAAAAAGGTGATGATGTAAGAATTGACTGGGGATATTTTTACATGGTAGGCCATAATGATAAGTCAACCAACATGAAATTTGGTGACTACTGGAAAGTCAAACAAGAGTTTAGTAGTACAGGAGCCGTTTCTGGAACTGAAACAGAAAGTTTGTCAGAAAAAATGAATAGTGAAAATATGACAGTATTGGCATATAGTAAAGATTTGGGAAAGGTCACAAATAATATGACAACAGGTTATATCATGCTTGGATATGATGATATATTCTCAGTCAGATATTTCGATGAGGACTTAAAAGGTTATTGGACTAAAGATGGTACTGTTGATATATTCACTGTTTTTGATGATGCTGTAGATGAGTATTCTTCAATAATGAAAAGGTGTGATGAGTTTAATCACAATCTGTTCTCAGATGCAGAGAGGGTAGGTGGTCGCAAATATGCAGAGCTTGTCTCATTAGTATATAGACAAGCAATTGCAGCGCATAAATTGGTAAAGGATAAAGAAGGAAACCTGCTATTCTTTTCTAAGGAGAACAATAGTAATGGATCCATTGGTACAGTAGATATTACTTATCCATCATCACCCTTATTCCTGATCTATAATCCAGATTTGGTAAAAGCAATGCTTAATCCAATTTTCTATTACAGTGAAAGTGGAAAATGGACAAAACCATTTGCCGCACATGATGTAGGTACATATCCTATTGCGAATGGGCAGACTTATGGTGGTGATATGCCTATAGAAGAGTCGGGGAACGTTTTGATATTAACTGCAGCAATTTCTGAGATTGAAGGAAATGCTGATTATGCAGCCCAGCACTGGGAAACATTGACAACTTGGACTCAATATCTTAAAGAATATGGTCTAGATCCGGAAAATCAACTCTGTACTGATGATTTTGCAGGACATTTAGCGCATAACACAAACCTATCGATTAAGGCGATAATGGGAATAGCATCTTATGGAAAACTTGCCGGCATGTTAGGAAAGACAGATGTTGCTGAAGAGTATATGCAGATTGCAAAAGATATGGCAACTCAGTGGGAAACGATGGCAGATGATGGTAATCATTACAGGTTAACCTTTGACAGGCCTGGTACCTGGAGCCAAAAGTATAATATTGTTTGGGATAAGTTATTGAAGTTCAATATCTTTAATCCTAAGATTATTAAAAAAGAGATGGCTCTGTATAAAACATTACAGAACGAATATGGACTGCCTTTAGATAATAGGGCGACATACACTAAAACTGACTGGATAATGTGGACAGCTACTCTTTCAGGAGACAGATCTGATTTTGATGCATTAATAGATCCGGTTTATAAGTATGCGAATGAAACAACATCCCGTGTGCCCATCAGTGACTGGCATGATACGCATACTGCTGTGAGAATGAACTTTAAAGCACGTTCAGTGGTAGGTGGTTACTATATGAAACTATTAGAGGATTTATTGAAAAGATAATTTCATTAGTGTCCACTAAAAATTAGAAAATGTTCTTTGAAATTATTGATATACTATACTTTACAGGACTTTTTTCGGCGTGACGATTTGAATTTTTATTTTTGTTCTTTTTATTATGAAGGAACAATGAACAAAGGCAAATTCGTGTATGCTCAGATTGTAGAATTCTTACCTCAGCGAGTTTTTGACACCATTGTCTTAAAGTATGATGGTAACAGATATGTAAAACATTTTACATGTTGGAATCAACTTCTTGTAATGGTGTTCGGGCAACTTACCAACCGTGACAGTTTACGTGATTTGATTGTGGCAATTGAAGCCCACAGCAGAAAAAGTTACCATCTCGGTTTTGGAAAAAGTGTTACCCGTAGTAATCTTTCAAAAGCAAATGAAAATCGCGATTATAGGATCTTTGAAGAATTTGCTTATTATCTCATCGGAGTTGCCAGACAAAAGCTGGAAAACAATGATTTTGAGATAAAAGGTAAAGTCTATGCTTTCGATTCCACAACCGTCGATTTATGCTTGTCAGTATTCTGGAGGGCTAAGTTTCGCAAGAATAAGGGTGAAGTAAAAATCCACACTCTTCTGGATATAACCACACAAATACCGGTTTTTGTGCATATTACAACTGCTTCGGTTAATGACATGAATGCAATGGATGTAATTCCATATGAGGTGGGTGCCTATTATATCTTCGACAGAGGATATGTTGATTACACCCGTCTTTATAGGATTACAAAACTGGAATCTTCATTTGTAGTCAGAGCCAAAAAGAACCTGAAGTTTGAAGTTAAGTCTCATAATCCGGTAGATGAAACTACAGGTGTCATGACCGATCAGACAGGTTTCTTGAAAGGATTCTACACATCTAAAGATTATCCTGAAAGCCTCAGGAGAGTTGCATTTTATGACAGGGATAAGAACACGACGCTCATATTCCTTACAAATAATTTTGAACTCACAGCCGATCAGGTTGCAATGCTTTATAAGAACCGTTGGCAAATAGAACTGTTCTTCAAATGGATCAAACAGCATCTAAAGATCAAATCTTTTTGGGGAACTTCCCGGAATGCGGTTAGAATCCAAATATACAGCGCAATTATCGCATATTGTTTGGTTGCGATTGTAGGACACGATTTACAAATCAAGCGAACAACTTACGAGATTTTGCAAATTTTAGGAATCTCTCTTTTAGATAGAACTCCTGTAAATGAACTATTTACCAATATAGATATCAATGATGTCAAAGATCGAAATGATAATCAACTGACGCTCAATTTATTTTAAGTGGACAGTAGTGAGATAATTTATTAAATAAATAGCGGTAAGATGCGTAATAGAAAAGAGATAAACAGGCAGTCCCGACGAAAAGCATTAATGACTTTAGGTGCTATTGCCGGAACATCTACTTTAGGAGTAATTGGTAATTCATACTCCAGATATGAGGACCAAATATTAAATAAAGAGAATTTGCCTCTTTTTTCTATCAGAGATATGAAGTCGGGACAACTCACTACATTTAACAATGAGACCAAACAAAAAGCTTTTCCTATACAACCTGGTGAAAAAAAAGTATTGGTACAACATGATTCACCCGGTATAATCACCCGGCTTTGGATGACCACATCCGGGTGGTTTTGGGAAAATTGGGATGTGAGAGAAGAAAAGTGGCCTGATGCAACTATCCTGAAAAAACTTATTCTGAGAATTTATTGGGATGACAATAAATTTCCATCAGTGGAAGCTCCAATTGGAGACTTTTTTGGGGTAGGTCACTGCGAATACAAGCACTTTGTTTCCAAATATTTAGGTATGTCAAGTGGTGGTTTTTATTGCTATTTCCCTATGCCATATAATAAAGTAAAGATAGAGGTAGAGAATCTGCATGATAAATCAGTTCCACATGTTTTTCTAAATGCCAACTACACCTCATACAATGTTTTACCTGCAGATGCGGGTCGTTTTCACTGTATGTATAACTCCGGTACCAATGCAGGTTCTGAACCTCAGTATATAATGAAAACTAATGGTAAAGGTCATTTCGTAGGTTGTTGTGTATCAATGCAGAGCTGGCTTCCAAACTACCTGGGATATCTTGAAGCACCTGAATATATTTATATTGATGATGGGTTTGAAGAGAAAAATCCGACAATTGTTGGTACAGGGTTAGAGGACTATTTTAATGGTGGGTGGTATTTCAGAGATGGAGAGTTCAATGCACCACTTCACGGGGTGCCGTTGAAAGACTCTTTACGATCAATGATATCAATGTATCGTTTTCATGAAACTGATGCTATCTTTTTTGATGAATGTTTTACTATGTTGTTTCAATCACCGCGTCCACCGGAACATACAAGGGAGTTTAAGTATTCTTCTACTGCATACTGGTATCAGCAAACTGCATCTGAATTATTATTTAATTTACCATCTAAAGATAAACTGGTTGATCTTTATCGAATCAGAGATACAGATCATCAGTCAATCCCTTAAAAATTCCAAGAATGAAAAAAGTAAATTTACTATTTACCATCTTAACAGTGATGTTTTCACTGCACACAACAGCACAGAACAATATGAAAGTTACAATAGTGGACAGGCCTGATAAAAGTAGAGAGAATAACAATTATATCACTAATAGGGCCCCACTGCAGCCGTTAAGTTTCATCAAGCTTCCTGTTGGTGATATAAAACCGGAGGGTTGGACATTAAAGCTGCTTGAACTCCAAAAAGATGGTTTAAACGGCCACCTTGGTGAAATTAGTGCATGGCTTGACAAGGAAAACAATGCATGGCTAGGAACAGGCAGTGATTATGGTTGGGAAGAGGTGCCATATTGGCTTAAGGGGTATGGTAATATGGCTTATATTCTCAATGACAAAGAGATGATAGAAGAAACAAAAACTTGGTTGGAAGCAGTTTTCAAGAGTCAGAGAGAAGATGGTTATTTTGGACCTTACATCGAGAAAAATGGTAGACCTGACCTTTGGGGAAATATGATTATGACCTGGTGTCTGCAATCATATTATGAGTTCTCAGGGGACGAAAGAGTAATTGATCTATTAACCAATTATTTCAAATGGCAGCTTAATCTTCCGGAAGATATGTTTTTGAAAGATTATTGGGAAAATAGTCGCGGGGGCGATAATCTCCTTAGTATTTACTGGCTTTATAACATAACAGGTGATGATTTTTTAATTGAACTGGCAGAGAAAACTCACAAAAACACAGCAAACTGGCGTCAGAGATCTACATTGCCTAATTGGCACAATGTAAATATTGCACAAAGTTTCAGAGAGCCTGCCACTTATTATATGTTATCGGCAGACTCGGCAGATCTAATATCCACCTATAATGTACACCATTTGATACGTAACATATTCGGTCAAGTGCCGGGAGGGATGTTTGGAGCAGATGAAAATGCTAGAATGGGGTATATTGATCCGCGACAGGGAACAGAAACCTGCGGTTTTGTTGAACAGATGGCATCGGACGAAATATTGTTGAGATTAACAGGCGATCCTTTCTGGGCAGAGCATTGTGAAAATGTAGCATTTAATTCTTATCCTGCATCGATGATGCCAGATCTGAAATCATTACGTTACATAACCTCGCCAAATCACACTATAAGTGACTCCAGAAATCATCATCCGGGTATAGATAACAGAGGACCATTCCTGGCAATGAACCCATTCAGTAGCAGATGTTGTCAGCATAATCATGGACAGGGCTGGCCATACTATATTGAACATCTTGTATTAGCATCACCAGATAATGGAATTGCGGTTGCAATGTATGGACCTTGTACAGCAAATGTAAAAGTTGCCGATGGAAAAGAGGTGAAGATCATTGAAGATACAAATTATCCTTTTGAAGAATCGGTTAAATTTACAATTCAAACCAATGTAAAAGTTGCTTTTCCTCTCTATCTAAGAATTCCTACATGGACTGATAACCCTTCAATTACTGTGAATGGTGTTAAGTTGGATCTATTACTTGAAAATGGGAAGTATGCACGAATTGAGAAGGAGTGGCAAAATGGAGATGAAGTTGTATTTAATATTCCGATGAAATTATCTCAATCGGTATGGCATGTAAACCAGAATAGTAGAAGCATAAATTATGGACCATTGACCTTTTCATTGAAGATCAAGGAAAACTATGAGAAAGTAAGCAGCATTGAAACTGCAATTGGTGATTCAAAATGGCAGAAAGATGCTGATCAGGAGAAGTGGCCTAGTTATGAAATATATCCGGGAAGTGAATGGAATTATGCCCTGGAAATAGATGATTTGTTACCTATTGAAAAGAACTTCAAGGTTGTAAAAACAACATGGCCTGCTGATCATTATCCATTCACCACAGAGAGTCCGCCTATTCAGATAATTGCAAAAGGGAAGAGAGTTATAGGCTGGGGAATAGATCAGTATGGACTTACAGCTGAATTGCCCATAAAGGAGAATATTAAATTTGAAAAGGAGACTGATACTATTACACTAATTCCTATGGGTGCAGCAAGGTTAAGAATATCTGCCTTCCCTGTATACTTAAAAAAGATCGAATAATATAATGGTATATTTGATGAATAGATATTGATTGAAGTAACCCAATAAAAAACAGAGTATGAAAAGAGTCCTTTATGTAGCAATACTTATATTTTCGATAAACATTATCTACTCCTGCAATCAGGCTAATAATGAAAATACGGAAGATATAACAGTAAGAGAAGTATGGAATGCACAGAAAGCCAATGAATGGTATGCGCAACAACAATGGTTGAGAGGTTCAAATTTCATTCCCAGCACTGCAATTAATCAATTAGAGATGTGGCAGGAGGATACATTTGATCCTGAGACAATAGACAGAGAGTTAGGTTTTGCAGAAAGCATAGGGTTTAATTCTATGCGTGTTTATCTGCATCATTTGGCTTGGCAGATTGATCCGGATGGTTTTAAAAACAGAATTAATGATTATCTTGAAATTGCAGAGAGTCATGGAATATCTACAATGTTTGTTATTTTTGATGACTGCTGGAATCCTACATATGAAGCAGGGGTGCAACCTGGGCCTAAACCAGGTATTCATAATTCAGGATGGTTAAGGGATCCTGGTGATTCAATTTATATCAATCCGGATATGATTACTAATCTAGAGTTATATGTCAAAGATATACTGACCACTTTTGGTGATGATGAGCGAATTGTTTTGTGGGACCTATATAATGAACCGGGTAACTCAGGATATGGTAATAAAAGCATGCCACTATTGGAAAAAGTTTTTACTTGGGGTAGGGAAGTGAATCCTTCACAGCCTTTATCCTCCGGAGTATGGAGCTGGAATTTAGAAGAAATATCTGAGTATCAGTTGAATAATTCAGATGTAATAACATATCACAATTATGGGAGTGCTGAAAATCATCAGAGCATGATAGATACATTAAGAACATTAACGGAAAAACCGTTGATATGTACAGAGTATATGGCTCGTACAAGAAACAGCACATTTCAGAATACGATGCCTATATTGAAATCTGAGAATATCGGTGCATATAACTGGGGTTTGGTAGCAGGTAAAACCAATACGATATATGCCTGGGATACTCCTATGCCAGACGGATCTGAACCAACTGTTTGGTTTCATGATATTTTTCGTAATGATGGTACTCCCTATAGTCGGGAGGAGGTTGATTTAATCAAGGAATTGACCGGCAAAAGCAATTAATATATAATACTATATCGATTTTTTTAAAAAATGATTAGGTTGGTACATCTGCTTTTTATAGTGTTCTTTTTAGCAGTTTCAAGCAGTAGCCTGGCATCAGTAGCAAATGCCGGCTACTCTTTTAAACATTACAATACTGATAACGGGTTGTCGCAAAATACCGTAAGAACCATAATGCAGGACAACATGGGATTTATGTGGTTTGGCACGAAAGATGGACTAAATAGGTTTGACGGTACCACATTCAAACTCTTTAAGTTTTCTCCTGATGGAGAGCTATGTGATAATGTTTTCCACAGAATAATTCAGGACAGAAATAACAATATCTGGGTATCAACTGAAAATGGGGTGTATACATATGATGTTATTAAGGAGGTCTTTCATGTATTTGATAAAAAAACAACCGATAATTTATCTGTAAATGGAGTTGTTACAGATATGGTTATTGATGATAGTGGAGATATCTGGATGTCGGTTGAAAGTAAGGGCATCTTCCACTATAACCTTGAAGAAGATGTTCTTAAATTTTATACAATACCAATTGTAGAAGATGGATTGAAAATGGTAAGCCTTTATCCTTCCAAAAACAAAGGTGTATGGGTATTCAGATACTCATCTATTATTCTGCATATTGATAAAAATAAAGAGGAGATTACTGAATTCAATCTGGAAGATGACCCTGAGCTATTATTGCAAACAGGTGAAGTGCTTGATGTTTATTCAGATCAAAGCAACATTTTACTTGTCGCTACTTCGCAAAAAGGGCTGGTTGCTATTAATACGGTTAATAAGACTCACAATGTAATTTTGGATAAAGATGCTAATGGACAACCAATATTTGTCAGGACAATTGAGAGAGTTGATCCAAATACACTTTGGATTGGAACAGAGTCAGGTATTTTTATTATTAAATCAAACAGTGGTGAAGTAATAAATTTACGTCATAATCCCGCTATTCCCAATTCTATTTCTGACAATGCCATCTATTCAATATATAGAGACAAAGATGGGGGTGTTTGGGTCGGTTCTTATTTTGGAGGTGTAGATTACTACTCAAATGTGAACAGAAATTTTGAATTGTTCTACCCTGTATTAAATGAACAGAGCCTAAAGGGAAAAAGAGTAAGAGAGTTTTGTAATGCACCTGATGGAAATATCTGGATAGGTACAGAAGATGGAGGTCTTAATCTGTTTGATCCCAAAAACAACTCCTTTCTTCCTTTACCGCAAACTTTAAGATCTTTATACTCCAATATCCATACATTGTTTCAGGATGGTGATTTATTATGGATTTCCACATACTCTAAAGGGTTGAACAAATACAATACTGTAACAGGGGAATTGGTTACTTACGTTAAGTCGGATGACCCTCACTCAATATCACACAACAGTACATTTGCAATGTGTAAGGACAGACAGGGGCACTTATGGATTGGTACTTTATCGGGAGTTGATATTTATGATGAAGAAAAAGATCAATTTAATAGAGTTGAGATACTTAAAGGGATCTCTATCCAGGATATTTTTGAAGATAGTAAGGGTTATATTTGGATATCTACATTTTTAGATGGTGTATATAGATTTGACCCATCTAATAACGAATGGAAGATATTTCTTCATGATGCTTCGCTAGATGGTTCATTACCATATAACAAACCGACTTCTATATTTGAAGATAGCAAGAGGAGACTGTGGGTAACAACACAGGGAGGGGGATTTGGACAGTTCGATTATAAAACGGAGAAATTTACAACCTATAATACATCAAATGGACTTAATAATGATGTGGTCTATCAAATTCAGGAAGATGTTGAAGGTAAGCTATGGTTATCTACTAATCAAGGTCTGGTTAGATTTGATCCGGAAAAAGAATTTTTTGTGAACTATACAGTAGATAATGGTCTTAAATCAAATCAATTTAACTATAAGTCAAGTTTTAAGGATTCAAGTGATAATATATATTTTGGCTCATTAGATGGATTCATTCGCTTCAATCCTACTGAATTGTTATCTTTTAATATAAAGAGTGAAGCACTCTTCACAGATCTTTTTATAAACAATCGAAGAATAAGTCCCTCTGTTAACAATTCCATTCTGAAGCAAAGCATAATTTACACTGATGAGATTCAACTACCATATAATCAAAATTCAGTTAGTTTCAATTATACCATCTTAGACTATTCAGGTTTAAGTAAAAACAACATATACTATAAACTTGAAGGTTTTGATGAAGATTGGATAAAGTCAACCGCCGGACAACAGTTAATATACTCTAACTTGAAGCCAGGTAAATATAAACTGCATCTTGCGTCCGGTGGTTATGACAGTAATGAGCAAATAACAGTAAATAGGACTTTATCAATAATAATAAAGCCGCCATATTGGTTAACAGGTTGGGCATATCTTATTTATTCTCTAATAATACTTGGTGGCTTGTTTCTGTCATATAGATACTTGCACAATCGTGTCAAACTAAAACGTGTAAAAGAGATGAGAGACTTTGAGCAATTGAAGGAGAGAGAGTTGTTTCGCTCAAAGATCAACTTCTTTACAAACGTTGCTCATGAAATAAGAACTCCACTCACATTGATAAAGGCTCCTCTTGATCATGTCCTTATGAAAGAGTCAGTTTCTGATAGTATAAAAGATAATCTGCTGATTATGCAAAAAAATACTGATAGATTGCTATACTTGACAAATCAGCTGCTAGACTTTCGTAAAACGGAATCGGACTCATTTGTTCTTAGTCTTAAAGCTCATAACGTAACTGAATTGATTAAGGAGTCGCAGCTGCGTTTTACCCCTCTAGCCATACAAAAAGGAGTAGAGTTTGAATTTATACTGCCTGACTCAGATATGTACGTTCAAATTGATAAGGATGCTTTTTTAAAAATTGTAAGCAATCTATTAAACAATGGTATTAAGTATTGTGAAAGTTATGTCAGAGTTAAGGCTTTTATAAATAATGACACACAGCAATTTCATCTATTGACTGAGAATGATGGAGAATTGATTCCTCAGGAGTATGAAGAGGAGTTATTTAAACCCTTTGTACAATTTGGTGCCAGTGAAGTAGTGAATGGTTCAGGTACAGGTATAGGTTTAGCTCTTGCAAGTTCTCTGGCTCAGCTGCATAATGGAACTTTGAGACTGGAAAATGATTCTGTAACAAACAGATTTCATTTGACCTTACCAGTTGGTGATATCAGCGTAATGGAAAAGAAGCCCGAAATTGTTGAAAGCAATGAACTATATGTAAGTTACAATGATGCTGAATCAAATACAAAGAAAACAATTGTGTTGGTTGATGATGACTTGGAGCTATTGAATTTTGAAAGCAACCTACTTAATGAATATTACAATGTTTTATTGGCAAGAAACGGGAGTGAGGCACTGGATGTGCTGCGTGAAAACAACGTCAATCTGGTGGTTTGCGACATCATGATGCCCGGGATGGATGGTTTTGAATTTACAAGGAGGATAAAGTCGGATATCGAATTCAGTCACATTCCGGTAATTCTGCTCACAGCAAAGGTGAATGTGGAGTCGAAGGTTCAAGGTTTCGAGATTGGTGCGGATGCCTATATAGAAAAACCCTTTTCGCTGGAGGTGTTGATGGCTCAAATTGCCAACCTGCTGCAGAACCGGGAGAAATTGCGTGAAACTTTCCTGAAACATCCATATATCGGGGCCAATAGTGTTGCGCTCACCAAATCGGATGAGGAGTTTATCCGGAAACTGCATGCAATCGTGGTGGAGAATATAGACAATTCAGGCTTTATCGTGGAGGAGATCGCAGAACATTTTAATATGAGCAGGGCCAGTTTTTACCGGAAAATCAAGGGTGTTCTCAATCTTACGCCCAACGAGTATATCAGGGTGGAGCGTTTGAAAAGGGCGGCACAACTGCTAAAAGAGAAGACATATAAGGTAAATGAGATCTGTTACATGGTCGGGTTCAACTCACCTTCCTATTTTTCGAAATGCTTTCAACAGCAATTCGGGGTCTTGCCGAAGGATTTTGAGCCATAAAAGGGTTTTTGAGATGGTTTTTACACTTTTTGAGCAGTTTCCTCACATTTGTTCCTTTTTAAATGACTATTTTCGTGGTGCCAAACACATAAATTTTTAAATTAGTATCAATATGAAATCAAAATTAGTCCTATTTATTTTGCTTGCAGCAACATTTTCACTGTCCGCCCAGTGGAAACCGGCGGGTGACAGGATAAAGACACGTTGGGCAGCAGAGATTGATGTGAACAACGTATTGCCTGAATATCCCCGGCCCATCATGGAGCGTTCGCAGTGGCAAAACTTGAACGGGTTATGGAATTATGCCATCCTGCCGGTAGGAAAACAGGAACCTACATCGTTCGATGGGAAGATTCTGGTTCCGTTTGCCGTTGAGTCTAGTCTATCGGGAGTGCAGAAACGAGTGGGGGGTGACAACGAACTGTGGTACCATCGCGAGTTTACCGTTCCATCCAACTGGAAAAACAACAGGATACTGCTCCATTTCGGAGCTGTCGACTGGAAAGCTGATGTCTGGGTGAACGATATCAAGGTGGGACAACACACCGGAGGCTATACACCGTTTTCTTTCGATATTACACCTGCTTTGAAGAGTGGAGCCAATAAACTTGTCGTAAAGGTATGGGATGGAACCGATGATGGATATCAACCGAGAGGTAAACAGGTGAACAACCCGCACGGCATATGGTATACCCCGGTGAGCGGTATCTGGCAGACTGTATGGTTGGAACCTGTTCCTGAAAAATATATCGAGAATGTGAAGATTACTCCCGACATCGACAAAAACATCATCAGCGTCAAGGCATGCGTCAACGGTTCTGCCCCGTCAGACAAGGTTGTGGTGAAGGTGATGGCAGGTTCACAGGTTGTCGCCACCGGTCAATCGATCAATAATCAGCCGGTTGAGGTCTCCATGCCTGCCAATGCCAGGTTATGGTCGCCCAACGATCCTTTCCTCTATGACCTTGAAGTGACCTTGGTTGAGGGTGCAAAAACGGTGGATAAGGTAAAGAGCTACACCGCAATGCGTAAATTCTCCACCAAGCGCGATGATAAGGGAATTGTTCGTCTTCAGTTGAACAACAAGGATCTATTCCAGTTTGGCCCGCTCGATCAGGGATGGTGGCCCGACGGACTCTACACCGCTCCTACCGACGAAGCACTGAGGTATGATGTCGAAAAAACCAAGGATTTTGGCTTCAACATGATCCGCAAACATGTGAAGGTGGAGCCTGCCCGTTGGTACATGCATTGCGACCAGCTCGGTATCATCGTGTGGCAAGACATGCCTAACGGCGACAAGAGTCCCGAGTGGCAGATGCACGAATATTTCACCGGTGTTGAAAGATTGCGTTCGCCCGAGTCGGAAGCCAATTACCGAAAAGAGTGGAAAGAGATCATCGATTACCTCTATTCCTATCCTTCAGTTGGTGTTTGGGTTCCGTTCAACGAAGCCTGGGGTCAATTCAAGACAAAGGAGATCGTAGAGTGGACCAAACAGTATGATCCCTCACGCCTGGTGAACCCGGCCAGTGGTGGCAACCATTATCATGTTGGGGATATGCTCGACCTGCATAACTATCCGCAACCCAGGATGTACCTCTATGACGGCCAGCGGGCAACCGTCCTCGGCGAATATGGTGGCATCGGTTGGGCAAACAAGGAACATCTGTGGGAACCCGACCGTAACTGGGGCTATGTACAGTTCAACAGCTCGGAGGAGGTGACCAACGAGTATGTTAAATATGCTGAACAGCTGAAACAGCTGATCCGCCAAGGATTCTCCGCAGCAGTATACACCCAGACCACCGACGTGGAGGTTGAAGTGAATGGACTGATGACCTATGACAGGGCCGTAGTTAAAATTGACGAAGGTCGGGTTCGGAAAGTTAATCAGGAGATATGCAATATATTGAACAACTGATCTATATTTTAGTTTTCACTCTCATAATTACTGCCTGCCAGCCAGGACAGGACAATCAAGAAGAGTATTACATAGAGTGGGATAAAACCTCCCTCTTCCGCATAGCAGAGGAGGGAGGTTATCCCCGTTTATGCCGTTTAAACGACGGTACGTTATTGGTAGCATATGAGAATAGGCGAGGTGATGTGGTTGTAAAGAAGAGCCGTGATGAAGGTGTCACCTGGGATGACCCTGTAACTGCATATGAGAAGTTTGAATATGTGGATCCACACTCTTCCTCCTTTACAACAGTTAATATTGCCAACCCCGAAATGGTTCAGTTGATCAATGGAGATATTTTGCTGGCATGTAACTTACGACCCGTGAAGGAGGGAATCTACCCCTTTTCAATTGCGTTGAAAAGAAGTGTCGATATGGGAAGAACATGGTGTCCGGCACAAATACTCTATAGGGCTGCCCCTTTTTTTGGGGATGGTTGTTGGGAACCCTCTTTTCTGATCTTGCCAGATGGGACGATTCATATCTATTTCGCAAATGAATTACCTTACCGCAACTCGGATGAACAAGAAATCTCCATGATACAATCTGTAGATCACGGTCATACATGGAGTGAAAAGCCATCAACCGTCAGTTTCAGGCAGGGTCATCGGGATGGGATGCCTGTAGCCATCCATGACGGCACGAATATCTATGTGGCTATTGAAGATAACCTGTCGGGACAATTCAAACCATACATCATTCGCAGTTCTGTTTACAATCCATGGGGCAATGCCGTGCCGGGAGATTCACCTTACCGCTATGCTGCCTTAAGGTCTGTGCTACCTGATACGGTATATGCCGGAGCTCCCTATCTTATTCGAACCGAGAGTGATGTTTATGTTCTCTCCTATCAGACTACACACAACAGAGGCTCAGACTGGGAACGATCGACTATGGAGGTGCAGGTGAGCTCTACACCATCGGATTTCCATAATCCGTCCCGACCTTTCGTTGTTCCGCTTTCGAGGGAAGCCAAATGGAATTCATTGGCCGATCTAGGAGGTAATACAATTGCAGCACTGACTTCCACAAACTTCGAAGGCGGAAAAATTGGAATCTGGATGATTAAAGGGAAAATAAAAAAAATTGAATGAAAATAAGTTGTCAGATTATTCAACTGCTGTTTTTACTTCTCTTCCTGTCAGGATGTAAAACTGCTGGAGGACTCAATGAGACTCCTTCACCCCAGGACGAGAACATGGTCTACCGGAATCCGGTGGTCGACCGGAGCCTCCCCGATCCGACGGTAATCCGGGCAAAGGATGGTAACTTCTACCTCTATGCCACCGAAGATACCCGAAATACTCCCATTTTCCGCTCTCCGAACCTGGTGGACTGGACCTTCGTGGGTACCGCCTTTACCGATCAGACCCGCCCCAGCTTTGAGCCCAAGGGGGGAATCTGGGCGCCGGACATCAACTATATCAACGGCACCTACGTACTCTATTACTCCATGTCGGTCTGGGGTGGTGAGTGGACCTGCGGAATTGGCGTAGCAACTGCCGACAGCCCCGAGGGACCCTTCACCGATCGCGGCAAACTGTTTCGCAGCAACGAGATTGGCGTACAGAACTCCATCGACCCCTTCTACATTGAAGAGAAGGGAAAGAGGTACCTCTTCTGGGGCAGCTTCCGTGGCATCTATGCCATCGAACTTGCTGACGACGGATTGAGCGTGAAGCCGGGTGCCGAGAAGCGACAGATTGCCGGTACGGCTTATGAGGGGGTGTACATCCATAAGCGAAATGGGTACTACTATCTGTTCGCTTCGGTGGGAAGCTGCTGCGAGGGGCTAAAGAGTACCTACACAACCGTCGTCGGCCGTTCAAAAAACCTGTTTGGTCCCTATACCGACAAGCAGGGACGTTCTATGATGGAGAACCATCATGAGCTGCTGATCCAGCGGAACAGCCGTTTTGTGGGTACTGGCCATAACTCGGAGATCGTACAGGATAGCAAGGGGCAGGACTGGATGTTCTACCACGCCTACTCGGTGGAGAATCCGAAGGGGCGCCGTCTGATACTGGACCAGATCAGGTGGAAAGAGGGATGGCCCTATGTGGTAGATAACAGCCCATCGTTTATGGCCCCAAGACCAATTTTTAACAATCAAAACAATATCAAATGAAAAGATACCCTAAATTCCTTTGTGTGCTGTTTGCGCTACTGATCTGGAGTACACTACAGGCAACGGCCCAAGTGGGAGAGAATCAAATCAGCTCATCCATCGCAATAAAAACACCTGGTAACCCCGCGATACGCTACTCCCTGCAGGGGGTAGAGAGAGGTAAAACCACCCGTCTGAAGGCCGACCGGGAGATTCCAGTGGTGATTACACGAACGGTCAAGGAGAACCGGGTCTCCTCAACTCTTCAAGGCACCGAACATGTGATAGAGGTGGAGATCAAGGCCAAAGAAGATCTTTACTTCAACTTCAAGCAGTGGTTCGATACCCGGTATGCCCATGACGACTGCCAGTTCTACATGCCCGGTTTCTGGTATCGCCGTAACCTTCGCTCACCCAAGGAGGCCCCATCGTTCCATACTTCCGACAGCTGGACGGTACGGGAGGATAGGCTGAGTGTGCCGATGACCGCCATTTTTAATGAGAAGTCGGGTGCCTACACGTCGGTTATGCGAAAGGACGATTTCAAGCATGATGCACTGACCACCCACAAGGAGGGTGAAGTGATCATTTCGGGCATCACCTCCATCGGCTACACCGGTTTCGAAAACAGGGAGGGCGATGCCATGCTCTCATTCGGATACCCATACCAGGAGACTCCGAAGAGCTATATCCGCAAACTTACACTGGCTCCTTCAGTCGAGGCATTCCAATTCCTGGAAAAAGGGAAATCGATCAGGTTGACCTGGATGGTGAAATCGGGTAAAGCAACCGATTTTTCAGAGCTTATCCGCAAGTCGTGGGAGTACTGTTACGACACTTGGCGTCCTGAACCGGTCACCATATCTTTCAGCGATGCGTTTGTAAAGGAGATCCTTTCACAATATTTTACCCAGAGCTTTGTGGAGGACTATCCCCTGAAGTTCACCTCCGGTGAGGGACTTCTCGTGGCAACCAGCGAAAGCGTGCCGCGTGCGGAGATCGGTTTCGTGGGTCGGGTACTGCTCAATGCTTACAACGCACTTGAGTATGGGTTACAGCACAACCGGCCGGAACTGGTCACCAACAGCTATACCGTTTTCGAGAGCTACCTGCAACATGGTTTTACCCCCAACGGTTTTTTCCGTGAACATGTCTACTACGACAAGGAGACCGAGGCAGCGAACTTAAGCATCCGGCGTCAATCGGAGGGGCTCTACGCAATGATGCATTTCCTTCAGTTCGAGAAGGAGAATGGCCGGAACCATCCGGAATGGGAAGCGAAACTGCAAACCTTGCTCGACCGTGTCCTGCTGTTGCAAAACGAGGATGGCAGTTTCCCGAGGAAGTTCAACGACCGTCTCGCCGTCAAGGATGCGAGCGGCGGAAGTACCCCGTCGGCCACCCTTCCCCTGGTGATGGCATACGCCTATTTCAAGCAACCGAAATATCTTGATGCCGCCAAGAAGACAGCCGATTACCTGGAACGTGAGATCATATCGAAAGCAGATTATTTTTCCTCTACCCTCGACGCCAACTGTGAAGATAAGGAGGCATCGCTCTATGCGGCAACTGCAATGTATTACCTGGCACTGAACTCTACGGGTGAGGAACAACAATGGTATGCCGACCTTTGTCGTAAAGCCTCCTACTTTGCCCTCTCCTGGTATTACATGTGGGATGTGCCGTTCGCAAAGGGGCAGATGATAGGTGACATCGGACTGAAAACCAGGGGATGGGGCAACGTTTCGGTTGAAAACAACCATATCGACGTCTTCATCTTCGAATTTGGGTCGGTCCTCAACTGGCTATCGGAGAGATATAGTGAACCCCGCTTCAGCAATTTCGTGCGGGTAATCTCGTCATCAATGCGCCAGCTGCTGCCGTTTGAGGGACACATGTGCGGAATATCCAAGATCGGCTATTACCCGGAGGTGGTGCAACATACCAACTGGGATTACGGCAAGAACGGGAAAGGGTTTTATAACGACTACTACGCCCCGGGCTGGACTGTGGCCTCACTCTGGGAGCTGCTCTCTCCCGGTCGCGCCGAGAAATTTTTTTCAAAATAGGGTAGATTGTAGTTGAAATGATCTAATTTTGTCTTACTTGGTTAGACCGGATACTCATTATAATATAAAAAAGAGAATAACATGATGAAACTAAATCGTTTAACAGCATGGGTCGTAGGCGTAGCCGCCATGATCGCCTGTACGCCCAATCCAAAAGGAACCCCCGAAGAGCCCACCACGCTCTCGGGTTTGAAGAGAAGTCATTTCCAGTCGGTCGTAAATGGTGACTCCACCGACCTCTACGTATTGAAAAATGCCAACGGGGTAGAGGTTACCGTTACCAACTACGGGGGACGTATTGTGTCGGTGATGGTGCCCGACAAAAACGGTACGCTGCAGGATGTTGTCTTGGGTTTCGACTCAATCCAGGGTTATACCAGCGTTCCCAACAACCTGGGAGCCACCATTGGCCGTTACGGAAACCGTATCGCACATGGTAAGATAACAGTCGCCGGGGTTGAGTACCAGCTCCCGCTGAACAATTTTGGACATACGTTGCACGGTGGTCCGGAGGGTTATGATACCAAGGTGTTCAAGGGAGTACAGCCCGACAGTCAGACGGTTGTGCTGACCTACCTCTCGGTAGACGGCGAGGCCGGATTTCCCGGTAACCTGAATGTGCAGATTACGATGAAGCTGACGGACGACAACGCCATCGACATTCAGTATGAGGCGGAGACCGACAAGGAGACAGTTGTCAACCTGACCAACCACTCCTATTTCAACCTGAGCGGTGATCCCAACAATACTGTTCTGGATCATCTCCTGACCATCTATGCCGATAGTTATACCCCGGTTGACGACACCTTCATGACTACCGGAAAGATTGAACCGGTTAAGGGTACACCCCTGGACTTTACGGTTGAGACGGCTATCGGCGACCGGATCAACGACACCACCTTTGTTCAGTTGAAGTACGGCAGGGGATATGACCACAACTGGGTATTGAACGCCAAGGGAGATGTCTCGCAGCTTGCTGCAACCGTAGTCTCTCCGGTTACCGGAATCCAGCTGGATGTCTACACATCCGAGCCGGGCATGCAGGTTTACACCGGTAATTTCCTCGACGGGACCATGACGGGAAAGAGGGGAATTGTCTACAACAAGCGGAGTGCCATCTGTCTGGAGTCGCAGAAATATCCCGATTCGCCCAACAAGCCAGAGTGGCCTTCACCATACCTGAAGCCGGGTGAGAAATATACCAGCCGTTGCATCTACAAGTTCTCGGTGAGACAGTAATTGACAGGCTGAAATAAATGACGGGAGTGTTGTTCAAAACAGCACTCCCGTCTTCTTTGAAGTTATCTCCGGCTTAACCCTGTCCGTGCCGTCCGGCAATCTCCTTCTGATAATATTTGCACCAGTTTTTCAATCCGCAGATGTCACACTTGGGTTTTCGTGCAATACAGACATATCTGCCGTGCAGGATCAGCCAGTGATGAGCCCGAGACAACAGCTCTTCGGGGATATGTTTGACAAGCTCGCGTTCGGTTTCAAGCGGCGATTTCGAGTTGTCCGTCAATCCAATCCGGTTCGAGACCCTGAATACGTGGGTATCTACCGCCATGGCAGGGAGATCGAACGCAACGGACAATATCACGTTGGCCGTCTTTCTGCCTACCCCCGGAATGGTGAGCAGTTCGTCGAGGGTTGATGGTATCTCGCTGTTGAAATTGTCAACGAGCCTTTTTGCCATGCCGACCAGATTTTTGGCCTTGTTGTTGGGATAAGAGCAGGATTTGATATACTCGAAAACCTCATCTGGCGATGATGCTGCCAGCACCTCCGGGGTTGGAAATGCCTCGAAGAGTGCCGGTGTGATCTGGTTTACCCGTTTGTCGGTACATTGTGCCGACAGGATAACGGCTATAAGCAACTGGAAGTTATTGCCATAATGAAGTTCTGTCTCAGACGACTCGGCATTCTCCTGAAACCAGTTGATCACATGGGTGAAGCGCTCTTTTCTAGTCATCGCAATTATCTCAATATCTCATCCGACAAGGGAATAAATCTTGCACTCAAGTCGGGATCGGCCATATCGGGATCCAGCGGAAAGATGGGGCGATTGAGTCGCTTGTAGTCCAGACGGAGCAGGTCCTGATCCACACCACCCGGGGTCATCGCCATCAGCCAGTCGGCCCGCATCTCGTAAAGTTCCGGCTCGAGATAGCCGATCTTCACCACCACGATGTCGGTTTCCCGCGGATTCAGTCCCAGTTTGGTGAAATCCTTTTCGATATGGTAGGCCATCCGCCGTTCGGTAACGATCACCGAGATGTTGCCGGTCTTGACCACCACCTCTGTTTTGGCATTGGGGTGCCCTTCATAAATGGCGGTAATGGTTCCCTTTATCCTGACGGGAGGGGCGAACCGGTGGTCGACTACGGCACCGGCCGTCGCATCGATCGTGCCGCCTACGCCGATCTCCTTTGCCAGCCTCACAAATTTTGCATCGGGTATGGAGGCATAAATCAGCGATTTGGCGTTGGGTCGCTGAAACTCTGGCCTTTTCAGTATCTCATGCAGTGTCCAGGTGACATCGCCTGCACCACCGGCAGTGGGATTGTCCCCCATATCGCTAATGATAAACGGTTTCTTGTCGCTCGCCACAGCCTTGTCGAGCGCCTCTTCCAGATAGACGGTGGGCGCTACAAATTCAAACTCATTCCTCACGCTCCAGAAATGGGTTGCCAGCTTCTCGGCCGCTTTTCCCACTGCCTCCTTGTCGTCGCCGTAAGCGACCACCACGCCGTGGTTACGGGGTTCATCCGCCCAGGGATAGGACATCCAGATGGCAGCGTCGATCACCTTATCCTTGTCGATCACTGTCGGTATCTGGGCATAGAGACTCTTGCCCGGTTCGATGCGGGTACTGGTCTTTTCACCCGGGAGCAGGATGGGTACGGGAATCCACGCCTTGTATGCCGGTTTCCCCTTTCCGTTTTCAAGACGATCGAGCAGGTTGGTTACCGCCCGTTTTTTCGATTCGATGGCATCCTCGTGCGGAGCCATCCGGTAACAGGTGATCAGGTCGCTATTCTGTATCAGGCGGGGGGAGACACTTCCGTGCAGGTCCATCGAGGTGGAGATCAGTACGTCGGTGCCCACCAGATCACGGATACGCAGCAGGAAGTCCCCTTCGGGATCATCCAGACCCTGAACGCTCATTGCCCCGTGAATATCGAAGAAGATGGCATCCAGCGGCAGTTTCGCCTTTAGACTGTCCAACGTTTTTGAAACCAGCGATTCGTATGCCTCGCGGGTCACGATGCCGCCGGGCATGGCATGTCCCCGCAGTGTGGGAAGCCATACGGCACGGTCGATGATACCCGAGTCGGGAGCAAAGAAGGGGTAGTAGGTGAAAACGCTGTCGCCATATCGTGCCCGGAACGCCTCCTCGTTGGAAACGGCGGGCGAAAAGGTGCTCGACTCGATGGCGAGTCCGGCAATGGCAATCCTCGGGAGCTCCTTCTTGCCACTCTCACAACCGATGATTGCGAACAGCAGGGCTGCAAGGAGAAATGTTGAAAAAATCTTATTCATCTCTTTTTGGTTTTTTGTTTGACTTAAAAATCTCATTTAAAATTCCCAACTCAAGTTAATAGTTTTCAAAGCGGAATTTCTCTTTTTTTTCGAGAGATACCGTTTTATTTTCTTTTCATCTTCACTGTTTCTTGCACGTTTAACGTGTTGATTTACTTTTTATGGTGGCGTTTTTATATATATTAACATTACCACTCTTCCAAGGCATGGCAATTCCTTGTCATAAACCCTTTTACGACACGAAAGATGGCGATGGACGATTAAGTGAAAATCCGTCATCCGGTCATCGTTGTCGTTATTCGCTGCTCAAAATCACGCCACCCCGCTTTTCGGTAATACTCCTTAGGCATTTTTACCGTGACCTGCCTGCCGGATTTCACCACTTTACCCGGCACTCGGATAAACCATTCTCGGAAGGTAGAGTGCTCTTGACGCCAAACCCAAAAGTCGCCCCGGTATCGCATGAGCACCGATAAACTGTAGGCAAATGACGAAAGTTGCCAAAGAATATCGTTTACCCAAAAATCATGCGTGATGGTTTTTCCCGCACAAAGCGAGTTTTTGGTTTGCTCGATCCAATTCTCACTCTCTGATCGGGATCCATAAAGGGTATGGAGCTGCAAGGCATCCAATCCTTTCAGGTTCGAGCAATAGCAAAAGTACTCATACTCGGGTACAAATTGTTTTTCGCCAAAATAATCGACTTCAACCATTTGCTTTATGATGCGCACGGCATAAAACATGCGGGGATTCCTCCAACCGCTACATTGATGTGTAAACTGACAGGTCGCCGTCCGTGGGCCAATCGGCTGCCAAGTCTGCCCGGCAAGTAAATCTTTCAGGTTTTTCAGCTTTACTTTCACCAAATATTCATGTTTACCGTCTTCTAACAAATTAAATAATCCACCATTGAAAAAACCGCTGTCGGCCCTGAAAAACACCTTCTCCACCTTTTGGGGAAGAGCGGCCAAGGTTTCTTTGACAAACTCACAAACTCCGTTTGAGGTGTAAGCTGAACCCGGGCGGAGCCATGAATTGACAAGCAGTTTCATCTCCGTGACAAAACATAAGATGGGGTGATAGCTTTTCGAACCCTTCTTATGCGAGTTATAACCCACCTCAGCCCCTTGTTGGTTGCCGTAAACGGTAAATGTGCTTGAGTCGCAATCAAGTGTCAAGCGGCTTAAACCGCAACGGGAAACTTGCATGCCTGTAAAACCCAACAACAGCTCGTGAAGCGAACGGGCGCCCCTTTCACCCAAACCTGTCAAATGGCGGCGTATGGTGTCCTCGTCAATGTTCTTGGGTAACTTCAACAAGCGGGCAACCAAGGCGTCAAAGGTGAAGTTTTCAATCCGCTTCAAACGGTGAACACCGCACAACGATGCCAACAGGATACTTGAGAGTATTTGGGCTGTGCTGAAACGGCTTGCATTGTGCCGGATGGTTGGGAAAAGATGTTCCAGCCGGCGATAAATGCCACAATGGTTGATAAAATCAGAGGTTACGCTTAACCCTGAATATGACGTTAATTGTTCTGAACTGAACTCTTTCTTTACTGAACTGGCAGTAAATGAGATTTTTTTACTATTTTTGTATTGCATGTGTCGGGTGAGTGTTATTTTTTATTTAACACCTTAAAGATAAATACTTTATCTGGCACATGCAACTTTTATTTGAGACTTTTAGGTTTGATTAAATGTTGCTACCGTGCATTCAACACGTGAATGGTATGGCAGGCCAACAGAGAGGCCGTTTCGGTTCTTAAACGGTTCTCTCCCAGGCTTACCGGTTCAAACCCGAGATCGAGGGCCTGTTGAACCTCTTCTTCACTGAAATCACCTTCAGGGCCGATAAGTATCAAGGCATCCTCCCCCTTCCGGCAGGTTTTGGCCAACGCCATCTTGTTGGGGTCGGGGCGGCAATGTGCGATGAATTTTCGACCTGTAAACGGGTTTTCTACAAACTGACGAAAGGGGATCATAGGGTCAATAATGGGCATGACTGCCTGTTGCGACTGCTTCATGGCCGAAACGACAATCTTTTCCACCCTTTCGCCCTTCAGCTCCTTCCTTTCTGAAAAACGGCAAAGCAAAGGCGAGAAGCGGTCCACCCCCAATTCGGTCGCCTTTTCGGCAAACCACTCTATCCTGTCAATGTTTTTGGTGGGCGCAAAAGCTATGTGCAAGGTGAAGTCCCAGCTTTTCGGGCGGGGAATCTCCTCGTCGATACTCACAATACAATGTTTGGGATGAGCCTGAAGCAGCGTGCAGGGGTAGAAGAATCCCTTGCCGTCGGTAACGGTCAGCTTGTCGCCCTCTTTCATCCGCAGTACTTTTACACAGTGCTGTGATTCCTGCTCCGGCAGCTGTTGTGAAACCCGGATCCCGGGTGAGTAAAAAAACGTATCAGCCATTTTCTCTTCCCTGCCGGCGGTTTATCTCGTCGCGAAGCTTTGTCGCCAACTCGTAATCCTCAGCTTTTACAGCCTCTTCCAATCTTTTTTTAAGCGTGTCGATCTTCACCTCCTCGATCTTTTCCCCGATCTCTTCCACCTCCATCTCCCTGTTCTGGAGATCAGATGAGAGCACCTCCTGCTCATCGAACACAATGGCCATATTCTGCATGATGGTCTCAGTAGTGTAAATGGGCGAATGGGTACGCAATGCAATGGCCACGGCGTCGGATGTGCGGGAATCGATGCGGTATTCCCTGCCGTCCTGTCTTAACAGCAACTCCGCAAAGAAGGCACCCTCTTCGAATTTGTAAATAAAGACCTCGAGCAACTCGATGCCCAGAGAGTTGAAGATGTTGTATACCAGATCATGAGCCAGCGGGCGGGGAGGGGTCATGTTCTCCATTACAATGGCAATGGATTGCGCTTCGGGTGTGCCAATCACAATCGGTAACCGCCGTACACCATTCTCCTCGGCAAAGATAAGTGCGTAAGCCCCGGCCTGTACCTGACTGAAAGAGATACCCAGTATCGAGAGTTTAACTTTTTTAGTCACGACTTTTGATCTTTATCGGTTGTAACATCAAAAATACAATTTTAAAACCAGAAAAAGGGGTGCCACAACTATTTTTTTTGATTTTTTGGAGAATTGTTGTTGCATTTGAAAAAAAATAATTATCTTTGCACCCACTTTATGACATGGTGGTTATAGCTCAGTTGGTTAGAGCGACGGATTGTGGTTCCGTAGGTCGCGGGTTCGAGTCCCGTTTTCCACCCGAATTCACTGATAGTAAGTGTTTTCTCTTTTAGATTTGTTTTAGGTAATCACGTATTTCACATACGTGATTTTTTTTTTGCACCAACCCGAGATCTCTACCTGTGTCGTCCTTGCAAAACAGCCTCAATATCTTCCAGCTTTAACGACTTGGTCTTCAGCAGGATCAGGAAGTGGTAGAGCAGGTCTGCCGCCTCGTTCTTGAAGAGATCGATATTGTTGTCTTTCGCTTCGATAACCAGTTCTACTGCCTCTTCCCCCACCTTTTGTGCCACCTTGTTCACCCCGCTGTTGAAAAGCCTGCTGGTGTAGGACCCCTCAGCATTGCTCCCGATCCGTTGCTCGATCACACTCTCCAGTTCGTAGATAAACCCTTTGGCAATCTCACCTGAAAAACAGCTTGTGGAGCCGGTATGACAGGTGGGACCCTGCGGAAGCGCCTTGATCAGCAGCGTGTCGTTGTCGCAATCTTCAAGAATCTCATCTACTACAAGATAGTTACCGGAGCTCTCCCCCTTGGTCCACAACCGGTTTTTGCTTCGGCTGAAGAATGTCACCTTGCCTTCCGATCTGGTCTTTTCGAGTGCCTCTTTGTTCATATAGCCGAGCATCAGCACTTGCAATGTATGGCTGTTCTGAATGATAACCGGAACCAAACCTCCGGATTTTTCGAAATTGATTGTCATGATTTTTATGTTTGTTGGATTCTTACTTCAACTTGTTGTTGTCTCAGGAATTGTTTCAACTGGGGAATGGCAATTTCTCCAAAATGGAAAATGCTGGCCGCCAGCGCGGCACTGGCCTTTGTCTGCTGAAAGAGATCGGCAAAATGGTTCATGGTGCCTGCACCGCCCGAAGCGATGACCGGGATGTTCACCCCGGCGGAGATGGTAGCCGTGATATCGAGAGCAAAACCGTTTTTGGTTCCATCGTTATTCATCGATGTCAACAGGATCTCACCGGCGCCACGACGCTCCCCCTCCCTTGCCCAGTCGACTGCCCTAAGCGGGGTGGGGGTTCTGCCCCCGTGGATATAGACTATCCATTCATCATGTTCCAGTTTCGTGTCGATAGCCAGAACAACGCACTGGCTGCCAAATTCCGCCGCAATCTCCGTGATGAGTTCGGGATGTTGTACCGCCGCCGTGTTGATGCTTACCTTGTCGGCACCCGCCTTGATGATCGCCTGTGCGTCTTCCAGCGAGTTGATTCCGCCCCCTACGGTAAAGGGAATGTTGATCTCCCGGGCAATCTTTTCAACCAGTTCCGTCAGGTTCTTACGTTTCTCAACGGTGGCCGTAATGTCGAGAAAGACCAGTTCGTCCGCCCCCTCCCTGACATAACGTTTAGCCAGTTCCACTGCGTCGCCGGCATCGCGGAGTCCGACAAAGTTTACCCCTTTCACCGTTCGCCCGTCCTTGATGTCGAGACAGGGAATAATTCTTTTCCTGAGCATATCGTTTGATATTTTAGTCTCACGTTACAGAAACCCTGCAACGCGTAATTCGTTCAGTTCTATCTTGCCTTCGTACAACGCTTTCCCGATGATGGCTCCTTCACATCCCAGCGCCTTCACCGCCTTAAGGTCGTCAATTGATGTTATGCCGCCGCTGGCAATCAGCTTGACGCCGGTCGCCTGCAGTATCTCCGCATAGAGTTCGATGGAAGTACCTTGCAGCATACCATCCTTCGATATATCCGTACAGATCACAAAGCTAACCCCTTTACGTTCGTAACCGGCAATGAAATCCACCACATCCAGGTCAGATTCCTGTTGCCATCCGTGAGTGGCAATTTTTCTGCCATGACTGTCGGCACCCAGGATGATCTTGTCGGCACCGTATTGGTCCAGCCACTTCAGAAAGAGATCGGGGTTCCGGGCCGCAATGCTTCCTGCGGTAACCTGTGCGGCTCCGTTTTCGAAAGCAATACGCAGATCCTCGTCACTTTTGATTCCTCCTCCGAAGTCCACCTGCAGTGAAGTGGCAGTTGCAATTTTTCTTAGAACATCCTTGTTTACAATGTGATTCGATTTTGCTCCATCCAGGTCGACCAGGTGCAGGTAGCCGATTCCGCTCGCTTCAAAAGCCTTTGCCACCTCTACAGGATCTTCGTTATATACCTTTCGGGTGCTGTAGTCGCCTTTGGTCAGGCGTACACACTTCCCGTCGATGATGTCTATGGCTGGAATGATTCTCATGCGTTCTCTCCTTTGAATGGGTAGCTTTTAGAGTTTCAAAAAATTGCCCAGTATCCTCTCGCCGACACTCGCCGATTTCTCGGGATGAAACTGTGTGGCAAAGAAATTCCGGTGCTGCATGGCCGCACTGAACGGCAATATGTAATCGCACGTGGCGATGGTCTGGCTGCAGATTTCGGCATAGTAGCTGTGTACGAAATATACCGTATCTTCGCTGCCAAAGCCGTCGAACAGCAACGATCGCGTCTGCTTCAGGTCGTTCCATCCGATATGTGGAACGATGTCGGTTGTCGGAAATCTCTTTACTGAGGTGTCGAAGAGTCCAAGGCAATTGGTGTTTCCCTCTTCCGAATGGCGGCACAACAGCTGCAGTCCGAGGCATATTCCCAGTACGGGCTGTTCAAGCGATCTGATAAGCCTGTCCATCTTCCGTTCCCTCAGGTACTCCATGGCCGACGATGCTTCACCTACGCCGGGAAAGATCACCTTCGCGGCCCGCCTGATCTCTATCTCGTCATCGGTAACGGAACAGTTGTATCCCAACCGTTCCACCGCATTCTTTACCGATGCGATATTGCCTGCGTTATATTTGACAATGGCTATCATGTTACAGTACTCCTTTGGTGCTGGGGATACCCCCCTCTTCTCCACGTTCCACGGCCATCCGGACCGATCTGGCAAATGCTTTGAATATCGCCTCCACCTTGTGGTGGTCGTTATGCCCTTCAGCTTTGATATTGAGGTTGCATCTGGCGTTATCGGAGAAGGATTTGAAGAAGTGGAGAAACATCTCGGCAGGTACATCGCCGATCATCTCACGGGTGAGATCGACATTCCAGACCAGCCAGGGACGACCGCCGAAATCGATTGCAACCTGCGCCAGACAGTCGTCCATCGGCAGCAGGAAGCCGTATCGTGCAATCCCTTTCTTTTTTCCCAGTGCCTGCAGGAAAGCCTCGCCGAGGGCAATGGCCGTATCTTCAACCGTATGGTGCTCATCGATATGCAGATCGCCCTTGACCCGTATGGTCAGGTCAACCTTCCCGTGGCGTGCAATCTGGTCCAGCATATGGTCGAAGAATCCCAGTCCGGTCGTAATCTCGCTTTTTCCCGATCCGTCGAGGTTTACCTCCACAAAAACATCGGTCTCGGAAGTTGATCGTCGCACCACACCTCTTCTTGGCTCCTGTTTCAGGAAGGCGTAGATCTCCCCCCAGTCGGTTGTTGAGAGTACGGCATCACTGCACTTTTCCCGGTTCAGGTATATCGCTTTACAACCGAGGTTGCGGGCCAGCTGGAGATCGGTTTTCCGGTCGCCGATTACGTAAGAATTTTGCAGGTCATACCCCCCTTTCATGTAGTGGCTCAACATTGCCGTTCCCGGCTTCCGGGTGGGTAGCTGCTGGTGCTCGAACGAGCGGTCGATCAGGATGTCGCTGAAATAAATTCCCTCGTTTTCAAAAGCCCGCAGCATTTTGTTGTGTGCCGGCCAGAAACTCTCTTCGGGAAACGACGCCGTTCCCAGACCATCCTGGTTGGTAACCATCACCAGTTCGTACTCCAGTTCCCGTGCAATCCGCGACAGGTACTGGAATACCTTGGGGTAGAACTCCAGCTTCTCCAGGCTGTCGACCTGATAATCGACAGGAGGCTCGATGATCAATGTACCGTCACGGTCGATAAACAACACTTTTTTCATGATCAATATACTATTTTCATTCACCTTGCAGAACCATCCAGAAGGTAGAGCTCCTTCAGCAGTTGCCTGTTTTCGTCGGGAGTGCCGACGGTTATCCGTACACAATTTGTCACCTGAGTAGTGCGGTTGCGGATAATCACCTGCTTCTCCACCAGATGCCTGTAAACCCGGTCGGCATCCGAAACCTCTACCAGCAGGAAATTGGCATCCGATGGGTAGATCCTTTTCACGATCTTCAGTTTTGCCAATTCTTCGACAAGGTGGCTGCGCTGCTGAAGGATGATGTTGCGGCGCTTCTCAAACTCATCTGCATCTGCAAGCGCTTCCAGTGCCGCCTGCTGGTTAAGCACGCTGACGTTGTAAGGCGGTTTGGTCTTCTCCAGCAACGAGATGATCTTTTTCCCCGCAAAGGCCATTCCAATGCGTACTCCCGCCAATGCCCACGCCTTACTGAACGTCTGCATCACGATAAGATTGGGATGGCTGCCGATCTTCTCTTTTAGGCTGTACTCCGGGCAAAAATCGATATAGGCTTCGTCTGCCACCACGATCCCGTTAAACCTGTCGAGCAGTTTCCCGATATTGTTTAACCTGTTTCCAGTAGGATTGTTCGGCGAGCAGATGAAAATCAGCTTTACCGAGCTGTCCGAACCGGCCGTTTGCAGAATCTTCTCCAGATCGAGCTGGAAGTCGTCGGTCAACGGAATCCGGTGCAATCTGACGTTGTTGATGTTGGCCGACACCTCATACATGCCATAGGTGGGAGGGCAGACGATGGCGCTCGACTCTCCAGGTTCACAGAAGATCCGGTAAATCAGGTCGATCACCTCATCGCTTCCGTTGCCGATAAATATCTGATCTGCCGATATCTTCTTGATTTCCGACAACTTGCTCTTTAATGCCTTCTGGTGAGGATCAGGATATCGGTTAAGGTTCCCGTAGGGATTCTCGTTTGCATCGAGGAAGATGCCTTCACTGCCTGAAAACTCGTCGCGGGCGCTGGAGTAGGGTTTAAGCGCCAGGATATTGGGGCGTACAAATTTTGTTATATCGTCTATCATCTATCATCATCTTAATATTGGGACTGTTCACTCTGAAATCGCTTCGATACCTCCTCAAGCCGCAGTGTCATGGCGTTCTTGTGAGCAATGAGCGCTTCGGCTTCGGCCATGGTTTCGACGGCCGCTCCGATGCTTGTGATCCCCTCTTCCGTGAGCTGCTGAAAGGTGATCTTCTTTACAAAACTGTCCAGCGAAACGCCGCTGTATGCTCGTGCATGTCCACTTGTGGGAAGTGTGTGATTGGTTCCGCTGGCGTAATCGCCGGCGCTTTCGCAACTGTAGTTGCCCAGGAAAACGGAACCGGCACTGGTTACCTCCCGGCTGCGCAGTACGGGATTCTCCACTGCGAGAATCAGGTGCTCGGGCGCATAGAGGTTGCTGAATCGGATGCAGGTGTCGATATCCTTGAACTGGATGGCCCGGCTGTTTTTCAACGCCTTTTCCGCAATATCTTGTCGCGGCAGGTTGCTCAGTTGGATCTCCAGTTCCCTGTTCACCTCCCGGATTACCTGCTTATTGTCCGACAGGAGGATCACTTCGCTGTCGGGACCATGTTCGGCTTGCGACAGCAGATCGGCGGCAACGAACGACGGATGGCAGCTGCTGTCCGCCACCACAACCAGCTCGCTGGGACCGGCAGGCATGTCGATGGCAGTGCCATAATATTGGGCTGCATGCTTTGCCGTCATCACGTACTGGTTTCCCGGGCCGAAGATTTTCTCCACCTTCGGAACCGAATGGGTACCGAAACACATGGCTCCGATGGCTTGGATCCCTCCAAGTACCACTACACGGGTTACGCCGGCAAGGGATGCCGCATAAAGGATGGCTGGATGAACGGTCCCATCCTTGTCGGGTGGTGTACAGAGCACGATCTCGCTGCAACCGGCTATTCTGGCAGGAACGGCCAGCATCAGGACGGTGGAGAAGAGCGGTGCGGTTCCTCCCGGGACGTAGATCCCCACTTTCTCGATGGGCCGTGCCTCACGCCAGCAAACCACACCGGGGGAGGTCTCCACTTTCAGGGTCTGCTCCTGTTGCGAAAGGTGGAACTTCTCGATATTCCTTTTTGCAAGGCCGATGGCCTCCTTCAATTGTTCCGGTATCGATGAGGCTGCGGCTGCAATCGTCCCGGCATCCACCGTAAACTGTTCTGCCGCAAAACCGTCAAATTTCCGTGCATATTTCAGCAAGGCCTTGTCCCCCTTTTTCCGGATATCGTAAAAAACGGTATTTACCAGCTCCATCAGCTTGGCCTGTTTGATGGCGGACCGTTCTGCCAGTTTCGGCCACCTTTTTTCTGAAGGGTTATTTATCGTCTTCATCGATCAGAGTATCATCTTTTCAATATTCATCACCAAGATTCCCTGGGCCTCCACATCCTTCAGCGCATCGATCACATCCCAGAACTGGTCTTCCTGTACCACCGAGTGGATACTGCTCCATCCCTCCTCGGCAAGCGGCAGGATACTGGGCGACTTCATTCCCGGAAGAATGGCACAGATCCTTGGAATCGACGAATTGGGCGCGTTCATCACGATATATTTGCTTTCCACTCCCCGCTTGTAGGCCCTAATACGGAACAGAAGCCTCTCCAGGAGTTCCCGACGGGCAGGAGTGAGCTGCTTGTTTGCAATCAGCACTGCCTCGCTCTTGATGATCGCCTCCACCTCCTTCAATCCGTTCATTATTAATGTACTACCGGTGCTTACTATATCGAAGATCCCGTCGGCCAGGCCGATTCCGGTCGCAATTTCCACACTTCCCCCCAGCTCCTCGATCTTCACATCGATGCCTTTCTTGCTGAAGAATTTCCCAAGGATTTTGGGATAGCTGGTGGCAATCCGCTTACCTCGGAAATATTCCAGACCGGTATACTCCTCATCTTTGGGAATCGCCAGCGAGAGCCTGCAGTTACCAAAACCGAGCTTCTCAATCTCGTCCACCTCCTTCTCTTTTTCCCACACTTCGTTCTCTCCCAGAATACCGATATCAGCAACGCCGTTTTCAACGTATTGCGGAATGTCGTCATCTCTCAGAAAGAGAATCTCCATGGGGAAATTGCGGGCCTCCGTCCTCAGCTTCCTGTCGCTGTTCGACACCTTGATACCGCATTCGCTCAGCAACTGCAACGATTTCTCACTCAATCGCCCTGTTTTCTGGATGGCTATTTTCAGCTTTTCCATCTGTATCTGTTTTGTGCAAGCGTTTTTCAACCGCTTGGGTGTTAATAAAAAAAAACCGCCTGAAATCTTCAGACGGGTCAATATTGTGGATTGATGCTTCTACATATCCTTATCACCTCGCCTGACAGCAAGTATGAAAATGATGATGGTGAAGCTTGTTTACTTTCATTTTATCTCATTTAATGTCGCAAAGTTAATAGAATAATTTTAACAAGGGGCAAAATTTGCCATTTATTTTTAACTCTGGCCAAAAAAAGTTGCCGTCGACACCGTTTCTCACTTTTCGCTCTACCTCCCGACACCCTTCTAGAGGGGGCAATTGACCCAAAAAATGGGATCTCCTAAATTATATATCGCAAATTTTATGTAAGTTTGCACCCGATGAGAAAAATCATATTCATAGTTTTATGGATAACCGTCTGTGTCTCCGAATCGATGGCTCAGGCGCGTGTTATTTTGCCTGATTCGTTGCAAGTGACACCCCGACAGGCTCCACATGATCATCAACATGAAATGGAAGAGCCGTTCGACACCGTCAACCTGGTACTGCCTGCTGCTACAGTCTGGTATCTTCACCCCAGAAGCGGCGACCGCCTTGTCGCAGCCATGGACACGTTGAAGCACAATTACCAGCAGACCACGATCCCCGACGGATATTCGGTTGCAGGCGGATATTTGGGACCGATCGGATCGCCCTTCATCTCGAAAATATTTTTCGAACAAGACGAAACCAGCCATTTCCCGTTTTACGATGCTTACAGACCCTACAATAAGTCGCCCGAACAACACCTTTTCTACAATACGCGGGTACCGTACGCCAACCTCACTTATCAGACCGCGGGTAGCCGACCGGTAAAGGAGCAACGGTTGAAAGCGTTGCTGACGACCAACTTTGGAAAACGTCTCAATGCGGGCATAGAGGGTGACCTGATCAGTGCAAAAGGATTATACAGGTCGCAGGAGAACAAGCACAACGACTGGTCTCTTTTTGGAAACTACCTGAGCGACAAGTTCGAGAGCCATCTTCTGGCGTCGACCTCCACCGTAAAGCAGTTTGAGAATGGTGGAATTACCGATGAGCGGTTCATCCTCGATCCGGAATCGGTAGGCGAGAACTTCTCGACAGGCGACATTCCCGTGAAATTCACCAATACCTGGAACAAGATGAAGACCAACCATCTCTTCTTTTCCGGAAAGTACAATATCGGGTATAACGACCGGTCGGCAGATTCGCTTGGCAGCGGCAAGTTCGTGCCTGTAGCGAGCCTCGTTATTACGTCGCATTATACGGGACAGGACCGGCGGTTTCTCTCCTATGATACGGCACAGGTAACGATTGAGGGCCAGGCGATGCAACGTATCGACCAGTTCTATACGAACCGTTATTACAATACGGCGGTTGACGACAGTGTCACCTTTTCATCCTTCAAGAACAGTGTCGCACTGTCGCTTCGTGAAGGATTCAAACCATGGGTGAAATTCGGTCTGACAGGGTATATAGAACATGAAGTGAGGAACTTCTCGATGATCGACTCGGTCGGCGGTAACATCGGCCGGAGCAAACACCGCGAAAACTCCCTTTTTATCGGGGGGATACTGAACAAACAGCAGGGAGAGCATTTCCGTTTCAACCTGCAGGCCAACCTGGGCATGGCGGGAGCCGATCTTGGGGAGGTGAACCTGGAGGGAGAGGTGGAGACCGCCTTCAACCTGGCCGGAAAGCGGACCGAGCTGAGTGGTCATGCCTATCTCCGGAACATCACCCCGAATTACCTTCAGAAACATTATCACTCCAAATATTTCTGGTGGGATAAAGAGTTGGAAGATGTGCGCAGGGCATTTGTCGGCGGCAGGCTTCATATTCCGTTCACGAACACTACGGTGAATGCAGGCGTGGAAAATCTGCAGAACTATATCTATTTCGATCAAGAGAGAACGGTTGCCCAACACGCTCCTAACGTACAGGTGTTGACTGCAGGTGTGGATCAGAATATAAGGCTGGGTGTATTCAACTGGGATAATCGGGTAGTCTACCAGACCTCGAGCAATCAGGAGGTAATACCGGTGCCCTCTTTAAGTGTTTATTCAAATATGTATTTGAAAGCGCTTATAGTGAATGAGTTGACCTTTCAGTTCGGTGTCGATGCCCATTATCATACCACCTATTTCTCTCCCGGTTACGAGCCGGCTTTGCTTCAGTTCTACAACCAGCGTGAGAAAGAGATTGGTAACTATCCCATTGCCACTGTATACGCTAACATGCACCTGAAACAGACCCGTTTTTTTGTAATGCTCTACAATGCTGCGTCCGCCGTATTGAAGCCGCGCGAATATTTCTCGTTGCCCAACTATCCGGTAAATCCGATGATGTTCAAAATGGGCCTTTCGGTTGACCTGCACAATTAAACAAACTGTTTGACCGTGAAAACGAAAAGGATGCTTATTGTTTACAGCATACTTCTGGGGATCGTATTGGCCCTGATGGTTATGCTATATTCCCTTTCCAGGAAGAGTGCCGTTTTGCCCAGGGACTATCCGGAAATAGTGGAAAGCGGCGAACTCAACATTGTTACCAGCTATGATCCAATCGGATACCATGTGTCGGGTGATACCATCGCCGGATTTCAATATGAGCTTATAAAAATTCTGGAGCGGGATTGGGGTTTAAAAATCAATATTTTCCTTGAAAACGGCCTGGATAAGAGCCTCGAGGGACTGAAGCAGGGAAAGTATGATGTTGTTGCCCGGAACATTCCAGTAAATACAGAGTTGCGGCAGCAGTTCGGTTTTACCCGGTCGATCAACCTGAACAAGCAGGTGCTGGTGCAGCGGAAGGCGGAGTTCAACAACGGAGTCGCCCCTATCCGTCAACACCTCGATCTGGCCAAGAGGACCATCCATGTACACCGGAACTCGCCGGTAATCCTGCGCCTGCAAAACCTCTCCCATGAGATTGGCGACACCATTTTTGTGGAACAGAACGACCTGTATGAGACGGAGCAGCTTGTAATGATGGTTGCCGGTGGAGATATCGATTTTACGGTTTGCGATGAGATCGCTGCCCGGGAACTTGCAGAGAGGATGGTTGAAATTGATGTGGAGACCGATATCAGTTTCACGCAACTGGAGTCGTGGGCAGTCCGGAAAGAGTCGCCCATCCTGCTGGACAGCCTCGATAGCTGGCTCTCCCGTTATCGCCGCAGGTGATCTACTCCACCCACATCAGTTCGCTCATGATCCCGTCGGAGATGAAGATTCCTTCCCGGCTAAGTATCAATGAGTTCTCCTTGATGGTCAAAAGATTCTCCCGGATAAACTTCCGTGCATTCTGCAGGCAGTAGTCGTACATCTCCTGTCCGAATTGCTCCTTCAGCAGGAGCAGATCCACTCCCCACATTGTCCGTAACCCGGTCAGTACAAACTCGTTGTATTGCTGCGAATGGGTCAACCGCTCCCTCTCCTGCGGGAGTTCACCTGCCCCGATTGCAGTGATGTACTTCTCTAGCGAGGCCACATTCCACGACCTGCTCTCCCCGTCGTACGAGTGGGCAGAGGGACCCAGCCCGAGATATCTCTCGTTTTTCCAGTAGGAGGTGTTGTGTGCGGAGTATTTTCCGTTCCTGGCGAAGTTGGAAATCTCGTAATGCTCAAATCGGTTCAGGGCAAGCATGTCGATCAGCATGGAGAACATCTCCCTGCTGGTCTCGTCGGTCGCGGGTTGCACCCGTCCCCTTTGCAGTAGCGTGTAGAGCCTAGTCTGTTTCTCATAGATCAGGTGATAGGCCGAAATATGTTCAATATCCAGTTCACAGGCCTGTATCAGGTTTTCTCTCCACTTTTCGGGCGTTTGACCAGGCAAGCCGTACATTAGGTCGATGCTGATGTTTCCGAACCCTGCATCGCGACAATGCTTTACCGCACTGACCGCCTGTTGGGCTGAATGGCGCCGGCTCAGGAACTTCAACTCTTTGTCGTCGAAGCTCTGGATTCCCATGCTGATCCGGTTGAAGGGCAGCCCCTGCAGAAGCTTTGCATAATCTCCCGTCAGATCGTCCGGGTTGGCCTCCAGTGTGATTTCGGCATCTGGATCGATCTGGAACAGCGCTGCAAGTTGCTTGAAAATTTCTTCGAAATGATCCCTGCTCAATCTAGAGGGAGTACCGCCACCGAAATAGATGGTCCTCACCGGCTCTTTCACTTCGTCTCTCCGTAAACCGGCCTCTCTGCAGATAGCCTCCGTGAAGGCATCCATCTGGCTCTCATCGGTCTCCTTGTAGAAGTCGCAGTAGATACACCTCGTCTTGCAGAATGGGATATGGATGTAGATGCCGGCCATTATTCGGTTTGAAGGGTAGGGGATTCTGTAAGGAATTTATATGCGTTCAGGTATCTTCTGATACGGGCGACGGCTTTATCGTCGAGCTCTTTCAGTCGACGGATATCCATGTTGTCAGTCAGGTCGTTCAGCTTCACCCTGACGGCCAACGGATTTTTCGCCAGGCGCACCAGATACTCCCCGTATGTTTCCGATTCGTCGTGCGTCAATGCCTTCACGGCCTCCACAATTTCTGGAGAGAAACCCTCATTTGTCAACGCTTCAAATGTCCAGGCGGAATCCTCCACCACATCGTGCAGTACACCGGCAATCTTCTCTTTCAGGGTATGGCCGGCACTCATTACCCGCACAACATGTCCCAGGTAGGGCTGTCCGTTCTTGTCGAATTGTCCCGTGTGTGCTTCGGCTGCAATTCCGGTCGCCCGTATCAGTTGTTCTTGTAGTGTCATTTTGCTTCTTCAATCAGTTTCCTGGTCAGCAATGGCTCGTCGGTGGTGATGTAGTCGACTTTCAGGTCGATCATCTCCTTGATATCTTCCGCTTTATTTACTGTCCAAACGTTCACTTTCAGTCCCAGATCGTGCGACTCCTTTACCCAATGCGGATTATTTTTCACCACACTGAAGTGATAGTCGATGCCGGCGGCACCCATCGACTTGATTACCCGGGGTGAGAGATCTCCGTTCAGGTAATAGACCGGTGCGGCAGGATCGAGCTTCCTCACCTGGTTGACAAGATTGATGCCAAACGAGATGTACTCTACCCGGTTTTGTAACCCCCTGGCGTGTACCATCTTGATCACCTTCTCTGCCAACTCGTCTTCCGCCTCCTTTTTCTTGTGTGTCTTGAATTCGACGATCAGCCTGGTATTACCGCATTTTTCAAATGCAGCCAGATACTCTTCCACGGTAGGCATCGGTTCCCCGTTCGCCAGTTTCACCTGTCTGAGCGTAGCGGCAGGGGTCTCCTGCACCGACACTTTCTTTCCGTCGAGCATGATATCGGCGTCGTGATTGACTACCGGAATACCATCAGAGGAAAGCCAGATGTCGACCTCCGAGCCGTAGACCTTCAGGGCATCGGCATTTACCAATGAGGCTATCGAGTTTTGTGCTGAACCGTCGGTTTTCCAATATCCGCGGTGTGCAATGATCTCCTGTGATGTTGCGTAAAAAGCAACCGACAGGAAGAGCAGAGTAATCATTCCAATTTTTTGCTTCATGATTGTTGAATTTTTATTGTTGAATTTCATGCGTTCGTAATGTTCTCCGACCATATCCGGTTTCAACAACCGGTACGATCCGAACTCAAAGGTACAGAAATTTATAATTCTTCCGTTCGATAGACAGATAATTACTAAAAAAAAAGAGTTGATTTGGCGGTTTTTGATCATTGCTGATTTGAATATGTTCATATATTTGTTGATGTGAGATCGTAGAGAGGCATGGGCGTCACCATATTGGCAAACCTGCTGCCTATGCAGGAAAAGCTTTCACCGCACTGTTTGTGGTCTCAGAAGATCTAATATGGTGGGAGATACTCTCTCCCGAACACAATTATGCGAAAGACCGGTAGACCGCTCCTCACTGCCTGCGATACCTGAACGGTTGGTGTTATAACTTCAATCTGGAAGCACATGTGGGTTATGAGATGCGTGTCGTCAGATCGCAGGATCTGATCCATTGAGAGGCCACTCCCTTAAATCCGGTATTGAAAGCTTCTGACGAAGAGAAACAGATAGCCAATAATCAACTTCCACCAGAGTTGCAAAAAAAGATCGACATGGCTGAAAAAATCAACAATTCCGACTTGGTTTTTTGTGAATATCAGGGAAAACTACTTATCAACTACTTACTCTTTGGGAGATCTGAACGGAACGGAATTCCTGGCAGAGGCCCTCTATGATGATAACATGGAACAATTTCTCACCGGATGGTTTCCCGAGTGGTTCAGGTTCATTTTCTAACTTCAACTCTCTCTGTGAAATTTGGGGCTTCCAATCTCACCCCAACCGCAGTGATTTTCGTGCCCAGACGGTCTGGGTGATGCCTCGTACTGAGAGGTATAGGATAAAGGCCAGCCATAGCCCGTTGTTCCCCAGCAATGGTGTGGTGAGATAGTAACAGGCAAAGAAGACGATAGCTGCCAGGATCATGGCGTTGCGCATCGCTTTCGAGGCGGTTGCTCCGATGAAAACACCATCCCAGAGGAAAGCGGCAAATCCGGTTATCGGGATGAGCACTGTCCAGAACAGGAACGATCTGGCAACCGCGATCACCTCCTTGTCGTTGGTAAGCAGTCGCAGAATCGGATCGGGGAAGAAGAGGTAAACGACAACCGCGAAGCCACTTACTATAAATCCCCAGAAAAAGAGTCGTTTTAACATATGGACAAGCAATACCCGGTTTTTAGCTCCCAGATACCTGCCGGTCAGCGCCTCACCGGCATAGGCGAATCCATCCATGAAATAGGAGAAGAACATGAAGAACTGCATCAGCAGTGCGTTGGCGGCCAGGATCAGATCGCCCATGCCAGACGATACAAAGGTGAAAAAGGTGGTGACCAGCGTCAGCAGGAAGGTACGGACAAATACGTCACCGTTGACACGAAAATAGGAGCGGAGGGCCTTGACGTCCAGGATGGAAGGACCGACGATATATCTCCTCAGTCTGCCGTAGAACTTCAGCCACATCAATATGCATACGGCAAGCGTGATTACCTGCGACAACATCGTCCCGAGTGCGATTCCCTTGACCTTCATGCCAAAACCGAATACAAAAGTTGCACTGAGAGCAATATTCAACAGGTTGTTGAGAATAGCGATCACCATCGGGGTCTTCGCGTTCTGCATCCCGATGAAAAAACCCTTGAACGCATAGGTTGCGAGCACCGCCGGAGCGCTCCAGATGCACATGCGAAAATAGGTCTCCACGGCAGCCCTGCTCTCCTCGCCGGACTGTATCAGGCTTATGGCAAATTTTCCGATCGGATATTGCAGCAGGAGAATCAGCAGACCGATTCCCATGCCCACAATCAGAGATCGGATCAACACGTTCATCGCTTCGGTAAAGTTCCGGGCTCCGTATGCCTGTGCGGCAAAACCGCTGCTGCTCATCCTGATAAATCCGAAATTCCAGTAGATCATGTTGAAGATGTTGGCCCCTAACGCCACTGCACCGATATATACCGCTGAACCCAGGTGTCCCGCAATGGCAATATCGATCATGCCCAGCAGCGGAACGGTGATATTGGTGATGATGTTGGGAAGGGCCAGCCGGAAGATCTTTTTGTCCATGACCACAAAAATAATATAAACCACCGAATCAAAAAGCCGTCGTTGGCAGGAATGGAAAAATAAACGAAATTATTGTGCAACGCATGTTTCCCTTTTTTGTATCTTTGTCCTCATAATTTGGGCGTCAATAAGAGATTAACCTTATTGCACAATAACGGAAAAATTTTTATGGACAAGATTCAGGAAATTACCTCTAAATTGTACTCGGAAGGGGTAGAAAAAGGAAAGAAAGAAGCCGAGATGATCATTGCCGAAGCAAAGGCTACACGTGATCAGATAGTGGCTGAAGCGAAAAAAGAGGCGGAACAGATCCTTGCATCGGCAAGGAAAGAGACCGAAGAGTGGAAAAGAAACACGGAATCGGAGTTGAAGCTTTTTGCATCCCAGGCACTGGAGGCTTTAAAAAGCGAAATTACCAACCTGGTGACCGGTAAACTTTCAGAAACCAATGTCAAGATTGCCGTTGAAGACAAGAGATTCATGCAACAGCTGATTACTGAATTGGTGCAGAACTGGTCGAAAAATGAAACATTAACTATCGGGGTCGAGCGTTCCGAGGAGTTGAAGCAATACATTGCAGGAAAAGCAAAAGAGTTGCTCGAAAAAGGAGTGAAAATAGAATCGGTGAATGGACTGAAGACCGGTTTTATCCTCTCTCCGGAGGATGGTACCTACCGGGTGAAATTCGGAGAAGAGGAGTTCATTGAATATTTCCGTCAATTCCTTCGTCCACAGATACAGCGGCTGCTTTTCTGACTGATTTGTTCAGGAGTAATCTGGAAGTCATTGGCTCGGCCTCCTCGCATGGAGTTTCCTGAGATCAGACATTATTTCATGGAAGCGCAGCGCATTTTCCCGGAACCGTTGAATTACAAACTCACAAGGACATATGCTTTTTAAACATCAATATTACTGTTTTATAGCAGGGTTGCCCGATTTCTCTTTCGACAGCATGAAGCTTCCGTTTACGGTGGAAGAGTTCAAGGAGATGTTGGACGGAGAACTGAAACCGGATGATAACCGGTTGTTAAGTAAATACTTCCTGAAGTATGACAACGACAACCTCCTGCAATTGTTAAAGAACAAGGATAGCGAGCTGAATCCGATGGGAAGCATCTCCCGTGAGGAGATTCAGGAGACGATCGGGAGGATCAGGGAGGATCTGCCGCTTAAAAACCGGAATATCCCCGCTTTTTATGAGGAGTTCATCCGAACCTGGCTGAATGAGGAGGCTCAGGACGAAAACCGGTTGTGGGAAGACCTGATCTCCTCGTTGTATATGGATTATGGCATTGAGGTGAAGAATTCGCTCATGTCGCGCTGGTTTGAACTCAACCTGAATATCGGCAACCTCTTGTCGGCCATCTATGCCCGAAAGTACGGCATGGATGTAACCCGGGTGGTGGTCGGCAACAACCAGGTGGCCAGGCTGATCCGTGAGAATGCAAATGCACGCGATTTTGGTCTAAGCCAGGAACTGGAGATTTTCGACACCGTTGTACGGATTTCTGAGGAGAGTGATATCTATGAGCGGGAGAGGAAAATGGACAAATTCCGTTGGGACTGGCTGGAAGAGAACACTGTTTTCGATTATTTCAATATAGAGTATATTTTTGCCTACCTGTGCAAGCTCCAGATATTGGAGCGTTGGGTAAAACTGAATGCAGAAGAGGGTGAACGTATCTTCCGGGGACTGATTGCTGGATTGAAAAGCGAGGTAAAAATGCCGGAAGAGTAACATCTATCGACAAAATTAAAAGTACAAACACAATATGACAAAAGGAACAGTAAAGGGGATCATTTCCAACCTGGTGATCGTGGAAGTGGATGGTCCTGTTGCGCAGAATGAAATTGCCTACATCAACCTTGACGGTACGCAGCTGATGTCGGAGGTCATCAAGGTTATCGGAAAAAACGTCTACGTTCAGGTTTTTGAGAGCACACGCGGACTGAAGGTTGGCACCGAGGTGGAGTTTCAGGGACATATGCTCGAAGTAGTCCTTGGCCCCGGTCTTCTCGAGCGAAACCTGGACGGTTTGGAGAACGACCTGGACAAGATGGATGGTATCTTTCTGAAAAGGGGACAGTACACCTTCCCGCTCAACGAAGAGAAGAAATGGGCTTTTAAGCCTATTGCACAGGTTGGTGATACCGTAGCCGCCGGAACCTGGCTGGGTGAAGTGGATGAAAACTTCCAGCCCCACAAGATCATGGTTCCGTTCGCAATGCGCGGTCAGTACAAACTGAAAAGCATTGCTGTGGAAGGGGAGTACACCATCCGCGAGACCATTGCGGTGGTAGAGGATAAGGATGGAAAGGAGCATGAACTGAACATGATCCAGAAATGGCCGGTGAAGGTGCCGATCACCCTCTACAAGGAGAAGCCCAGGCCTTATAGACTGCTGGAGACCGGCGTCAGGACGATTGACACGCTCAACCCGATTGTGGAAGGAGGAACCGGGTTTATCCCCGGTGCTTTTGGAACGGGTAAGACCGTGCTGCAGCATGCCATCTCCAAACAGGCCGAGGCAGATATTGTGATCATTGCCGCCTGTGGTGAACGTGCCAATGAGGTGGTGGAGATCTTTACCGAGTTCCCCGAACTGGATGACCCGCATACCGGCCGCAAACTGATGGAACGTACCATCATCGTGGCCAACACCTCGAACATGCCGGTGGCTGCACGTGAAGCTTCGGTATACACAGCGATGACCATCGGTGAGTATTATCGCTCCATGGGTTTGAAAGTGTTGCTGATGGCCGACTCCACATCCCGTTGGGCACAGGCGCTGCGCGAGATGAGTAACCGTCTGGAGGAACTTCCCGGTCCCGACGCTTTCCCGATGGACCTGTCGGCAATCATTTCGAACTTCTACGGGCGTGCGGGACATGTTATCCTGAATAACGGCAAGGAGGGTTCCATCACCTTTATCGGAACGGTGTCGCCCGCCGGGGGTAACCTGAAGGAACCGGTTACCGAAAACACCAAGAAAGTGGCCCGCTGTTACTATGCGCTTGAACAGGACCGTGCCGACAGAAAACGGTACCCTGCGATCAACCCGATCGAGTCCTACTCGAAATATATTGAATATCCCGAATTTGAAGCATATATCTCCAAGGCGATCTCCGACGACTGGACATCGAAAGTGAACGATATCAAAACAAGGTTGCTTCGCGGAAAGGAGATTGCCGAACAGATCAATATCCTCGGTGACGACGGCGTTCCGGTCGATTACCATATCACTTTCTGGAAGGCGGAACTGATCGACTTTGTGATTCTGCAGCAGGATGCATTCGACGAGATCGATTCGGTTACCCCGATCGACAGGCAGAAGTATATCCTGGATATGGTGGTGGATATTTGCCGGACCGAATTTGAGTTCGAGAACTTCAATCAGGTTGCCGAATACTTCAAGAGAGTGATCGATGTCTGCCGTCAGATGAACTACTCGGAGTTCAAATCGGAAAAATTCTACGATTATCGCAAACAACTGGATGAGTTGATCAAAAGTAAACTGGAAAACAAGTAGTTATACCGATTGATAGCCGATTGCTATCAATCAAGAGCTGAAAGATTATGGCTAAAGCATTTCAAAAAATATACACCAAGATTACACAGATCACCAAGGCTACGTGTTCTGTAAAAGCCACCGATGTGGGTTACGAAGAACTGGCAACAGTTCACGGTCGGTTGGCCCAGGTAGTGAAAATCATCAACGACGAGGTTACCCTTCAGGTCTTCGAAGGTACTGAAGGGATTCCGACCAATGCGGAGGTGGTCTTTCTCGGAAAGGCTCCCTCGCTGAAGGTGGGTGACCAGCTTGCCGGACGTTTCTTCAATGCATATGGCGATCCCATTGACGGAGGGCCTATTCCGGAAGGGGAGGAGCGTCAGATCGGGGGACCATCGGTAAACCCGGTGAGACGTAAACAGCCATCTGAACTTATCGCTACGGGAATCTCGGGAATCGACCTGAACAATACCCTTGTGTCGGGTCAGAAGATTCCGTTTTTTGCCGATCCCGACCAGCCGTTCAACCAGGTAATGGCAACGGTAGCCCTTCGTGCCAAGGCCGACAAGATCATTCTTGGCGGTATGGGGATGACCAACGACGACTACCTCTATTATAAGAATGTGTTCAGCAACGCAGGGGCGCTCGACCGTATCATCAGTTTCATGAACACGACGGAAGACCCGGCAGTTGAACGGTTGCTTGTACCCGACATGGCGTTGACCGCAGCCGAGTACTTTGCAGTGGACAAGAATGAACAGGTACTGGTGCTCCTCTCAGACATGACCTCCTATGCCGACGCACTCTCTATCGTATCGAACCGTATGGACCAGATTCCGTCGAAGGACTCCATGCCAGGATCGCTCTATTCCGACCTGGCCAAGGTGTACGAGAAGGCGGCACAGTTTCCCGACGGCGGATCGATCACGATCATCGCCGTTACCACGCTCTCCGGAGGCGACATCACGCATGCTGTTCCAGACAATACCGGTTACATTACCGAAGGTCAGCTCTTCCTCCGCCGTGACAGCGACGTGGGCAAGGTGATTGTCGACCCGTTCCGTTCACTTTCGCGTCTGAAACAGCTGGTACAGGGCAAGAAGACACGTGAGGACCATCCGCAGGTAATGAACGCGGCGGTACGTCTCTATGCCGACGCTGCCAACGCGAAGACCAAGCTTGAAAACGGATTCGACCTTACCGATTACGACCAGCGGGCATTATCCTTTGCTCGGGATTACTCGGAGTATATTCTTGCCATTGATGTGAATCTCGATACCGTTGAGATGCTGGATACAACCTGGAAGTTGTTGTCAAAACATTTCAACCCGCAGGAGGTGAACATGAAACGGGAATTGGTAGAGAAGTACTGGAAGCAGTAACAGGTAACGTTTACTGAAAATATGGCCATAAAATTTCAATATAACAAAACATCACGCCAGCAGTTGGAAAAACAACTGAAGATACGCGAGCGGGCTCTTCCCACGTTACAGAACAAGGAGACGGCTTTGCGTATGGAGGTGAAAAGGGCGAAAAATGAAATCGAAGAGCTGGAAAAGGAGCTCGAGAAGCAGATCCTTTCCTACCAGAAGATGGTGGGCATGTGGCTTGAGTTTGATGCCAGCTTGATTCGGGTAAAAGATGTCCAGCTCTCCAAAAAGAAGATTGCAGGTGTACTGGTCCCGATACTCGACTCGGTAGATTTCGACATCAAGCCGTTCAGTCTCTTTAATCGCCCTAAATGGTACCTGGATGGCGTTAAGACCCTCGAAACACTGGCTGAGTTGGGTATACGGCGGGATTTTCACGAACTGAGGATCCAGCGGCTCGACTACGCAAGAAAAAAGACGACACAGAAAGTAAACCTTTTCGAAAAAGTGCAGATACCCGGTTATCAGGATGCCATCCGGAAAATCAAACGGTACCTCGAGGATGAGGAGAACCTCTCCAAATCCTCGCAAAAAATCATGCGTGCCCATCTGGAGAAAAAGAGAGAGGAGGAGAGCTTATGATAGCGAGAATGAAAAAATTCACCTTCCTTACCTATCACAGGGATTACGATACGTTCCTGCACGAGTTGCGCGATCTGGGGTTGATTCATGTGGCTTCGTCCGACAGATTTGCTGAAGATGACGGAGAACTGAATGATCTCCTGAGCAGGCTGAAGCAGCTGGGGGAGGCACAGAAGATACTGAATAAGCAAATCGATAAAAAGTCGCCGGTTCCCATGAATGAGCCCGATGTTGAACGGGGATCGGCAATTCCGCGGGAGATCGAGCTTGTCCAGGGTGCAATCACAACACTGAACCAGCAATTGCAGGTGAGTCTCAAGGAGCGTGAACTGCTTCGCCCCTGGGGAAATTTCGATCCGGAAAACATTGAACGGTTAAGGAGAGCCGGTTACAGAGTGAATTTCTTTGTTGTTCCCGATAATCGCTACAATCCCGAATGGGAAACGGTTTACGATGCCGTGGTAGTAAAAAGGGAAACCTCCAGGAGCTATTTCATTACCCTTTCCAAAAACGATAATGTTGCTGACGAACTCGACCTGGAAGCAGTGAAACTCCCGGAGGTGTCGCTTGCTCAGCTGGATGAGCTGATCACCACTTTACGCAACCGGATTCAAGAAGAGGAGCAGAGACTGAAAGCGCTTACGGCGGACTTGCCATCGCTGAAAGCGGCAATGAGGGAGATCGAACAACGGATCAACTACAAGAAGGTGCGTCGATGCGGCGCCTCGCTGGCAGACGACAAACTGATGCTGTTGCAGGGCTGGGCTCCTGAAGATAACCTACAGGAGATCTCCGACTACCTGGAATCGAAGACTGTCTATTTCGATGTTGCCGATCCCACACCCGATGACGACGTCCCCATCAAGTTCAAAAACAACAGGTTCGCACGGCTCTTTGAACCTATTGCCGAGCTCTATATGCTTCCAAAGTATAACGAGATTGATCTTACACCCTATTTCGCACCGTTCTACATGCTCTTTTTTGGATTATCGCTCGGTGATATCGGGTATGGATTGTTTCTCCTTGTAGCAGCCACGGTGGTAAAATTGCTCCAGAAAAACAAGTTGAACTCTTCAATGAAGGCAATTCTGTCGTTGGTTCAACTGCTGGGTGGATCTACCGTGGTAACCGGTTTCTTGACAGGCGGATTCTTCGGTTTTGCCCTGTATGATCTCGACTGGCCTGTTGTTCAGACGTTAAAGGAAAAGGCCTTTTTCGACAACAACCAGATGTTTACCTTGTCGCTTGTGCTCGGTGTCATACAGGTGCTATTCGGTATGGTCATGAAGGTTTTCAACCGTATCAAACAGCAAGGGTTCAAATACTCCCTCTCTACCATCGGTTGGATCTTACTTCTGGTAAGCTGTATAGTTGCAGCCCTGATGCCGGAAAAAGTGCCGATGTTCGGTACCGTTCATCTGGCTGTACTGGTGCCTGCCGCATTGCTGATCTTCTTCTACAACTCTCCCGGCAAGAACCCCCTTGTTAATCTGGGACTCGGGTTGTGGGAGAGCTACAATATGGCAACCGGGTTGCTGGGTGATATCCTCTCCTATGTCCGCCTCTTTGCCTTAGGGTTGTCGGGAGGAATACTGGCGAGCGTCTTCAACAGCCTGGCAGCGGGCATGAGCCCAGATAACGCTATTGCTAAACCGATTGTATATCTATTGATATTTCTTGTCGGTCATGCTATCAATATATTTATGAATACTTTGGGAGCGATTGTTCACCCTGTACGTCTTACTTTTGTTGAGTTTTATAAAAATTCAGAATTTGAAGGCGGAGGGAAAAAGTATCGCCCATTCAGCAAATAGAATTCAGAAATTAATAAACACAATAACTAAAATCAATTTATGGAAACTAATTTATTTATTGCCTATATCGGCATTGCGGTTATGTTGGCCCTCACAGGCATTGGAAGTGCTTATGGCGTTACAATTGTGGGAAATGCAGCCATTGGTGCTGCCAAGAAAGTAGATGGCAAGTTCGGTAACTTCCTGGTGTTGACGGCTCTTCCCGGAACGCAAGGGTTGTATGGTTTCGCCGGATATTTCATGTTTCAGAACATTTTCAAAGTCTTGACACCCGAAATCACCTATTTCCAGTCGATGGCTACATTAGCAGCCGGATTGGCTTTGGGATTCATCGGGTTGTTATCGGCAATCCGTCAAGGCCAGGTTTGCGCCAACGGAGTTGTTTCGATCGGTCAGGGACACGATGCTTTCGGTAACACGCTGATTCTTGCCGTTTTCCCCGAGCTTTATGCCATTGTGGCTCTTGCTGCAGCCTTCCTTATCGGAAGCGCTATTGCATAACGGTGATATATAACGCCGTGAACGGACCCCCAAAAGTTAGACAAAAAACTTTTGGGGGTTACTTTTATCTCTAAACAGACGTTTGAAAAGAAATTATCAATTGTATCTCCCGGTTGACAGTTCAACGCTTCACAAATGGCCTCGAGCGTGCTGAACCTTAAACGGTTAAATCGTTTTGTTTTGAAGATCTATCCCTTTCTTGAAGATAGATGTCTGGCTATCAGACCCACAAAAATTGCCCACGCCACAATCTGCAGCGATTTAAAAAGGAGATTGCTAGGTTTTAACATTAAGGATTACCCCGCGGTGGAGCCTCCTATTTCCGTTCTGCAGAAAGTGTGGAATAGAAACTCCGGTCGATATTGATATCATTGAGCGATAACGGATCTTCGATGGGTTCAATGTGGGTAGTGACGGTGACTGTTCCGTCGAACATCTTCTCGATCTCCTGTTCGATGGTCTCTGCGAAATCGTGACCCTCCTTCACCGTCCATCTGCCGGGAACCAGTAGATGAAACGATATGAATTTCCGGTAGCCGGCCTGGCGTGTCAACAGTGAGTGGTAATCGATCTCTCTCCCTTTCAGTGAATCGAAGTAGTCGGTAATCTGCCTGATCTCCTCCTGCGGAATGGAGGCGTCCATCAGTTCACTGGCCGACCGTCCGATGAGTCGGTATCCGGTATAGACGATATTCAATGCCACGACAATGGCGATAATGGGGTCAAGAACCAGCAATCCGGTAAACTTTACAGCCAGCACACCAGCAATTACGCCTGCCGATGTCCACACATCGGTCATCAGGTGCTTCCCGTCAGCTTCAAGCACTATCGACTGCTCTTTTTTTCCGGTCCGGATCAGCAGCAAACCGGCAAGGAGGTTTACTGCTGAAGCAGCGAGAGAGAAGAGTGTTCCGATGCCCAGGCTTTCCAGGGGCTTCGGATCCATAATTCGCAGGATGGAGCTGTAGATAATGCTGAAGGCGGCTATCAGGATAAGTGCTCCTTCAATGGCACTGGAGAAATATTCGGCCTTGCCGTGACCATATTCATGTCCTTCGTCAGCGGGCTTTTCTGAGATCTGAAGCAGTACAAGGGCGATAACTGCCGCAAACAAGTTTACCAGAGACTCCAACGCATCGGAGTAGAAACCCATCGATCCGGTCTTTAGATAGGCGGTAAACTTCAAACCGATGGTAACCACTGCCGCGGCAATGGAGAGATAGATGAATTTTTTCAGCGACCGGGATTTCATTTTCCTTACCGATAATGAAACAAAGGTAATTATTTTAACTGTTTGTATCCAGAATCTCTTCGATTTTAACTCCGATGTCGGATTAAAATGAGGGCGGTCCAACAACAAAAGGACTCTTTCCCGTGTTAATAGTAGATCAATTACATCTCGATTACAATTTGGATCAATAAAAATCTTTAATTCGGAAAATATGAATAAGTATCTCTATTTAATGGTAATAGCCCTGTTTATAACATTTGCCTCATGCAGTTCAAACCGCTCAAAATCTGGCCAGGATGCTCCGGCAAACGCCCAGTCTGAAGAGGTGGCGCATCACGACAAGCATGCTTTGCTGGGAGTAAGGGGTAGTTGTGAAATGTGCAAGGAGAGGATTGAAAAGGAGGCCAACTCCATTCCTGGAGTCACTTCGGCTTCGTATAACCTGGAGAAGGAGCAGCTCCATTTTCATTTCGATGAATCAAAAACCTCCGTCGATGCCGTAAGCAAGGCGCTCGCCGCTGTAGGTCACGACACCGAGAGGGATAAGGCTCCTGACGATGTCTATGATGCCTTGCCCGGTTGTTGCAAGTACAGGGAACTGTAATTTTTTTCTTACATTTGTGCACAATTAAAATTCCGGAACAATGAAAAAATTTCTTCTTCTGGCTCTCGTACCGGGCCTGCTGTTAACTCTTTCTGCCTGCACCGAACAAAAAAAGAGCGATCCCAAGGAGGCCAAATGGACTCTGGTTTGGGAAGACGACTTCAAGAGAAATCAGCTCGACACAACCAAGTGGGCCAAGATTCCGCGTGGAAAAAGCGACTGGAACAACTACATGAGTGATTACGACAAACTCTACGAGGTGAAAGAGGGTAATCTGGTGCTGAGGGGAATCCGCAATGAGGTACTGCCTAACGATACGGCGCCATTTCTTACGGGCGGGGTTTACACCAAGGGCAAACGGACGTTCGGGTTTGGCCGGCTGGAGATCAGGGCAAAGCTGAATCCGGCGAAAGGAGCCTGGCCTGCATTCTGGATGCTGCCGAATGATGCCAAGTGGCCCGACGGTGGTGAGATCGACATCATGGAACGGCTGAGTCACGACAAGCTCATTTACCAGACCGTACATTCCCGGTATACCCAGACCGACAGCCTGCGGCTCAACCCGCCCGCCAGTTCCATCGTAGGCATGAACCCCAATAACTACAACGTCTATGCCCTGGAAAAGTATCCCGACAGCCTGGTCTTTTACGTAAACGACACCCGGACAAAAAACTATCCACGAATAAAAACCGACCACGAGGGACAGTTTCCATTCGCGGATCAAGAGTTCTATCTGCTACTCGACATGCAACTGGGCGGCAGTTGGGTAGGGGCTGTCAACCCCGACGAGCTGCCAGTGGAGATCTATGTCGACTGGGTACGATATTACGAGCCCAAGGGCAATTGAGTGCTCATTTATAGATGGGGGTGATCCACTTCTCTTTCGGCTGGTATTTGCTTTCCGCAGCCCATCGGATTCCCCGTTTTTGGATCTCCAGGGCCTGCGGGACGTTGAAATCGGCCATCACGTGTCCCAGTGAAGAGTAGAAGATCCGTCCGTTCCCATAATACTTCTTCCATACAACCGGTACAATGCATCCATCGATCCAGGAGGCGTGTTCCCCGGTGAAGGCCGTAGTGGCAAGCACCTTTACGTTGGGATCCACGTGCACGTAGTACTGCTCGGAGTGCATGTCAAAATCGTTCAATCCCCGGGTTACCTCATCCTTGCGATCGGTAATCCTTACCCGGTAATCGATCACTCCTCCCGGATGTGCTACCCATTGCCCGCCTACCATAAACTGGTATTCGGTGTTCTCCCGGAATGAGTCTCCAATGCCTCCATGCCAGCCTGCGAAGCCACATCCGTTAGTGACGGCCTCCAATAACCCCTTCTCCTGCTCGCCGGAGATCTTGGCCATCGTGACAATCTGAACGATAAGATCGAGCGAATCCATCAGCTGCTTGTCGGTATAGGAATCGAGACTGTCTGAAAGAATCACCTCCGCACCTTCTGACCGGAGCCATGGAACGAAGATATCTACCGACTGCTTGGGCTCATGACCGTCCCAGCCGCCATAAAGGTACAACACCCTCTTTCCTTTCAAGGTTGTTTTTTCTTCCGGTTTGGAAACTACTTTTTGCGCCAATGTGTTTTCTGGCAGCAGAATGGAACCAACACCCAATGCAACGGATGCCTGGATGAACTTACGTCGTGACAAGTAATTTTTCATATTCATGGTCTATTTATGGGAATTGAATGGTTGAATAGCCTTTGTTCGGCGAACTTCTCGTAACGTGTACCGGGACGGCCATAATTGGCATAGGGATAGATGCTGATGCCGCCGCGCGGGGTGAAAATTCCGGTTACTTCGATATATTTCGGATCCATCAGTCCAATCAGGTCTTTCATGATGATGTTGACGCAATCTTCATGGAAGGCGCCGTGATTGCGGAAACTGAACAGGTAGATCTTCAGCGACTTGCTCTCCACCATCTTCACATCGGGAATATAATCGATCCGGATGGTTGCGAAGTCGGGCTGCCCGGTGATGGGACAGAGGCTTGTGAACTCAGGACAATCGAAAGTCACCCAGTAGTCGTTACCCTGGTGCTTGTTTTCAAATGCCTCCAGTACCTCGGGGGCATAATCCTGCCTGTATGCTGTTTTCTTGCCGAGAAGGCTTAAATTTTCAGTTTGAGACATCTTTTCGGTTGTTTAAATAGATTTACTTCTTTGATCGAGATACTCCTGCAATCCCCGGTTGCGCAGCTTGCATGCCGGACAGTGCCCGCATCCTTCGGCCTTGATTCCGTTGTAGCAGGTGAGCGTTTCGTTCCTTACAATATCGAAAACCCCAAGCTCGTCGGCAAACGCCCATACTTTTACCTTGTCCTTGTGCATCAAAGGGGTATGTATGATGAAATGTTTATCCATCGCGAGGTTGACTGTTGCATTCAACGAATGGATAAAGGTGTCCCTGCAGTCGGGATAACCGCTGTAGTCGGCTTCCGAGACGCCGGTTACCAGATGGCGGATATTTTTTGCATAGGCAATGGCCGCCGCAAACGTGATGAACAACATATTCCGTCCGGGCACAAACGTATTGGGGTATGATCCTGCCGGCTGCTCTTCATCCATGACGATGGAGGAGTCGGTCAATGAATTGGGCGAAAGTTGGGAGATCACGGAGGCATCGAGCAGCCGGAAAGAGACTTCGGCTATCTTGGCAATGTTCCTAGCAACCTCTATCTCCAGCGAGTGGCGTTGACCGTAGGAAAAACACAATGCTTCGACGTTCCTGAAGGTCTGTTTTGCCCAGAACAGACAGGTGGTAGAGTCCTGTCCTCCCGAAAAGAGGACAACCGCATCTTCGTTTTTGTAATTTGTCATCTCTATATGAATTCTATTCGTTGTTACATCATGACCGGAATCTCTCCCTGCTCAAATTTAACTGCTGGAGAGGTTGAAATATCCCTTTTGAAAGATTGGATGGCATCGTTGTTCAAGTCTGTCAGCCGTACAACCACCCGGTTTTCAAAAACATCGGCCCCAGCGCCGGCAAAACGGGCCAGGAAGGGGTGGTCGGCAGGTACAGCCGGATTACTCAGGAACTGGTCGATACGATCCATCACCTGCATCATCTCGCGGTAGGAATAGGTGCACGACTCGGTCAGAAAATCGTTGGTTCCAAGTATCGAAGCCAATACCGGGCGGTACTGTTCCGGATTTCCGACGATGCAGACCACAAATCTCCCCTCGTTGTCGATAAACGAGCCGCCATAGTAAGCCGGATAGTCGGTAGCTGCAGGCTCCTCCACTTCCCAGTTGGGATTGAAGGACGACATTAACTTGTCGTGGAGATCTCTCGACTGTTGCTCCATTTTTTCAACGACGCTCGTCGACTGCTCCTGGTTGTTGTCGGACACTTTCGCTTTCCGGTTGCACGCTGCTCCCAATGAGAGGATCAGGGCAAAAATGATGATGGCGGATATGTTATGTCTCATAATTTACAAAGGTATGCATTTTGAGAAATAAAAAGAACTATCCGTAACAACTATTCGCTATCTTTGCGACAAACAAATAACGCATGAAGGATTCTCTGACCCTCCTCTCTCTTTTACTTTTCGTGCTCTCATTCACGGGATGCGCGAATAACGATCCGAGTATCAACGCCACCCGGTTAAGGATAAATCTTACGGATGCAGCTACCCTGGTGGTGTCGGAGTTCAATGTCGACATCCAGAAGATCGAAGTTGCCACAACCGATAACACAAGCGACGAGGAAAAATGGACTACGCTCGATTTCAACGGAGGGGTGTTCGATGTGTTGCCGCTCTCTAACGGTAAGTCAAAACAGATTACCGATCAGTACTTCCCGGCCGGTGTGATGCGGAAGATCAAAATCACGTTCGGAAATAACTCCACCCTTGCCACCTCAACCGGAGTCAAGCCTCTTGTCTTGGATCCCGAAGTAAAGGATGGGGTTGTGGTAGAGGTCAATACCAACCTCTACGCCAATTATGTCACCAGCATCATGGTGGATATCAATGCGGCACTCTCATTCTACGAACTGAACGGAAATTATTTCTTTAAGCCGGTGCTGCGGGTTTTCCCCGAAACGTTCGGCGGTTCGCTGAAAGGATATGCCTTGCCTCTTGAGGCTGCACCGGTAGTAGTCATTGTAAAGGACGAGGATACGCTGCTTACCCTTCCGGAAAGAAGCGACGGGATGTTTCTCTTCAAGGGATTGAAGGAGGGAGACTGGAAAATATTGGTCTATTCAACCACCGACCTGGGTTACCGCGACACCCTTTTTGTCGATACCGTCTTTACCGGCAAGACACGGGAGTTGAAATCGAAGATTGTGCTGAAGAGATAATCTCGGGCACACTTACTGCAGTCCATCAAGATGTTTTTAACATTTTAATTTATTTTCACATCTGTAGGAGTCATATTCATTTACTTATTTCTATCTTTGTTTTCAGTTTGGTATTCGAACAATAAAACAGAGACACATGAAAAGATCGATCTATTTGTTGATGGCACTTTCAGCCACATTGGTTTTAGCCATTTCCTGTAAACCGAAACAAAGTGCTTACAAGCAGGTATATGAAGCCGCCAAGGAAAGAGAAATGCAGCAGACGGCATCACAGCCTACCGTAGTTAAAGATGCTGCCACATTGCCTCCGGTTGAAGTGTCGGTGAGAAAAGAGAAGGTTGAACCCGTTCTTGCTTCTGATGCTGCCAATTTGAAGAAATATAGTGTAGTCATTGCATCGTTAAGTGTTAAGCTGAATGCCGAATCGTTGAAAACCAGGATGCAGAACGAAGGCTATCCGGTGATTCTGGCCGAAAACGAACAGGGCATGTACAGGGTTATTGTTGCAAGTTATGACGACAGGGCCGCAGCAGCCGCTAAGCGTGACGAGATCTACAGGAAATATTCTGCCCTCGGCAATACCGACTATCTGAGGAAAACTTACGGAGTGCCTTTCAACGACCTCTGGATTCTGGAGAGACAGTATTGATAAAAGGCGAATGACCGGGTCGCCGGTTACGATAAACAGACAGTAGAGGGGGTGTATCACAAAGTGATTTCACCCTCTTTATTTTAAGATACTCAACTTTTGCAAACTCTTTTCCGGTTCTTGTGTGTCAACGACGGGGTGTTAGCAGGCGAGCGACAGTTGGGTGGCATTTATAGCAATAAGATGAAAGTACGGTTTTTAGGCACGGGAACATCTACCGGCGTACCACAAATCGGGTGCAACTGTAGCGTCTGTAGGTCGTCCGATGCCAGGGATAAAAGGTTACGCTGCTCCGTCCTGGTTGAAACGGACGGTTCGCAAATCATCATCGACTGTACACCCGACTTCAGGCAGCAGATGATGGAGCTCCCTTTCCGGAAGATCGACGGACTGCTAATAACCCATGAACATTACGATCATGTGGGGGGACTGGATGATTTGAGGCCTTTCTGTCGATTTGGCACCGTTGAGGTGTTTGCAGAGCCTAAGGTGAAGAATGCGTTGATGCAGCGGATGCCATACTGTTTTGGAGAGAACCGCTATTCAGGTGTTCCCGATATCCGGTTACGAACGATCTACAATCTTCTCCCCTTCAGGGTAAACGATACGGAGGTGATTCCCATTCGCGTGCTACACTACAAACTGCCTATTGTTGGTTTCAGGATCAAGAATTTTGCCTACCTTACCGACGTGAAGCAGCTGCCCGACGAGGAACTCCCCAAACTTGAAGGTCTCGATATTCTGGTGGTGAGCGCGCTGCGTGAAGAGAGACACCTGTCGCATCAGACACTGGCGGAGGCCATTTCGCTTGCAAAAGCCATTGGGGCGCAAAAAACCTACTTTACCCATATGAGTCACCAGATCGGCTTGCATCAGGTAATCAGCCGGAAATTGCCCCCCTCCTTCGCATTCGCTTATGACGGATTGGAGTTGATACTGTAAAAAAAAGGAGTTTTTGGTTTTTTTAACTACATTGAGTGCAGCGTTTTTTGACCACACGCCATCTTTAGTGTAAACAAACCGGTGGTTTGATGGTTAATTTTACTACATTTGTGGATCTCAATAGAGTGTCGGGTTAAACCTGACGAATGATTTTCTGTCAAATAGAGCGGAACAGATTATAAGCAACCAAACAAACAAAAATAGAGGGAAAAGCTATGAAAACTAAAAACGTAATACTTTCAGGCTTGTTGGTCCTGGCTCCTGTTATAGGCTTTGCCCAGGAGTGGGATGACATCTATGCGGATCCCGCCAAGAAAACGGCAACCCTTCAGGTTCAGAAGAAAGAGGAACCTCAGAAAAAGAAAATTGTTGTTGTAGAGGGGAAAGCCGACAATATGGAGATTCGCGCCAACGGGCGTGATATCGACGAATACAATCGTCGTGGCCAGTATGATCAGGCCGAAAACGATACAGTAGATGTTGAAGGTACCGACTACCAGCAATATGAATATACCGACAGGATAATCAAGTACCACGATCCGGCATCAAGCATCAAGATCACCGGTGCGGATGAAGTTACCGTCTACGTGGGTGACGATATCTATGCCGATTATTACGAGAGCCGTGCATGGGGTCCCAATATCTATTTAGGCATGGGGTGGGGTTGGAGCAGTTTCTATCCATGGTACGACCCATGGTATGATCCCTGGTACTACGGATGGGGATACCCCTATTACAGCCGTTGGTACAGCCCGTGGTATTATAGCCGCTGGTACAGTCCCTGGTACTACGGATGGCATTCGCCCTGGTACTCTCCCTGGTACTATTCCGCATTCTACGATCCTTGGTATTATGGTTACGGCGGATGGTACGGTGGTGGATATTACAGGGGATTCCACGACGGATATTACTCGGGGTTGAGCTCAAACCGTTCAGGCAGGAGCAGCGGTGTCTACAGGACAAGTTCGGCCAACCTCTCTGGCAGGTCATCCCTGGCCAGTGTGGGTAGAGCCTCCAGTGCTACTGCAAGACGTTCGTCGGCAAGCGATGCTGTAAGAAGTTCTTCGACCAGAAGTTCCTCGGTAAACAACAGAGGTGCATCAACATCGTCGAGGACCAGAATTATCGATAGCAACGGTAGGGTCTACGATGCCCGTTCGGGGCAGGTCATCAACCGGAGCTCATCTGTAACCCGCTCATCCAACCTGGGTACAACCAGTACCGTCTCAAGAGATATGAACAGCAGGAGCAGTAGTCTAAACCGGTACGAAAGCAGTTCCGGAAACCGGAGCAATACCTATACCAGGCCGTCAAGCACTACAAGCTCAAGCAGGAGTAGTACCTACTCCACATCTTCGGGCAACAGCTCTTCACGAAGCAGCTCCTACTCGACGCCTAGCAGAAGTTCGAGCTCCGGATCAAGCTCCAGCCGATCTTCATCATATAGCTCTCCGTCCTCCAGCTCATCCAGCAGAAGTTATTCTGTAGGATCATCCAGCAGTGGAAGCAGCGGACGCAGTAGCGGTGGAGGTCGCCGTTAATCCGAAATAACGAAGAATGATGACTGCTTCACAGAATCTCAGAAGGGGTTTATTTGAGGCAGTCATTTTTTGTCCGGTCAATTCGTGAAACCAATATAAAAACCATATAAGATGAAAAAAATAGCATATCTTCTATTCTCATTTGCTTTTATTGCACACTATGCCTTTTCGCAGGGTGAGGTGGAGGCTTTGAAATATTCCCGGACCGAACTTTTCGGCACGGCCCGCTCCATGGCGATGGGCAATGCTTTCGGTGCGCTGGGAGGCGACATCACTGCCCTCTCCATCAATCCGGCGGGAGTCGCTGTTTATAGGAGTTCGGAGGTGGTGGGCACATTCGGATTTCAACAAAACAGCGCCAAGGTGGGCGATATCTCCGAGAAGGTAAACGATTTCAACCTGCATAACATGGGTTTTGTCGGCTACTTCCCCTTGAGGAATGATGTGATGCCCATGATCAATTTTGGGTTTTCGTACAACAAGCAAAAAACATTCAACAACGAGACCCGTGCTATTGGCACTGCCCGCAGCACCATGCTGGAATACATTGCCGACAGGAGTTACGGGGTCGACTCCAGGTTGTTGGAGATGGGAGATAACCTGCCTGATCCGTTCATCGATCAGCCGTGGCTCTCCGTGCTGGGTTTCAATGCCTGGTTGATTAACGACTTTCAGGCCGAGGATGGCACATTCTATTATGAACCGCTGGATACCAGGGGGGAAACGGCCATACAGGAGATCAGGTCGTCCGAGAGGGGCTATATCGACAGTTATGATTTTACGATAGGTACAACCATCAACAATGTCCTGAATATTGGACTTGCCCTGAACATTTCCGACATCCACCACTCACTCTACACCGATTTTCTGGAAGATTTCAACAGCGGCGGTTATACGTTGAACAATGAGATCGTCACAAACGGTGCCGGTGTAGGTGCGAAGCTGGGTGTGATCTACCGTCCTGTAAATGCATTCAGGTTTGGACTTGCCTACCATACTCCTACCTGGTACTCCATGTCCGAGATCTATCAGGCCAGGATCGATGACGACCTGGCTGCTTACATCGACGATCCGGACTATGAAAAAGGGTGGGTCAACTCTGCCAAGTTCACCAATCGTTACGACCTGAAGACTCCAGGCAAGTTGGTGTTGAGCGGCGCCACTGTATTGGGCAGCAATTTTATCTTCAGTGTCGATTACGAAGTGATGAATTACAAGCAGATGAAGCTGGGTGTTCCATCCGTCAGCTATGGCAGCAAGGAGTGGTATGATATCGATAACGGATACATCAAGAAGGATTTCAAGACGGCATCGACAGTCAGGTTAGGAACTGAATACCGCTTTACTCCGCAGTTTTACGGCAGACTGGGTTATGCATGGATGCAGAACCCGTACAACACCGAATTCTCAAAGGCGGGTGATGCAGCAGTCTCCGGATCAAACACCATTTACAGGATGGAGGGAGATACCCACTATGTCACCGGAGGTTTGGGATACCGTTTCAACCGTAATTTCTATGCCGATCTGGCGGTGGTTTACCAGACACAGAAGGATCAACTCTATCCATTCCCCAACCTCTATACCTATAACGGTGACACAAGAGGTGATCTGGTGATCGACGCCTCTCCTTTCGACCTGAAGAACAAGTCGGTAAGAGGACTGTTAACGCTGGGATACAAGTTCTAACCAACTCATGTACATACTTTCAGAACCGGACAGTCGCTATTGGACTGTCCGGTTTTTTTATTCCCCTTTCTTGAGAAGGCGCCCGCTGGATATGGAATAACTGGGACGATCTGGCACGAATTGGCCGTAAAGGGGCAGAATTAGGCTATTTTTGTGTATTTTTGCAATTGCCGTAATTTTATGGAGAAACTGCAGGATTCTCTCTCCGGAGCCCGTTGGCAAAGTGATCCGTGAAATCGGGCATTAAACAGATTCAGAAGATTAGCATAAATATAGACATGGACAAATCAATTAAAAAAGTTATCTTGCTGGGTTCGGGAGCGTTGAAGATCGGACAGGCAGGTGAATTCGACTATTCGGGATCGCAGGCGTTAAAGGCATTGAGAGAGGAGGGAATAGAGACCGTTCTCATCAATCCGAACATCGCCACAATTCAGACCTCTGAAGGGGTGGCAGACAGGGTCTATTTCCTTCCGATCACCCCATTCTTTGTTGAACAGGTAATCAAGAAAGAGGGACCCGACGGTATCCTGCTGGCGTTTGGCGGCCAGACGGCACTGAACTGCGGTACTGAACTCTATCAGCGAGGTGTGCTCGAGAAGTATGATGTAAAGGTACTGGGCACCTCGGTAGAAGCGATCATGATTACCGAAGATCGTGACCTTTTTGTAAGGAAACTCAATGAGATCGATGCCAAGACACCGGTCTCGCAGGCGGTGGAAAACATGGAGGATGCACTGAAAGCTGCCCGGGCGATAGGCTTTCCCGTAATGGTACGATCGGCCTATGCGTTGGGGGGACTGGGATCGGGAATCTGCACCAACGAACAGGAGTTTGTCGCACTTTGCGAAAGTGCCCTTTCGTTCTCGAAACAGATTCTGGTGGAAGAGAGCCTGAAAGGCTGGAAAGAGATCGAGTTTGAGGTTATCCGCGACAAGAACGATCACTGTTTCACCGTGGTTCCCATGGAGAATTTCGATCCGCTAGGAATCCATACCGGGGAGAGCATCGTTGTGGCTCCCATCATTACCCTCTCCAAGGAACAGATCTCGCTGCTGGAAGATATCGCACGCCGTGTGGTACGACATATCGGCATTGTGGGTGAGTGCAACATCCAATACGCCTTCAATGTGGAGACCAACGATTACCGCATTATCGAGATCAATGCCCGGTTGAGCCGTTCATCGGCTCTGGCCTCCAAAGCGTCCGGATACCCGCTGGCTTTTGTGGCGACCAAACTGGCACTGGGCTATTCGCTCGACCAGATCGGCGAGATGGGCACGCCCAATTCGGCCTATGTGGCCCCGAAGGTCGACTATATGATCGTGAAGATTCCCCGCTGGGACCTCTCCAAATTTGCCGGGGTGAGCCGCGAGATCGGTTCATCCATGAAGTCGGTGGGGGAGATCATGTCCATTGGGCGGTCGTTTGAAGAGATTATCCAGAAAGGATTGCGTATGATCGGGCAGGGGATGCACGGCTTCGTCGGCAACCGCGACCTCACCTTCGACAATGTAGAAGAGGCGCTCGCCAACCCTACCGACCTGCGCATCTTTGCCATTGCCTACGCTTTTGAAAAGGGCTATACGGTAGACCAGATCGAAGCACTTACCAGGATCGACAAATGGTTTCTCCAGAAGTTGGAGAATATCTACAGCTATACACATGTACTCTCCAGTTACAACAAGATCGAGGAGCTGCCGAGGGAGGTGATGGCTGAAGCGAAAAGACTGGGATTCTCAGATTTCCAGATCGCCCGGTATGTGGAGAATCCGCAAGGAACGATGGAGCATGAACTGATCCGTGTGCGTGAGTGGCGGAAAAAGCTCAATGTGTTGCCCTCGGTACAACGTATCAACACGGTAGCGTCGGAGAACCCCGAAAAGACCAACTACCTCTATTTTACCTACGGATCGGAGCGCTCCTACAAGCCGGTGAAGTCGGAAAAGGAGACAATCATCGTACTGGGTTCCGGAGCATACCGAATCGGGTCGTCGGTAGAGTTCGACTGGTGTTCGGTAAATGCGGTGGAGACTGCGCGGAAGCTGGGGTATGAATCGGTAATGATCAATTATAACCCCGAAACGGTATCAACCGATTACGACATGTGCGACAGGCTCTATTTCGACGAACTCTCGTTCGAACGTACGCTCGATGTTGTTGACGTGGAGAGCCCAAAAGGGGTGATCGTCTCGGTGGGTGGCCAGATCCCTAACAACCTGGCGATGAAACTGCACCGCCAGCAGGTGCCCATACTGGGGACATCACCCGAATCGATAGACCGGGCAGAGAACCGGCACAAATTTTCTGCCATGCTCGACCGGCTGGGTATCGACCAGCCACGGTGGAAAGAGCTTTCGAGTTATGATGAGGTGGACAAGTTCGTGGAAGAGGTAGGATTTCCCGTACTGATCCGTCCCTCCTACGTGCTCTCGGGGGCTGCCATGAACGTCTGCTACGATAAGGAGCAGATGCACCGCTTCCTGGAACTGGCAGCCAACGTATCCAAGGAGTATCCCGTGGTAGTTTCGGTATTCATGCAGAACGCCAAGGAGGTGGAGATGGATGCCGTGGCAAAGGAGGGCGAAATTGTGGAATATGCCATTTCGGAACATGTGGAGTTTGCCGGAGTCCATTCGGGCGATGCCACACTGGTTTTCCCGGCACAGAAGATCTACTTCGAGACGATGCGCCGCATCAAGAAAATATCGCGGCAGATCGCCAGGGAGCTGAATATCAGCGGGCCGTTCAATATCCAGTTCCTGGCCAAGAACAACGAGATAAAGGTGATTGAGTGCAACCTGCGTGCCTCGCGCTCATTCCCGTTTGTATCCAAGGTGATCAAGCGCAATTTTATCGACACGGCAACCCGTGTGATGCTGGGAGCCCCCTACAGTAAACCGGACGAAACGGTTTTCGATCTCGAGCATATTGGTGTGAAATCGCCTCAATTCTCCTATTCCCGTCTGCAGAAGTTTGACCCCATCCTCGGTGTGGATATGGCGTCGACAGGTGAAGTGGGCTGTATCGGTGACGATTTCAACGAGGCTATCCTGAAATCGATGCTGTCGGTAGGATACCGCATTCCGAAGAGAGGCATCCTTATCTCGTCGGGCGAAGTGAAATCGAAAGTGGATCTGCTGGAAGCCTGCAAGCTGCTTTATGCCAAGGGATACAAATTATACGCAAGTCACGGGACACGGCAATTCCTGGCCGACAACGGTGTGGAGGCGGTCGATGTAAACTGGCCGGATGAAGGGGGTGAGCACAACATCCAGGAGATGATTACACACAACAAGTTCGACCTGATTATCAATATTCCGAAGGATATTACCCGGCGTGAACTGACCAACGGTTACATTATCCGGCGCACCGCGGTTGATTTTAACGTTCCGCTTATCACCAACGCAAGGTTGGCATCGGCTTTCATCACTGCTTTCTGCACGATGGGTGAGGAGCAGCTGAAGATAAAGAGCTGGCAGGAGTATTGAACCGTAGCGGAAAGTTCAACCCCGTCTTCTGAACTCGGAACAGACAATGGCTGCAGCTACGGCCACATTCAATGATTCGGAGGTGCGGGAGTCGGCAGGATAATTGGGAATAAAGAGTTTATGGGTGACGAGTTGCCGGATATCGGGAGAGATTCCGTTCCCCTCGTTGCCCATTACTATGAATCCGCTCCCGGCCAGTGTTGAACTGTAGATGTTTTCACCCTCCAGGAAGGTGCCGTAGACGGGTAGTGTGCGGTTCTTTGCCAGGAACTCCTTCAAGGGGAGGTAGTGAACGTTGACCCGCGCGATTGCACCCATGGTCGCCTGTACGGTTTTCGGATTAAAAACGTCGGCGCTGTCGGGCGAACAGAAAATATGCTCAATGCCGAACCAGTCGCACAGCCTGACAATGGTACCCATATTGCCGGGGTCCTGGATTGCGTCGAGGACCATATGGAGCTTTCCCTCTAGCTTGATCTCGCCGACAACCTGTCTGGGCTGATGGAAGACCCCTATCAGTTGGGGTACGGTTTTCAGGTTGGAGGCCTTCTTCAACTCCTCGTGAGAGGCGATAACAATCTCTTCTGCCGACCAAGGGGAGATATCACTCAATACCTCCGGTAATCCGGCCAGCAATTGACACCGGCAGTTGCCCAGCAGATCGGTCACCAGTTTCCTGCCCTCGGCAACGAACAGGCCATGCTCATTCCGGTGCTTCTTTTCGCCCAGCGAGTGAATCAGTTTTATCTTGTTTTTGCTTAATGCCATCTTCTGCTCTCTTGGAGAGAACAAAGGTAGTTAATAAATTAAAAGAGTCAAATAACCACTAAATGATGTCAATTTTCTCATCCCTTTGTTTTTAAAAAAACGTATCTTTGTGACAGAAGTTACATCGTGAAAAATCGGTTGAAAACTGACACAATTAATATTTTCTAATCTTATGAATGATAATGCACTAATGAAGAAAGCGGCCGATAATATCCGTATATTGTCGGCAGCTATGGTAGAAAAAGCAAAATCGGGACATCCTGGAGGCCCCATGGGTGGTGCCGATTTTATCAACGTTCTTTACAGCGAATTTCTGGAGTATGATCCCGATAATCCCAGCTGGGAAGGACGTGACCGTTTCTTTCTCGATGCGGGACACATGTCGCCTATGTTCTATTCGGTCTTGAGCCTGGCAGGCAAGTTCTCGATTGATGAGATCAAGGCATTCCGTCAATGGGGCAGCCCCACACCGGGTCACCCGGAACGGGATGTTGAACGTGGAATAGAAAACACCTCAGGCCCCCTCGGACAGGGACATGCCTATGGCGCCGGAGCCGCAGTGGCTGCTAAATTTCTGAAAGCACGCCTCGGCGATGTTATCGATCACACCATATACGCATATATCACGGATGGAGGTATCCAGGAAGAGATATCGCAGGGAGTGGGCCGGATTGCTGGTCACCTCGGACTGGATAATCTGATCATGTTCTACGACTCCAACAACATCCAGCTCTCCACTACTACCAATGCGGTAACCAGTGAAGATGTGGCCAAAAAGTATGAGGCGTGGAACTGGAAAGTGATCACCATCGATGGAAATAATGTGGATGAGATCCGGAGAGCACTGAACGAAGCCAAGGCAGAGAAGGAGCGTCCTACACTGATCATCGGAAATACCGTAATGGGACGTGGTGCCGTGAAGGCAGACTTGACATCGTTCGAACATCAGATCTCTACCCATGGCCAGCCCTTGAGCGCCGCAGGTGCAGATTTTGCACAAACCGTAAAGAATCTGGGAGGAGATCCGGAAGATCCGTTTGTTATCTTCCCCGAGGTTGCGGAACTGTATGCCAAACGAAGAGAAGAGCTCAAGGCTATCGTTGCCGCCAAGAAGGCAAAACATGATGAATGGGCTAAAAATAACCCGGAACTGGCCGAAAAGAAGCGGAAATGGTTTGCAAGGGAATTGCCTGAGATCGATTGGGCATCAATCGTACAGAAACCCGATAACGCTACACGTGCGGCATCGGCAGCCGTACTGAGTGTCCTGGCCCAGAAAGTAGAAAACATGATCGTTGCTTCGGCCGACCTGTCCAACTCCGATAAAACGGATGGATTCCTGAAACATACCAAGGCTTTCGTGAAGAACGACTTCTCCGGCGCCTTCTTCCAGGCTGGGGTAGCCGAGTTCACCCTGGCTGCCATGTGCATCGGGATGAGTCTGCATGGGGGAGTAATTCCTGCCTGCGGAACCTTCTTTGCTTTTTCAGACTACATGAAGCCGGCGATACGTGTAGCCGCCCTGATGGGAACACCTGTCATCTTCATCTGGACACACGACGCTTTCCGCGTCGGCGAGGATGGTCCTACGCATCAACCCGTTGAACAGGAAGCACAGATCCGACTGTTGGAGAAACTGCAGAACCACCACGGAAAAAATTCGATGCTTGTCCTGCGTCCCGCAGATGTGCATGAAACCACGGTTGCATGGAAGATGGCAATGGAGAACGGAGATACTCCTACCGGCCTGATCCTGTCGAGACAGAACATCAAGGATCTACCGGCGACAGGTTCGCGTTATGAGGCAGCTTTGCAGTCGGAAAAAGGAGCCTACGTGGTGCAGGATGAGGAGAACTACGACGTGATTCTGCTTGCATCCGGATCTGAAGTCTCCACGCTCGTGGAGGGGGCAGAACTGCTGAAAGCCGACGGTATCAAATCGCGGATCGTATCTGTACCGTCCGAAGGGTTGTTCCGCAGCCAATCTGTTGAATACCAGGAATCGGTTTTACCGAAGGGCAAGCCGAAATTCGGTCTGACAGCCGGACTTCCCGTAACTTTGGAAGGACTGGTAGGTGCCGACGGCAAGGTATGGGGATTGAACTCCTTCGGTTACTCGGCTCCCTATAAGGTGCTGGACGAAAAGCTTGGTTATACGGGCAAAAACGTATATGAGCAGGTAAAGAAATTGTGCTGATTGCTAAAATTTTCGGGTTCAAGGTTCTGTCTCAGGATCTTGAACCTGAATTTCAATACTTCGAACAAGATGTCACTATTTGATAATACTGAGAAACCCATCGGATTGGCCTCCGATCATGCCGGTTATGCAGCCAAGCAGGTTGTAATAAGGTTGTTGACTGAAAAGGGAATTCCTTTCAAGGATTTTGGAGCCTATTCGGAGGAGAGTTCAGATTATGCCGATTTCGCCCACCCGCTGGCCATTGCTGTGGAGAATGGGGAGTGTTATCCCGGAATCGCTATCTGCGGATCGGGAAACGGTATAAATATGGCAATGAACAAACATCGTAATATCCGTTCTGCACTCTGCTGGAACAGAGAGATAGCCACGCTGGCCCGTGCCCATAACGATGCCAACGTGCTGGCCTTGCCCGGAAGAATGTTGACCGAGCAGGAGATTTACGAAATTTTGGTTGCTTTCCTCAATACACCTTTTGAAGGGGGAAGGCATGAGAGAAGAGTCAACAAGATCCCTTGCTGATAAAGGGTCTGTTGAGTGTGTGAAGAGATGGCGAAAAGGAGAAGGAGAGGAAGCAACCGGAGAAAACGGCTGAAGTTGAGTAAAAAAGGACAACGGGTAATCAGGGGTACTGCCTTTGTTTTGGTTCTCCTTTTCTCCACCATCATTTATCGCTTTTTCAGCAGTTCATCGGAAGAGATCATCCACTCCTTCGACCATCCCCTATTTTCTAAAAAGTATCTAGTGCGCGGTGTGGATGTTTCGCACCACAACTCCTACATCAACTGGTCCCAGCTCCGGAAGGAGAACATCACATTTGTCTATCTCAAATCTACCGAAGGAACTAGCCATAATGACCGGGAGTATAAAAAGAATTACCGTCTGGCCCGGGAGGCCGGATTGAGGGTAGGCTCCTACCATTTTTACACCTTCGGCCGGGATGGCCAGAAACAGGCATCCCACTTTATAAGGCACTCCACATCGGAATCGGGAGATATGATTCCGGCCATTGACGTGGAACACTCCCCCTTCAACCGCCCCTGTAACGACAAGGAGTCTTACAGTAAAATGATAAGGGAGCTCAGGATCCTCGAAAATGCCCTCTTCAAGCATTATGGCAAACGTCCGGTAATCTATACCAACAAGGAGTGTTACCGGATGTATATCAAAGACAACTTCAGGGATAATCCGTTGTGGATTTGTGATCTGGACAATGAACCGGGAAGCGATTATAAGAACTGGGTAATCTGGCAATTTTCGCATAAAGGAAAAATTGCCGGTGTTGAAGAGATTATCGACCTCAATTATTACCGTCATTCCTTTGACGACTTTAAAAAAATGTTATTACCTTAGCGCAATGATTGCCAGAAAAATAAAACAGCTGTTTATCGTATCCCTCCTTCTTGCCTTTAATGCGGGATGTGACAACATGCGTTTCGATAATGATCCGCGGAGTAACTTCGATGCGCTTTGGAAGATTATCGACGAAAACTACTGTTTTTTTGAGTATAAGCAGATCGACTGGGATGCGGTGTACCGGAAGTATGGCGCAAGGGTGAAAAGCGATATGGGAAATTACGCCCTTTTCGAGCTGATGAGCGAGATGCTTTCGGAGCTGAAAGATGGACATGTAAACCTGATAGCTTCGCACGACATGTCGCGCTACTGGAACTGGAGCGAGGATTACCCCTCCAATTTCGATGCGGATATTCAGAAAAAATACCTCGGACGCGACTACTCCATTGCAGGAGGAATGTTCTACAAAATCCTGGAAGACAATGTCGGTTACATCTATTACGGCAGCTTCTCCAATGATGTGGGTGATGGAAACATGTCGCAGATACTTAGCCAGATGTCGATCTGCAAGGGCATCATCATCGATGTGCGCAATAATGGAGGGGGAAGTTTGACGAACGTGGAGCGGATCGCTTCGCGATTTTTCAACGAGAAGACGCTGGTTGGGTACATCTCTCACAAGATCGGCAAGGGACATAACGACTTTTCCGATTTTTATCCCAAGTATATAAACAGCCACGACAAGATCAGGTATCAGAAACCGGTGATGGTGCTGACCAACAGAAGTTGTTACAGTGCCACCAATGATTTTGTAAACGCCATGAAACATGCCCCCAACGCTACGATTGTGGGCGATAAGACCGGCGGTGGAAGCGGGTTGCCTTTCTCGTCGGAATTACCCAATGGCTGGTCGGTCCGTTTTTCTGCATCTCCCATGTATGACGCCAACAAACAGCACATCGAGTTCGGCATCGACCCCGATGTGCAAGTATCCATGACCGACAGTGACAAATCTAAAGGGAAAGATACCATTATCGAAAAGGCGAGAGAGCTGATCCAGTCGCAATCTGCAAGCCGCTAAGACGTTAAGCCAACACTGCTTTAACCGGCTCGGCCATTTACATTAAGATTGCCGCCTTCTACTATATGCATCCGGGATTGCAAAATACCACCATTAACATGCATAAAGAAAATTGATCGATGAGAATAATCATCAGTAGTAATATTTCTTACATTTGTATCTATGTAAGAGAAGTACCTTAACATCACCATACAAAAGTACGGATATGCTTGAAAAGATAATTGAATCCAGCATTCGAAACAAACTCATTGTTTTTGAGGAGCGACTGGGTACCTATCTGCTGCGACATACCTGCTTTAGGAGAGGGGCAGGGAGAAGACCAGTTTTACTGGACAACAATCATTATCAAATCGCGTTGTCTTTGGACGGGATTGGAACAGGCACTGTTTCTCTTGGTGGAGGGGGAGAGCTGCGTGATTGGGAGACCATGAACATTCCGGGGAAAAAATACAGTACTGTTACTCCTGGGGAATTTTTGAAGTTGCTGCCGACGATGTCACGATAGAGCTGCTGAAAGATGCTTTGTCGCTGGATAAAATCTTGATCGGCAGAGCAAAAGAGGTCCGCCTGAAGAAGTTTGCAATTGGAGAAGGAGATAAATGTCTAATACAATTTTTAAAATATGGTCAAACTGAATTCTTTACTGCTGATAGTCGTTCTTGCGCTGGTAACCGGATGTGATCGCGTGAAAGTCAACCCGGGGAATACAACAACATGGCAAGAACAATTGGAGCAAAGCATGGCGCTCTTGGGACATAGAAACTGGATTGTCGTCACCGACATGGCTTATCCTCTACAGGTCCGAAATGGAATTACAACTCTATTTGCCGAGGAACCCTATATGGAGGTACTATCGCATGTCAGTGATTTAATTGATAGCTCACCGCATCTCTATGCACATGTCTATCTAGATCGGGAGCTCTCAGACCTGAACGAATCGCTCTGTCCGGGAATCGAAAATTTTCGCAAGGAACATCAACGCGTTATCCCCACTGCAAATATAATATTCACCAAGCATGAGGATCTGATCGACAAGCTCGACAGCACAAGTAATAAATATCAGGTAGTTGTTATAAAGACCAGACTGGCATTACCCTACACTTCAACTTTCTTTGAGTTGGATTGCAAATACTGGGATGGGGAGAAGCAAAAGAGATTGGAAGAGATCATCGGTGAATAGGAGGTTGTCAGATTATCTCGATACCTTCCGCCTTACATATCTCCAGAGCCATTTGCCGTAACCTGTACTTTTGGATCTTGCCGCTTCCTGTCATCGGGAACTGATCCACAAAGAAAACATATTTCGGAATCTTGTACCTGGCTATGTGATCTCTGCAGAAATCACGTACATCCTCCCGGGTCAGCTCTTTGCCCTCCTTGAGGATAATAAAGGCTCCCACCTCCTCACCGTACTTGGGCGAGGCTACCGCCACCACCTGGACATCCTTGATCTCCGGGATCTTGTAGAGAAAATCTTCCACCTCTTTCGGTGAGATGTTCTCGCCACCCCGGATAATCATATCCTTTATCCGCCCCGTGATGCGGAAGTTGCCGTTTTCGTCCTTCATCCCCAGGTCGCCCGAGTGGAGGAAGCCCTCGGCATCGATCACCTGGGCGGTGGCTTCCGGGTTTTTGTAATACCCTTTCATCACGTTGTAGCCGCGGCAACACATTTCACCTTCAACACCAACGGGACACTCCTTGCCGGTGACCGGGTCGAGCACCTTGACTTCGGTAAACTCATAGGCACCTCCTACAGTTGTACAACGGACGTTGAACGGATCTTCGATACGTGTCTGCGTCATTCCCGGCGAAGTCTCGGTCAGCCCGTAGACGCTGGTGACATCCATAAACATCTTTTCATTCACCTGCTTCATCAGCTCAACGGGACAAAGTGCGCCCGCCATAATCCCGGTCCGCAATGAACTCATGTCGAACATGGGGAACATGGGGTGATTCAGTTCGGCGATAAACATGGTCGGCACGCCATGGAGGACGGTACACCGCTCCTTGTGGATCGAGGCAAGCACCAGTAACGGATCGAACCGCTCCACCATCACCAGGGTGCTCCCGTGGGTGAGGCAGCACATGGTTGCCAGCACGATCCCGAAACAGTGAAACAGCGGAACGCAGACACAACACTTGTCCTCTTGTGTAAACTTCATGTGAACCCCGGTTAAATAGCCGTTGTTGGTGATGTTGTGGTGACTCAGCATCACCCCTTTCGGAAAGCCTGTCGTACCCGACGTATACTGCATGTTGACAACATCGTGGCAGCCGGTCTGCTGCCGGAGTGCCATCAATTGATCCTTCGGACGGCTCGAGCCTGCCAGCAGCAGTTCGGCCGTGTTGTACATCCCCCGGTACTTCTCCTGTCCGATATAGACCACGTTTCTCATCTCGGGAAACCGGCTGCTCTTGAGCTTTCCCCGCTGTGTGCTCCTCAATTCCGGCAGGAGCTCATATATCATGTCGATATAGTCGCTGCCGGGAATTCCCTCGGTCAGGCAGAGGGTGTGCATATCGGCATTTTTCAGCACGAAAGCCAGCTCCTCGCTTTTGTAGTTGGTGTTGACCGTGACCGCTACAGCACCGATTTTAGCGGTGGCATAGAGCAGGGTGAGCCAATCGGGAACATTTTGTGCCCAGATGCCGACATGTGTGCCTTGTGTAACACCTATCGACAACAGCCCGTTTGCCATGTTGTCTACCCGTTCGTTGAATGTTTTCCAGGTAAAGCGAAGATTTCGATCGGAGTATACAATATGTTCTCTATCAGGTGTTTTTTCGGCCCAATATTCGAGCCAATCGCTCAAAGTTCTATCAAAAAGTTGCATGGGATGACTGATCAATTTGGGGTATATACTACGGCAAGCACCTGTGCCGGTTCATCGTTTGCAGAGGTTACCAGATGTTCCACAACCGAGTCGTAGTAAATGCTTTCACCACTGTTCAAAACATATCTATCCATACCGTATTGCACGGTTATTGCTCCCTGCAGGACATAGAGGAACTCTTCACCCTCGTGCGAGGAGGTGCTCATGGGAGATGAACCGGAAGGTTTGATCTCGATGAAAAACGGCTCCATATGTCTTCCGGACTTGCTTGCCGCCAGCGAAAAGAAATCGATGTGGGAATTGTCGCGGGTGAGGTGGCTGGTAAAGGTGACCGGCGTTGATGGCTTGGGACTCCGGTTGACTACTGGGCCAAGCGCCTCGTTGTCGTCGAGGAATGTCCCCAGTCTCACACCCAGCGCCCTTGAAATCTTGATAAGCGATGACAATGACGGAATCTTTTCACTGTTAAAGATCAATTCAATCTGCGCCACAGTGAGACCGGCGTTCGACGCAAGATCTTCTGCCGTAATGTTTTTGCCGGCACATACCGCCTTAATTTTCTCGGTAACTGGATTCATGGAATTATAGTGCTTATTTGTTTCAGGCGCAAAACTACAAAACTATTATCAAAATGACAAATATAATTTTAAATCGATATCAAACAGGCCGGGTGAATAACAAATGGTTTATTTGCTAAAAAAGAGCGGATAGACTCTTCGTTTTACTTTTTTTTGTACCTTTGTAACTTCGGAAAAATGAGTTTGCTGAACCAGGGCATCTTTCAGCGGCAATCGAATTCGGAGATGGATGAATTCTGGCCGGGCTGCTTTGCGAAGATGTCGTTTTTTCCATAACAAATAATTTTTAGGTAATTGTGGGAGTGATTCTGTTCGCTCTCTTTTATTGTGCAAAGCATGGACAAAAATACTGTTATTGGCTTTTTACTGATTGGCGCAATTATTGTTGCGTTTACCTTTTTGAACCGTCCCACCCAGGAGCAGCTGGCCCAACAGCAGCGGATGCGCGACTCACTTCAGCAGGTCGAACGGCAGAAAGCAGCGCTGGAGGCGGAACGATCGGCTAACGGCGGTTCGGGAGAGAGTTCCGAGATCAAACAACAAAACAGTGTCGCTGATTTTTTTGCTGTCGGACAGGTGCTCGCCAGCGATTCAGTGACCGCTTCACCCGATTCGCTCGACGTGATACAGCCAACAGGGGAGGAGCTTGTCACTCTGGAAAATGAGAAGCTAAGAGTGACCTTAAGCACATTGGGTGGCAGAATCCACTCCGTACAGCTCAAGGGTGAGAAAAGATACAATGGCGACAGTCTCATCCTTTTCGAAGGCGACGAAGCCCGCTTCAATCTGGAACTTTTCAATCGCAACAGCGTCCGTCTTTCCACCGAGGATCAGCTCTTTACTCCGATCGTTACAGCAGATGGCAAGAGTGTGGTGATGCGACTGGGCAGTTCCCCGGAGCGTCATGTCGACCTGGTCTATACACTTCCCGAGAATGAATTCATGCTCGATTTCGATATCCGGGTTGTCGGCATGAAGGCCAGTCTCCATTCGGAAAGCCTGACCAACCTCCGTATCAACTGGGAGCAGAAGATCCGTCAACAGGAGAATGGACGTCAGTTCGAGAACCGTTTTGCACGGCTCAACTACAGATATGTGGGGCAGGATGCCCAGAAGATGAGCGACAGCAAAAACGACAGGAAAGAGCTTACCGAACCGATCAAGTGGTTTGCCTTCAAGGATCAGTTCTTCAGTACGGTGATCATCGCCGAAAAGCCCTTCAGCAACACCATCCTTTCGTCGCAACCGCACGTTACCGGCGAATATATCAAGAGCTACAAGGCCGAGACCTGGGTGCCGGTGACTGTCGATCCACAAAGGGATGAACTGACAGCATCGTTCAACTACTATTTCGGTCCAAACCACTTCTACACGCTGAAGAGCTACGACAAGGAGATAAGCGACAGCAGCCAGAAACTCTATCTGGAGGAGCTGGTGGACCTGGGATACCGCTGGTTGAGCTGGATCAACAAATACTTCACCATCCCGGTATTCAATTACTTCCTCAAGTTTAACTGGGGGATGGGACTCATCATATTTATCATGACGCTCATCATCAAGCTGATCATCCTTCCGCTCACCTACAAATCGTTCAAATCGTCTGCCAAGATGCGCGTGCTGCGTCCACAGATCAAGGAGATCGAAGAGAAGTATCCAGGTCAGGACAAAGAGATGATGCTTAAGCGTCAACAGGCCACCATGGATCTCTATAGCAAGGCAGGAGCCAGCCCGATGAGCGGCTGTTTTCCGATGTTGCTCCAGATGCCGATTTTGCTGGCTTTCTTCTTCTTCTTCCCGTCGGCAATCGAATTGCGCCACCAGAGCTTTTTGTGGGCGAGCGACCTTTCCACGTTCGACTCCCTCATACACTGGGACGCCAACATACCGCTGATCTCGAAATTCCTCGGTAATCACATCAGCCTGTTCTGCTTGTTGATGACGATAGTAAACGTCTTCTATACCAAGTACAATATGGCTGCAACCGATACTGGCCAGGCCCAGATGCCGGGCATGAAGTCGATGCCGATCCTCATGTCGGTCATGATGTTCTTTTTCCTGAACTCATACCCTGCAGGGCTTAACTACTACTATTTCCTCTCCACCCTGTTCACTATCGGGTTCACCCTCCTGTTCAAACAGTTGTTGAACGAAGAGAAGTTGCTTGCCCAGCTGGAGGCAAACAAACGGAAACCGAAAAAACAGTCCGGTTTCATGGCGCGACTGGCCGAAGCCCAGAAGATGCAGGAGAAGCAGGCCCGTGAAAGAGCTAAGGAGGCGGCAAAGCGTAATTACCGCAGATAAACGAATACTTACTTTTTTCAATAATTTCAACGACAGAAAACAGCCCGGAAGAATTGTTTCGTTCGGGCTGTTTTCCTTATGGAACTCCCCATCGGGGTCACAGAACAACATTTCACCAAAATCGCAACGAGTTGTTGAACTTATTTTTTTGACAGTTGTTTTATGGTAAAAGTGGAGAAGTAAACATCAAATTCTTACTATATGAGCAAAGACAAAGCTATTCTTGAGTACGATGAGGACGAATCCGTGAAATTTATACGGAAGAGTTTGCCCGAAGAGATGCAAAACGAGTTTTCGGACGACGAAATCAACTACATTGTCGATCTGGTATATGAGTTTTACGAAGAGAAGGGTTTCCTGGACGAAGATGACGACAAGGACATCGAGATTGATGAAGACGAACTGTTGGACTATGTTATTGAGAATGCCCGCAAAGACAAGATCAGGGAGTTCACGGATGAACAGATCGAGGCTATCGTTGCTGGAGAATTGGCATATTGCGACACGTTAAATCTGTTTGACTGATTTTTAACATTTAACTATACTTCCTAAAATTATTAACTATGAAGCAATTTTCTAAATTATTTGGCATCCTTGTTTTGGGGGGTGCTTTGGTATTGTCCGGTTGCGGTGCAAGCAACACGGTTAAGGGTTCCGGTATCGGTGCAGGTGCAGGAGCGGCTGTAGGTGCCGGTGTAGGTGCAATTGCCGGCGGCGGCAAGGGTGCTGCCTGGGGTGCCGGAATCGGTGCTATCCTCGGTGGAACTGCTGGTGCCATTATCGGAAAGAAGATGGATAAGCAGGCTGCTGAACTTGCGCAGATCGAAGGGGCACAGGTGGAGAAGATCAACGAAGGTGAAGCCATCAAGGTTACTTTCGAATCTGGAATCCTTTTCGCAACCAACTCAAGCACCCTCAATAGCGTATCCCGTGCTTCCCTGGACAAGTTTGCCACTTCACTGTTGAACAATCCCGATACCGATGTCAAGATCTACGGACATACCGACAGTACCGGTAGCGATGCGATCAACAATCCACTTTCTGAACGCCGTGCGGAATCAGTATATAACTATCTGTTGTCTAAAGGTATAGATGGAAGTCGGATGATCTCGCAAGGGTTCGGTTCAACCCAGCCGGTTGCCGATAACAGCACTGCTGCAGGTAGAGCCCAGAACCGTCGTGTGGAGATCTTCATTCTTCCGAATGCCAAGATGGTGAAAGAGGCGCAGGAGCAGGCAAATTAATTTCGTAATCGTCTAAAAACGTATTTAATCGCATTGCCGTGGATCGGCAGTGCGATTTTTAATTGAAAAGAAAATGGCTGAAGAGATCGTTATTCCAAAAGGAGTTTCAAAAAGAGAGAGATACGAGGCATTGATTCCGCAATTGGAATCGTTGGTGGAGTCTGAAACCGATGTGATAGCTAATATGGCAAACATTGCCGCCGCCTTGAAGGAGGTTTTCGGCTTCTTCTGGGTCGGATTCTATATCGTCAAGGGAGAGCAGCTGGTGCTCGGTCCTTTTCAGGGTCCTATCGCCTGCACACGCATCCGGTATGGGAAAGGGGTCTGCGGAACAGCCTGGAAAGAGCAAAAGAGGATTGTTGTGCCCGATGTTGACAAGTTCCCGGGTCATATTGCCTGCAGCTCCCTCTCCAGGTCGGAGATCGTGGTGCCAATCTTTCACCAGGGAAATGTAGCGGCAGTACTGGATGTGGATAGTGAACTTCTCGACCATTTTGATGAGACAGACGAAAAATTCCTCACAAAAATTGCAGAATCGATAAAATTTTGATGAATAAAATTTCCATATTTCAAAAAAACGACTTATCTTTGCACTCGGATTTCGGTTCTGGATACCGGATCTGCAAAAATAACGGCAAGCGTGGCCGGTGGTTTTTTGAGATAGTATATATTGCGGAAATAGCTCAGTTGGTAGAGCATAACCTTGCCCCAGAGGTATAGAGACTTCTAACCTTGGCAAGGATAAGGAATAGAGATTCCGGAAAGTTTTGCCGAAAGTGAGATAGTATATATTGCGGAAATAGCTCAGTTGGTAGAGCATAACCTTGCCAAGGTTAGGGTCGCGAGTTCGAGTCTCGTTTTCCGCTCAACGTAAACACTGCAGGAGATGAACCTTGCAGTGTTTTTTTGTACCCCTGCCACTAATTCGCCACTTCCCACTTGTACGGCTCAAAAAGTATTGTAACTTTGTTTTCCGATAAAATCGATACTATTGTTGATTATAGATTTAAGATAAACCATTATATTGAACAAGTTAAAAATCAACCGACATGAAAAAAATTTCCCTTCTTCTGATGTTAAGTTGTGTACTGTCTCTTCAGGCACAGCTTCGCAACAATGACGTGTACGAGGTGACCGAGATGGAGCAGTCGCGTGTACGTAGAGAGATCCGTATTCCCAACGTGGATGGTTACAAGGTCCTGAAGTGCGATTTCCACACTCACACTGTTTTTTCTGACGGGAAGGTCTGGCCCGACACCCGGGTAATGGAAGCCTGGCAGGAGGGTCTGGATGCAGTAGCCATTACCGATCACATCGAGTATCTTCCGCATAAGGAGATCATCAAGGCCGACCTGAACGAATCGTACAAGATTGCAAAGAAGGCGGCTGATGCCAGCGGATTCATTGTCATCAAAGGGACAGAGATTACCCGTAGCAAACCGTTGGGACATTTGAACGCTCTCTTTATCAATGACGTCATGCCGATGGATGTGGAAGATCCCCTGAAGGCTATCGACGAAGCTGTACGGCAAGGTGCCTTTATCATGTGGAATCATCCCGGATGGCCCGATGACAAATCGACCTTCTACCCAGTTCACGAAGAGCTGATCAAGGCAGGAAAGATACATGGTTTGGAGGTATTCAACCACATGGAGTATTATCCGGCATGTTTCGACTGGGCCATGGAACATAACCTCGCATTCATGGCCAATACAGATAGCCATGATCCCATCAGTAACAACTACGGCAGGGAAAACCAGATGCGCCCCATGACACTTGTTCTGGCCAAAGAACGGAGTGAGGCAAGCATAAAAGAGGCGCTCTTTGCCAAACGGACGATGGCATTCTTCAACGGTGAGCTGGCAGGCAAACCGGAACACCTGAAAGGATTGCTGAAAGCCTCCCTGAAAATCCGGGTCATCAACGAGAAACTGGTTGAAGTGACCAATATCTCCGACATCACCTATCAGGCAACTGGCGGTAAAAAACTCTATATCTTCCCAGCCGGAAAAACCATCTCCTTTTCCGTCCCGGCATTCGATACGGTCTTCACCGTGGAGAACTGCCATACCGGTACAGGGCAAAAACTGACCGTTACGGCATCGGATTTTGACTTCTAAAAATTGAAGTTGGCGCTTTTTTGATCTGAATGTGAATCTAAACCATTTTTTTCAGTAAATAAAACCTCGAAAATGTTTGCAGGAGATCAAAAAAGCGTTAACTTTGCACCCACAAAAAATAAACAAAGGTGCGGCAGTGGCCGTGCAGCTTCTACAGGTAGTGAAACATGCCCAGATGGCGGAATTGGTAGACGCGCTAGTTTCAGGGACTAGTGTCGGTTACGACGTGCAGGTTCGAGTCCTGTTCTGGGCACTTCACCATACTTGCGCAGGTGGTGAAATTGGTATACACGCTACTTTGAGGGGGTAGTGCCGGTTCCGGCGTGTGAGTTCGAGTCTCATCCTGCGCACTATAAACCACCACATTGCTGGTGGTTTTTTTATTCCCCAAACTGCAATTATTTAAGTTTTCTATCCTCTCTTAATATTTGAACTATTCTTTTATCATTCCTCTTATCCTGAATAATCTTTCCTTGAATTAACCCAGGATAACCCAGACTCACTTGCATCGTATTGCCAATACCGGTCATATTGGGATCGACCACAACCCAGTCACAACTGACAGAAGAGTAGCTAGGCCAAAAATATCCGGTATAAACCAATGTATCATTTGCTTTTATTGCAAATGCCAACCCATATACTGATGTCTCAAGTGCCTTGATGGAATTGATTGCCCTGTCCGATAATTCAAAAATGCATTCTTTTGAGTCGTACGATAGAATATCATCATATTCGATCAGCGGAATCTCTGCCGTAACTACGCTTGATTCAACTATTTGGTATGAATTATCAACTGTTGTATAACTTTGAATCAGATAGAGTTCAACTTTTCCATTTGTTGTTACATCACCATCACATCCGTACGTGGATAGAAACATTACCCCAAAAAGTGAAATGATCAGTTTTCTATTCATCTTTTTCTTTTATTGAGCTTGTATATTTCTACAATTCAAAACCAGCCTGTTTTCGGAAGGAGTTAACTGAAAAACAGAACTGTCAGATGGATTTCCTCCTTCAATGTAGCCCTCCCCAAATGAGGTGCCGGCTCCCAGAGCAGCGGAGGATATCAGTTCTCAACTTCCGGAAAGAAGGTGATCGAAGTGCGTTATCAATATGTAGCCATTGGGAAGTACACCATCAATGTGGCAGATGGAAAGAGGCCGAAAGCAGCAAAAACTGTCTCCTCCAACCGGCGCTAGCATGCCGATCCATACGGAAACATCCAGGTGATTACAGTTTTTCCCGTTACATCTGACTGTTTGCAATTCTCATGACACCCCGCTTTACTCCGGGGGATAAGGAATCGGTATAGATCGATTCCGTCAGGAATGTTATCTCATTTGTCAGATCGGGATGTCTCTTTGCGATTTCGCACATCAGCTTAAACGCGTTGTAGCGGACAGAGGGCTGGCAGCCTATCTTTTCCCAGATATTCATGCAGATGTCAAACACTTTACCCTCCTGATCCTCTTCCAGCTCCATTTGCTGAACAATTATCAACAACTCCCTCGCATGACCATCCCGTTTGGCTGGTATGGCATCAATTATCCTGTCCAGGTGCTCCTTGATCCGCCTGTCGTTCCTTTCCATGCAACCCCTCAATACCCATGCAGCTCTCCATGAATAGGGTTGTCTGTCCGCAATAGCCAGTTCAATTGCTTCCTCAAAATCCTCGGGATGACTGTTCAAATAGGAGATCATTTCCGATTTGTAGTGACTCTCCAGGATATGCTTAAATTTAGTCATTGTCCGGACTTGTTATCGTTTATCGTATATCGTATTTATCTTGATACGTCTTTAATAATTTCGATTGTGACTTCTCCCTGTTCCGTTTCTCTTGAGCGGTTGCAGTATAGTGTCCCGCTTCGCGACGGAGTTTCAGTTAACTCTCATAAAGACCGCTAGGCAACATGTCTTGTGGGTGACTGTCACCCGTACGTGTGCAAACTCTTTATAGGTTGACTGTTGCTTTTGGTGAAACAGTCCCTCGTTCCAGCCATATGGTTGTAAATTGCTCATCTTCCCAATATCGTTCCGGCAATATGCCGGGTTCCGTTCTCTTTGTTGAAGTAATAGACAATCAGAACCCTCTTTTCATCGAGCAGCACAGGCCATGTGTATCCAATATCACTATTTCCGCCATCCTCCCGCAAAATCATCTCCGGTGCGGTGGCATAGTCGGTACATTCGGCGTTAAGTATTCTGGCCCGTATCCCGTATGGTTTGTGACGATAGCCGTAAGTGAGCAATACCCTCTCATCCGGAAGCCGGAGTGCATTAAGGGGATGACCCTGAAAGCCCATCTTCTCCCATCTGAACGTCTTTCCACCATCTTTGGATCGGGCAATACAAGCCTGATCATCCATATTGGCCGTTCTTAGAAATGCCACCAGATCACCTTTTGGGGTTTCATAGATGGAAGCCTCGTTAAAGGAGGCATTGTCGTCGCTTGCCACCAGTCCCGAGTAGCTCCAGGTGAGTCCCTTGTCATCCGATACAAGCAGGTGATTGGATGTCTTCTTTACCGGTATGGAGTCATTCACGGCAACAACCCAATAGATGCGGCCATTTTTCCCCTCGCACAATGCCCCTCTATTGTATGCGGGAAGCGGTTCTCCCAAGGCGCTCAGATAAATCTCATCTTCCACGTGAGGCGGATAGATTGGCTCTCCCCACCTCTTTCCTCCATCAGTTGAGCGCACCAGGTATCCCCCCAGGAAGATGACTCCTCCTCCGATGTTAAAGACGGGTTGTTTCAGGTTCTCAACCCCGTCGGGCCTTAAGAAGGCCCATGTGTAGCTGGTGCAGAGTAGGGTGCCGTCACTCAGTCTCAACAGACAGGGATCCTGTGAACCGCCAAAAGGATGCGAATAGATGAGTTGCGGCTCTTTGCTCCAGTTTTCGCCATCTTTAGAACGTACCATCACCAGGTAACTGTTAGGATCTACATGGTTGTTTCCATATTCACTGAATATTCTTCGGTCCGGAGCACGACGAAAGGCGACTATAAAATCGTTTTTCCCGTTCTTCACAACAGACGGAAACGAGGAGTAAAACTGTGGATCCTCATAGATCACAATATCCTTGATCTTCTTCCACTTCACCTCCTCGGTGCCGCCGTTCTTGCTGTTATTACCAGCGGTGCAACAGGTAAACGTGACGAAGATTCCTATCAATAGCAAGAGTTTGAAATGATTTTTCATGAAGTAAATAACCCTAATATCTTTATATGCAAAACGTCTATTCTCATTAAAGTTTGTCCTAGCATCTCAAAAATCTATTTTAAAATTATTAACGATAAATCATTGCTGTCCCATTAAAATCTAAAATAGTTCTTTGAAATATTTGAAATTTAGTTAGTTGAAGACAATTTCCGATTAAACGGATTTGAATTCTCATCTTTGCGATCCTAATGAAGGGTTGCAAATGCATAAAGATAAATTCGTGTTCTCTCAGCTGGTCGCTTTCTTAGATAGGAAAAAATTCAATTACATCGTTCGAAAGTATGATGGCGACAAATATGTGAAGCATCTCACTTGTTGGAATCAGCTCCTCGCATTGATGTTTGGGCAATTGTCTAATCGGGAAAGTCTGAGAGATTTGATTATCGCTCTTGAGGCTCATAATTCCAAATGCTATCATTTAGGAATGGGCAGAAGTGTTTCAAGATCATCCCTGGCTAGAGCCAATCAAGACAGGGACTATCTCATCTTTGAAGAATATGCCTATCACCTTGTAAACGAGGCAAGGAAGAAGCGTGTTATAGACATCTTCAAACTCGATGGAAGCGTATTCGCTTTTGATTCAACAACCATTGATTTGTGTCTGGCTGTTTTCTGGTGGGCAAAGTTCCGCAGGACTAAAGGTGGTATCAAAGTACACACCCTGTATGATCTGGAAACACAGATACCTGCATTCTTTCACATCACCGATGCCGCAGTACACGATTCAAAAGCGATGAAGGAAATTCCTTATGAGCCCGGATCTTATTACATATTTGACCGTGCCTACAACAACTTTAAGATGTTGTACAGGATTCACCAGATTGGAGCTTACTTCGTTGTTCGTGCAAAGAAGAACCTGCAGTACAAGACCATCAAATGGAAGCGAAGGTTGCCAAAGAACGTGCTTTCGGATGGAACAATTGAGTTAACGGGTTTTTATCCAAAGCAATACTACCCTGAGCCTCTTCGCCTGGTAAGATATTGGGATGAAGAGCAGAAACGTGAATTTGTATTCCTGACAAATGCAATGCACATCTCTTCACATCTAGTTGCCGAACTTTACAAAAATAGATGGCAAATAGAACTTTTCTTCAAATGGCTGAAGCAGCATCTTAAAATCAAGAAGTTCTGGGGTACAACTGAGAACGCAGTCCGAATTCAAATCTATACTGCAATATGCGCCTACTGCCTTGTGGCAATCGTTCAACACGATATGAAACTTGACAGGAGCACGTACGAGATTCTTCAGATATTAAGCATCTCATTGACTGATAAAACTCATCTTAGAGACCTTTTTGACAAAACTAAATTTCAAAATGACAAAGAACGATTTGGACCTAATGGACCAGGTTTATTTGATTATTAATAACGTCCTAATTTTAATGGGACACTAGTGAAAAAGTATACCTAAAAGTCTCAAATAAAAGTTGCATATGTCAGGTAAAGTATTTATCTTTAAAGTGTTATACAAAAACAAACATTCACCCGACACATGCAAGACAAAAATAGTGAAAAAATCTCATTTACTGCCTGTTCAGTAAAGAAAAAGTTCAGTTCAGAACAATTAACATCATATTCAGGGTTAAGCGTAACCTCTGATTTTATCAACCATTGCGGTATTTATGGCAAGCTGGAACATCTTTTTCCAACCATCCGCCACAATGCAAGCCGTTTCAGCACAGCCCAAATACTCTCAAGTGTCCTGTTGGCTTCGTTGTGCGGTGTTCACCGTTTGAAGCGGATTGAAAATTTCACCTTTGACGCCTTGGTTTCCCGCTTGTTGAAGTTACCCAAGAACATTGACGAGGACACCATACGCCGCCATTTGACAGGTTTGGGTGAAAGGGGCGCCCGTTCGCTTCACGAGTTGTTATTGGATTTTACCGGCTTGCAAGTTTCCCGTTGCGGGTTAAAACGCGTGACGCTTGATTGCGACTCAAGCACATTTACCGTTTACGGCAACCAACAAGGAGCTGAAGTGGGTTACAACTCGCATAAAAAGGGCGCGAAAAGCTATCACCCCATCTTATGTTTCGTCACGGAGATGAAACTGCTTGTCAATTCGTGGCTCCGCCCGGGTTCAAGCTACACCTCAAACGGCGTTTGTGAATTTGTCAAAGAAACCTTGGCCGCTCTTCCCCAAAAGGTGGAGAAGGTTTTTTTCAGGGCAGACAGCGGCTTTTTCAATGGTGGATTGTTTGATTTGCTGGAAGAGGGCAAACATGAATATTTGGTGAAAGTAAAGCTGAAAAACCTGAAAGATTTGCTTGCCGGGCAGACATGGCAACCGGTTGACCCACGGACGGCGACCTGCCGGTTTATACATCAATGTAGCGGTTGGAGGAATCCCCGCATGTTTTATGCCGTGCGCATCATAAAGCAAATGGTTGAAGTCGATTATTTTGGCGAAAAACAATTTGTACCCGAGTATGAGTACTTTTGCTATTGCTCGAACCTGAAAGGATTGGATGCCTTGCAGCTCCATACCCTTTATGGATCCCGATCAGAGAGTGAGAATTGGATCGAGCAAACCAAAAACTCGCTTTGTGCGGGAAAAACCATCACGCATGATTTTTGGGTAAACGATATTCTTTGGCAACTTTCGTCATTTGCCTACAGTTTATCGGTGCTCATGCGATACCGGGGCGACTTTTGGGTTTGGCGTCAAGAGCACTCTACCTTCCGAGAATGGTTTATCCGAGTGCCGGGAAAAGTGGTGAAATCCGGCAGGCAGGTCACGGTAAAAATGCCAAAGGAGTATTACCGAAAAGCGGGGTGGCGTGATTTTGAGCAGCGAATAACGACAACGATGACCGGATGACGGATTTTCACTTAATTCAAGTTTCGCAAGTTGCTAACTTGCCGATTTTAGTTCATAAAAGTTGATAAAGTGAGCCAGATTATCCGATTTATTAATGATTGCATCGAAGATCTCTTCCTCTTCAATGGAGAAGATCCCGGTCATGATTTTCACCATTTCGAGGATAATACCCCATATCCTCTCCGTTACGGAGAGCTCCATGCCAGAGTGTTGCACATCCCTGAAGATTCCGCCAATGGTCTCATAACTGGTGAACCTTTTAGCCAGGGAAAGCAAATTGTATTGCAATGCCGTGATCGTGGTTGCGGCAAGCTGCGCCGCGAAGTTCCGGGATTGACACTTGCCCATACCCAGCAACCCCTTGGTTTCCTTGAAGAAGACCTCGAGGGACCAACGCATGGCATAAATCCGATAGGCTTCCAGGAACTCCAGGGAGAGGTTGGTCGTCATTATTCCATTCCAGGACTCCTTTTTTCTCTTCACAAAATAGAGACGTACATCTGTGCCCGCAAAGCGAACGTCAGCGGTAATATACTGACAACCAAGCTTGCGGCTCCTTCTGGCTTCACCCCTGGCTTCAAGCAGATTGATCAGTGCCCGGGCGGTGAGTTCCTTCCCTTCAAAACCGTATTTTGTAACTCCCTTCTTCCCAATCTTGATCATACCCAGGTAATGGCACTTGATGTGCCGGGCACGTATGAAGCGAATCACCTCCGAGCAGGTGAACCAGCTGTCGGCAAGCAGGTAGTCAAAGCGGATGCCCTTTCTAATGGCTCGCTTTATCATGGTTATCATCAACTGGATCTTGCTCTCCCCGTACTCTTTTGCCCGCGTTATAACGGGGGAGGCTTCGTCCCTATCCTTGGTATACCGCGATTCGAGCTCCTTGTCGCTCATGCTGAAGTTGTTCTTCCTGCCTTTCTCCCCGAGTATGGCGAAGTCGAGTACGAACTGGCTCTTGCCATCGGTAATGCCCAGGAAGAGAGATTTGAAACCAAGGATCGTCTTGTGTCTCAGGTGGGAATAGACCCTGCCGATGTTTTCAATACGCCTTCCCGTCTTGGGAAAGTCGGTATCGTCCACCATCAGGCAAACAGTTTGATGCTTGTGGTCACTTCTCACGCGAACCTTGTTCCATATTTGAATGGTGAAGTGGTAGAGTATCTTGCGCCAATCATAAATTTCGTTGTTTACGAAACGGTAGAAAACATCCTTTTCGCAGCCAAAGAAGCCGCTTAGGGATGATCGACAATAATTGTAAGGATTCTTGATCATGAAACAGGGGAACATAATCAGCAACTCGAGCACCTGCAGCAGGGAATACTTGCTGTTGCATTTGCTCCTGCTCCCGAAGAGGACCTTCTCCGACATGTTGAAACCTTTTAGCATATCCGTCAGGGTAAAAAGGGCACTGTTTGAATCATCTTTCTTGAAAAAAACGCTGATTTCTGATAAAATGGAGTTACTTTTGTATATCGGCATAGGGCTGTTAGTATTTTTGGTTTTGACGCTTAAATATACTAATAATCTGTGAATTACAGAAGCCTCTGTGCCGTTTTTTTATGCGATTATTTTTACTGAATTTTTACTTGCGAAACTTGAATCACTTAATCGTTCATCGCCATCTTTCGTGTCGTAAAAGGGTTTATGACAAGGAATTGCCATGCCTTGGAAGAGTGATAATGTCAATATATATAAAAATGCCACCATAAAAAGTAAATCAACACGTTAAACGTGCAAGAAACAGTGAAGATGAAAAGAAAATAAAACGGTATCTCTCGAAAAAAAAGAGAAATTCCGCTTTGAAAACTATTAACGTGAGTTCGGGATAAGAAAAGCATAAAAAAAGTTGTGATATAGGGAGATTATTTGTACATTTATAGCTGATAATCAAATAAATAACAAACATCAGCCCTATGATCACAACAGACAAAGTTATTGAAATATTTTGTATTGCCGACGATTTTTGTGCAGAATATGAGAATGAAATTCAGAATCATCAACTTCAAGCCGGGGGTACAACTAAAAGGAGAAACAGGAAAACGCAAATGTCCCAGAGCGAGATTATTGCCGTGATGGTCTGTTTCCACTGCGGAACCTTCCATAATTTCAAGAATTATTACCTGTTTTATATTTGCAAACACATGAAGAGCTATTTTCCAAATGCCGTTTCCTACAACCGTTTTGTCGAGTTGCAACCCAGGGTGATTGTACCTTTCATGCTCTTGCTCAAACTCTTTGGATTTGGTGAATGCACAGGCATTACATATGTGGATAGCACTCCCATTAAAGTATGTCATAACAAGCGTATACACTCGAATAAAGTATTCAGGGATCTGGCACAAAGAGGGAAAAGTACGATGGGCTGGTTTTTTGGATTCAAGCTTCATCTGGTCTGTAACGAAAAGGGTGAATTGCTGAATTTCTCTCTCACAAAAGGCAATGTCGACGATAGAAACCCTGACGTAATCAATGTTCTTACCAAAGATCTTTTCGGTAAACTATATGCAGACAAGGGTTACATCAGCACAAAGCTCTTCGAGATGCTGTTTGACCAGGGTGTTCATTTAGTGACCGGTATACGCTCAAATATGAAAAATTCCCTGATGTCATTCCGCGACAAGATTCTCTTACGCAAAAGATCTGTAATTGAGTCCATCAATGATGAACTGAAGAATATCTGCCAGATAGAACATTCAAGGCATCGTTCCACACATAATTTCATCATGAACATAATTGCTGCATTGGTGGCATATTGTTTCTTTCCCAAAAAGCCTTCAATCAAATTTGAAGTGGAAAAGTCAAGTCAATTAACCATTTGGGGATAATATGTTATCCCGAACTCACGTTATAAAGTAAAAAAGAGTGATTCTCTTACTCATGTTCGTGAAATTATGGTAGGATAAATCCTGATCTTAAGAATCCTCATTTTGCCATCAAAAACCATTCCATGAAAGAATAGACTATCTCATTTGATTCACGGGTGGGGAAATGCTTCGGGCGACTACTCATTGCAACCCTATTTTCATAACCGAGCAATCGATTCACGGCGACTGTATGATTTAGGGGAATCCATCTTTCTATGGGATCACCTGACCCTCCCGATACGAGGAAGGGCCTGGGAGCCATCAGTGCATGCAACTCATGCAAATCATATCCATCATTTTTCAACCGTGGATACAACCCCTTCCCAGTCCCACCTTTCTTGTTCCAAGTGCCAGACCATGGCGGCTGATAATAACCCAAGTACCAGGGTTCCCAGTAGTTGACACCACTTCCTTTTGTCTCGTCGAATACGATGCCGGGATCGATCCATGTGGCAGCAGCGAACTTATCAAATAGGCAGGAAGCGAACATGGCCCATTTCCCCCCGTAAGAGTGACCCACGATACCAATTCGGGTAGAATCAACATCGTCAACCTTTGCCAGTACCTCCCAAGCGTTTGCAGCTGCATAGGCAAGTGCCGACAATGGTTGCAATTGTGCATTCTCTCGGTTGGGGTAATAGATGGAGTAGGTTTTGCTTTTGGTCGTTTCTGTTGTTCCTATGGAGAGAGTAACAAACCCCCTTTTTACCAGCTGATAAGCAAAATCTCGATAGGGTTTGCCTCCAATGCCTACTGCTGTTTCCGGATCATAAAAGACAGTAATTACCGCCGGCTTGGCACCCGTTTTTTCTGGAATCAGCAAATAACCTTCCGTTTGCTCGTTGGGTGTCCAATAAAACCGCACCTTATGTCGGGTAAAACCATCCTGTTTCTCTGAAGAAAGAAATTCGAACTCCTGATCTGTGATCAATTTAGGCCAAGGCCCCATCATTTCCATCCAGCGGTCTCGAATTTCAGCACGTCGTTCAAGCCAATCCTCTTTTGTCACGACCTCTTCTCCATTGTAAAACCGAAGTGGTGAGCGATAATCGCCAAATTGATTTTCATATCGTTCAGGAGGAGTAAAATAGTTATCGATAACACCCCAAGCCTTGCTTTTGGTCTCATAATAATCATAGAATGACTGCCCATATAGGTTGCCTGTTGTAAAGGCAATCAGCAGTAACAGGAGTGAAAATGTAAAATTCTTCATATCTATTAATTAAGTTAAACAACTTGGGTGTGGACTTGCAAACTTAATTGAGACAAAAAGTTAAGCGACATTTTTAATTGATTCTTTTTTAAGATTATACTGATTCCAAAATTCATCAATGGTTAAGTTACCCAATGCTGAGAATCTCCTTTTATGATTATACCAGGATTCAATATATTCAAATACCTGCAAGCGCATTTGCTCTGTATCCCGTCGGCTATGAGCGTGTTGCAGGAATGGGTAAAAATTAGCATATCCCTCTCCGGTCCACCTCCTATGGTTATTCTCTGTTTCAACCGGCACATTGAATCAATGGCGGTATGACAATATTGTATTCGATCGTTGATCGGGGGTATCGTGCATGTAAGGATCCGTCTTATCCAAGGATATTCTCTTTCCAATTGTGTGGGAGCAGCTCTTCCAGTTTATTCGCGTGATAATCGGGTATTCTGTTGAGGACATCAGTCATCCATCGCGTTGGATTCACGCCGGCTTCGCGACAACAGGCGAAGAAAGAATACATCATCGCGTTACGCTCGGCTCCCTCGTGGCTCCCGCAGAATAAATAGTTACGGCGTCCCAGGGCAAGTTTCCGGATTTTATTTTCAATCTCGTTATTGTCTATCTCGAATTTGCCGTCCGTCATCGTCCTTTCCAACCTGTCCCAAATTTTCAGAGTGTAGGCAACCGCGATTCCTATGGGAGATTTAGGCAAGACTTGCCCCCGCTGGTCTTCCAGCCATCGTTTCAGCTCTTCCATCACCGGTATTGATTGTTGTTCGCGCAGCCGGTGCCGTTCCTCGAATGGCATCTTTTCTTCGCGTGCCCGTTTCTCTACCCGGTAGAGTTTCGCGAACAAGTCAAGGGCTTGACGCGATCTCGATGGCGAGTTCTCCTTGGCGTGTTCAAATTTTCGCCGGCTATGGGCCATGCATGCCAAAAGTGTGATGTGCTCCGCGTCCTTATACTGGTCATACCCCGCGTACGCGTCAGTTTGGAGCGCGCCGCGGTACCCGTCAAGAAATCCGGCGGCGACATCCCCCGAGCGGGATTTTCCGTACCTGAAGCACGCCATGCCTTCCACGGGGGCATGAAACACCCACATGTACCCCTTGTGCGTGGCACCGGGCTTATCCGAGGTAAGAACAGGTATCGGGGACTCGTCCACCTGAAGGTAGTCGCGTTTCATTATTTCATGGATCAGTGTATCGTGTAACGGCTCAAGCAAGCGGCAGACGGCGGCGTACCAGCCCTTGAGCGTCGACTCGGCAACCGGTATCTTTTGCCGCTTGAATATCTCGGCCTGGCGATAGAACGGGAGGTGGTCGATGAATTTGCTCGCGCAGATATGGGAGAGAATGCCCGCCCCGGCATTTCCTTTCACGATGGGCAACGAGGGCATGGGGGCTACAGTAACGCAGCCTTCACCTTCCGTGCCCGGCACCACGTACTTGGGACGGATAATAACCCGCACGTAAACGTCGGCGGGCTTGTACTCCAGCAGCTCGGTGACAGACTCCCCTATCTTGACGGCTCCATCGGGGATAAGGTCAGGTTCAATCACCTCCTCTTCCCGTCGCAGGTGCTCGGGAAGACGGCTCCGGACAGGCTTTTCGCGTGTCTTTTCGCGTTCGTAAGTGATGGTTTCCTTGTTCGCTTCCGCTTTTGGCTGAATATCGCGAAGTGAATCCCGCGTGCCGGCAAAGAGGTCCAATTGCCCGTCATCGGTTTTTTCCGACCTGAAGCGTTCACTTCTCACACCGTAAAGCATCCGTTTTAGCTCGGAGAGTTGAAACCTCAGGTATTCGCAATCGGACTTGATGGACAGCAATTCGTTATATTCCCCGCGGGAAATAACAACCTGGTCATTCAATTCCGTATTGCTTGTTTTCATGGTGTAAAGATACAACTTATCAATGAGATGAACAAGCACGAAAGTCTTTATTCACGCGGTTTTTGGAGCAATATTGAATCTTTTCCGGCGGGTGGTTTTTTCCATGGAAATACCCTCGACCATCATGACCAAATCGCGCCAAAGAATACTGCATCCCTTGCCGGAAGAATGGACGCGGGGAAGGGAAAAGCGGCCGCTTTCCAGGCGCTTGTGGTACAGCACGAGCCCGCCCCGTTCCCAATGGAGCAGCTTGATGGTCGTCCTGGACCTGTTGACAAAGATGAACACTTCCCCGCCTAACGGGTCGCGTCCCAATTCCGATGAGACAAGCCCGCATAAACTGTCAAATCCTTTACGCAGGTCGGTGGGTGAGAGGCAGAGGTAAAAACGCTGGGATTCGTTAAGTGAGAACATCGTCCGGGAAATTAAAAAGTGAGCAGTTCCCCGAGTAGCGTGATGTCGGTTACCCCCTCGTCCACGCGAAGAGTTACCCCGCCGGGATAGGCGATCTCGAACCGGGGCATCCGCCGGGAGGACGGCTTGCCGATAACAGTTACCGGCTGCAAGAGGGATGGCTCCTTTGCAGGGGGTGTTTTTGAGGCTTCATGTTCCGGATGGACTTCAAGATACAATTTTCTCCATTTGTAAAACTGCCATTCACTCATGTTTTTGGACCGGTAAAAATCCGTGGCCCGCTGACCACTTTGAAAGTACTCTTCGATCAGGGAAAACGCTTCGTGTTGAGTAAAACGACGATTCATTTTGTTAGTGTTCATCTTTTTTTGACAAAGATCACGGTTTAATCGAAGCAATCCAATACGCCTATGACCGACGGCTTACTTTGCTCTCTTGTTTTGAGTTTGGTACCATAGACCAATTCAGATTTGAAAGTTTTGAAAAAGCTTTCAGCCACGGCATTATCCCAACAATTTCCCTTTCCACTCATACTTTGTTCCAGCTTCAAGGATTTCAACAGATTGACAGTCTGTTTGCAAGCATATTGTATGCCCCGGTCAGAATGAAATATCATTCCTTCTCCAAAAGGTCTGTTCCTATTGGCCATCCTGATGGCCGGAACTACGGTATGGGATGCATTCATATGATCGCTTATGGACCATCCGATCAGTTTGCGATCAAAAAGATCCAGCACACAGGTCAGATAAAGAAACCCATCCCGACATGGAATATAGGTCAGGTCAGAGACACATGCTTTCACAGGCTCATTCTGATTAAACCTGCGATTCAGCAGATTTGGTGCAACCTTATAGTTGTGAGAGGCATCCGTCGTCACTTTGAATCGTCTCGAGAGTTTGCTGCGCAAGCCCATTTCCCTCATATGGCATGCTACGGTGGTTCTCGAGACGGGAGTTCCGGATACCTGCAAATCCTTCGCCAGCCGGGGGCTTCCATTGCGTCCCTTGGCAGCAAAATAGGCATCCCTGATCTTTTCGTCCAGCTCCATATACTTACGCTTACGCGCGCCCTCCGGATCTTTAAGCCAGCGGTAATAACTGCTCCTGGGCACTTTCAGTACTTTACACATCACCTCGATCGTCCATTGTTTCGAGTTGTATTCCTTTATAAAGAGATAGATCAACGATCTCTCTTGGAGATGATGCTCAAAGCTTTTTTTAATATGTCCCGCTCCGTTTCAGCTTCACCCAGACGTTTTTCCAGTTCAGCAATCCTTTTGGTGTCCTCACTTAATGACTGGACTCCGTGTCCGGGAAAACTGGCTTCACCTTTCTGCTGGTATTCTTTCCGCCAACGATATAGAAGAAAGGGGGCAATACCCAATTCCTGTGCAAGCTCGGAAACATTCTTGCGTTCTAAACTGAGTTTGACCGCATTCTCTGGTAGTGTTACATTTAGTGTGTCTCTAGTCTATTGCTTTATCAGTCTTATAACAAATTTATTTCTTTTTTTTAATTTCACCTAATCCATGACATGTATTTTTTAATTCCGATACTTGCACAAGGATTACATGCGCAGCATGCAACTTGCTTGTCCTTGTGCAAGTAAGAGGAATTAAGGACCTTTGTCATGGGTTGGCGGGAAATACCTTCACTCACCGGGGAACAACGTCTTGTCCCTGTCAATACCGGGTAATTCCCTGTTATAAGCATCCTTGTCCATCGCCACTTTACCGATGAGTACCAGTACCGACTCCTCATTGGGCATTGCCCCTCGCATCTTCAATACGCGCCGGAAGTCCTTGTTAAGCCGCTCTATCCAATTTGTGGTGTAGACCATTGACTGGATACGGGGGTGGAATTGCAGATAGGTGAAGTAATTCAAGTTTCGCAAGTTGCTAACTTGCCGTATCCCGTCGGCTATGAGCGTGTTGCAGGAATGGGTAAAAATTAGCATATCCCTCTCCGGTCCACCTCCTATGGTTATTCTCTGTTTCAACCGGCACATTGAATCAATGGCGGTATGACAATATTGTATTCGATCGTTGATCGGGGGTATCGTGCATGTAAGGATCCGTCTTATCCAAGGATATTCTCTTTCCAATTGTGTGGGAGCAGCTCTTCCAGTTTATTCGCGTGATAATCGGGTATTCTGTTGAGGACATCAGTCATCCATCGCGTTGGATTCACGCCGGCTTCGCGACAACAGGCGAAGAAAGAATACATCATCGCGTTACGCTCGGCTCCCTCGTGGCTCCCGCAGAATAAATAGTTACGGCGTCCCAGGGCAAGTTTCCGGATTTTATTTTCAATCTCGTTATTGTCTATCTCGAATTTGCCGTCCGTCATCGTCCTTTCCAACCTGTCCCAAATTTTCAGAGTGTAGGCAACCGCGATTCCTATGGGAGATTTAGGCAAGACTTGCCCCCGCTGGTCTTCCAGCCATCGTTTCAGCTCTTCCATCACCGGTATTGATTGTTGTTCGCGCAGCCGGTGCCGTTCCTCGAATGGCATCTTTTCTTCGCGTGCCCGTTTCTCTACCCGGTAGAGTTTCGCGAACAAGTCAAGGGCTTGACGCGATCTCGATGGCGAGTTCTCCTTGGCGTGTTCAAATTTTCGCCGGCTATGGGCCATGCATGCCAAAAGTGTGATGTGCTCCGCGTCCTTATACTGGTCATACCCCGCGTACGCGTCAGTTTGGAGCGCGCCGCGGTACCCGTCAAGAAATCCGGCGGCGACATCCCCCGAGCGGGATTTTCCGTACCTGAAGCACGCCATGCCTTCCACGGGGGCATGAAACACCCACATGTACCCCTTGTGCGTGGCACCGGGCTTATCCGAGGTAAGAACAGGTATCGGGGACTCGTCCACCTGAAGGTAGTCGCGTTTCATTATTTCATGGATCAGTGTATCGTGTAACGGCTCAAGCAAGCGGCAGACGGCGGCGTACCAGCCCTTGAGCGTCGACTCGGCAACCGGTATCTTTTGCCGCTTGAATATCTCGGCCTGGCGATAGAACGGGAGGTGGTCGATGAATTTGCTCGCGCAGATATGGGAGAGAATGCCCGCCCCGGCATTTCCTTTCACGATGGGCAACGAGGGCATGGGGGCTACAGTAACGCAGCCTTCACCTTCCGTGCCCGGCACCACGTACTTGGGACGGATAATAACCCGCACGTAAACGTCGGCGGGCTTGTACTCCAGCAGCTCGGTGACAGACTCCCCTATCTTGACGGCTCCATCGGGGATAAGGTCAGGTTCAATCACCTCCTCTTCCCGTCGCAGGTGCTCGGGAAGACGGCTCCGGACAGGCTTTTCGCGTGTCTTTTCGCGTTCGTAAGTGATGGTTTCCTTGTTCGCTTCCGCTTTTGGCTGAATATCGCGAAGTGAATCCCGCGTGCCGGCAAAGAGGTCCAATTGCCCGTCATCGGTTTTTTCCGACCTGAAGCGTTCACTTCTCACACCGTAAAGCATCCGTTTTAGCTCGGAGAGTTGAAACCTCAGGTATTCGCAATCGGACTTGATGGACAGCAATTCGTTATATTCCCCGCGGGAAATAACAACCTGGTCATTCAATTCCGTATTGCTTGTTTTCATGGTGTAAAGATACAACTTATCAATGAGATGAACAAGCACGAAAGTCTTTATTCACGCGGTTTTTGGAGCAATATTGAATCTTTTCCGGCGGGTGGTTTTTTCCATGGAAATACCCTCGACCATCATGACCAAATCGCGCCAAAGAATACTGCATCCCTTGCCGGAAGAATGGACGCGGGGAAGGGAAAAGCGGCCGCTTTCCAGGCGCTTGTGGTACAGCACGAGCCCGCCCCGTTCCCAATGGAGCAGCTTGATGGTCGTCCTGGACCTGTTGACAAAGATGAACACTTCCCCGCCTAACGGGTCGCGTCCCAATTCCGATGAGACAAGCCCGCATAAACTGTCAAATCCTTTACGCAGGTCGGTGGGTGAGAGGCAGAGGTAAAAACGCTGGGATTCGTTAAGTGAGAACATCGTCCGGGAAATTAAAAAGTGAGCAGTTCCCCGAGTAGCGTGATGTCGGTTACCCCCTCGTCCACGCGAAGAGTTACCCCGCCGGGATAGGCGATCTCGAACCGGGGCATCCGCCGGGAGGACGGCTTGCCGATAACAGTTACCGGCTGCAAGAGGGATGGCTCCTTTGCAGGGGGTGTTTTTGAGGCTTCATGTTCCGGATGGACTTCAAGATACAATTTTCTCCATTTGTAAAACTGCCATTCACTCATGTTTTTGGACCGGTAAAAATCCGTGGCCCGCTGACCACTTTGAAAGTACTCTTCGATCAGGGAAAACGCTTCGTGTTGAGTAAAACGACGATTCATTTTGTTAGTGTTCATCTTTTTTTGACAAAGATCACGGTTTAATCGAAGCAATCCAATACGCCTATGACCGACGGCTTACAACTTGCCGATTTTAGTTCATAAAAGTTGATAAAGTGAGCCAGATTATCCGATTTATTAATGATTGCATCGAAGATCTCTTCCTCTTCAATGGAGAAGATCCCGGTCATGATTTTCACCATTTCAAGGATAATGCCCCATATCCTCTCCGTTACGGAGAGCTCCATGCCAGAGTGTTGCACATCCCTGAAGATTCCGCCAATGGTCTCATAACTGGTGAACCTTTTAGCCAGGGAAAGCAAATTGTATTGCAAGGCCGTGATCGTGGTTGCGGCAAGCTGCGCTGCGAAGTTCCGGGACTGGCACTTGCCCATACCCAGCAATCCCTTGGTTTCCTTGAAGAAGACCTCGAGGGACCAACGCATGGCATAAATCCGATAGGCTTCCAGGAACTCCAGGGAGAGGTTGGTCGTCATTATTCCATTCCAGGACTCCTTTTTTCTCTTCACAAAATAGAGACGTACATCTGTGCCCGCAAAGCGAACGTCAGCGGTAATATACTGACAACCAAGCTTGCGGCTCCTTCTGGCTTCACCCCTGGCTTCAAGCAGATTGATCAGTGCCCGGGCGGTGAGTTCCTTCCCTTCAAAACCGTATTTTGTAACTCCCTTCTTCCCGATCTTGATCATACCCAGGTAATGGCACTTGATGTGCCGGGCACGTATGAAGCGAATCACCTCCGAGCAGGTGAACCAACTGTCGGCAAGCAGGTAGTCAAAGCGGATGCCCTTTCTAATGGCTCGCTTTATCATGGTTATCATCAACTGGATCTTGCTCTCCCCGTACTCTTTTGCCCGCGTTACAACGGGGGACGCTTCATCTCTATCCTTGGTAAACCGCGATTCGAGCTCCTTGTCGCTCATGCTGAAGTTGTTCTTCCTGCCCTTCTCCCCGAGGATGGCGAAGTCGAGGATGAACTGGCTCTTGCCATCCGTGATGCCCAGAAAGAGAGATTTGAAACCAAGGATCGTCTTGTGTCTCAGGTGGGAATAGACCCTACCGATGTTTTCAATACGCCTTCCCGTTTTGGGAAAGTCGGTATCGTCCACCATCAGGCAAACAGTTTGATGCTTGTGGTCACTTCTCACGCGAACCTTGTTCCATATTTGAATGGTGAAGTGGTAGAGTATCTTGCGCCAATCATAAATTTCGTTGTTTACGAAACGGTAGAAAACATCCTTTTCGCAGCCAAAGAAGCCGCTTAGGGATGATCGACAATAATTGTAAGGATTCTTGATCATGAAACAGGGGAACATAATCAGCAACTCGAGCACCTGCAGCAGGGAATACTTGCTGTTGCATTTGCTCCTGCTCCCGAAGAGGACCTTCTCCGACATGTTGAAACCTTTTAGCATATCCGTCAGGGTAAAAAGGGCACTGTTTGAATCATCTTTCTTGAAAAAAACGCTGATTTCTGATAAAATAGAGTTACTTTTGTATATCGGCATAGGGCTGTTAGTATTTTTGGTTTTGACGCTTAAATATACTAATAATCTGTGAATTACAGAAGCATCTATGCCGTTTTTTTATGCGATTATTTTTGCGATATTTTTACTTGCGAAACTTAAATGAAGTAATATTTGTAGGAAATATCCTCCCCCATCCTTTTGATGCTCCTGTAATCCTTTCCCCATTTTTGGCAAAGTGCCGTCCAGTTTTGCCAGGCTTCGCACTTGGTGTAGTCTTTCTGGCCCGTACGGAACACTTCGCGTAAATCCTCCGCCAGCTCCATTTTGTCACCATGGCGCACTTTGGAGAGCATGTTGCGCTTCAAATGGGTGACGCACCGCTGCAGCAGGGTCTTCGGATAAACGACCGACAGGGCCGAGTCCAGGCCTGTCAGCCCGTCGCTTACCAGCAGTCCTATATGACCTGCCCCACGACTTTGGACATCCCGGAAGATATCTTCCCAGCCCGCGGCACTCTCCGTGGGGCGGTTGTAAATACCCAGCACCTCACGCTTCTTGTCCTCTTTCACCCCCAGGACCACATAGAAAGCCTCAGTGGCTACTGAACGTTTACGGTGGATCTTGATATGGATGGCATCCACCAATACAATCGGGTAATAACCCTCCAACGGACGGTTCAGCCACTCCTGCACATCGGAGCGCAAGTAGTCAATCATGCGCGAAATGCTGGCTTTGCTGTAATGCTCACCGTAAATCTCACCGAAGATCTCGCCGACCTGCCCCTGGGTCAAACCCCTGCAATAAAGGCTGCCGGCCAAACGTTCGCACTCCAGTTCCTGGTCACGCAACAATGCAAGAATCTTTGGATGGAAGTTGCCGTAACGGTCACGTGGAATCCTGAATTCCAGAACACGGCCATGCCCGAAACTGCGACCCTGACGGTAACCATTCCCTTTGTTACCTTTTGACTGGTCTAAAAACTCGCGACGCTCTGCCAGCATCATACTCTCAAGCATGATTTCCATTAAATCGTGTAACCCGTTTTCGCGCTCTGAATGTTTGGCCATTACGGAAGAAAGCTGTTCCTTTGATAGTAACATAGTCTTTGAATTTTATTGTTTGTTATGGTTATTTGCAAAACTAATAAAGTTTTCAGACTATGTTCTTTTTTTACAGGTACAGACACACTTTTTGGAACAGTATCGTCGAAAGTTGCCGAATTATTAAGAACTTTATAATATGGTTACTAAATCAATATTTTGGTGAATATTTATTAACTAATTCTATTTTGACGAATTTGAGTTTAATTTCTATCTTTTATTGGCAACCACGTGCATATATGCATGTTATTATCCCAATTATTTACAGATGCATAATCAATCATTGTGATATTTTCCCCATCTTCAGTAGGAATAGAGAATTGAAGCTTAATCGCATTGCATATAGGTTTTTCTTGAATCGCTTGAATATATCCATTTTCAGATTTAAGGGCAATGGGTTGATTATAGAGGCTGTCTATATTTTCATCACGAGAAAGCACTATCGGACCTCGTATTACAGCTTGATAGTTGTCTCCCATACGATTACTGCCGTGTGGGGCATTCATTACCCTACATCTCATATCCAGTTGAAGTTCAATCTGATCTCCATTTTTCCATTTACGTGTTAGATCAGCGTATGTCCCGGGTAATATGTTTACACTCTTTCCATTTATTTTCAATGAAGATTCTTTACTCCAGGATGGAATTCTTATTTTTATCGTAAACGATTCCCGGTTCTGCAAACTAAGATTAAGTTTTATATCTCCGGAAACAGGATAATCCGTTATAATGTCTATTTCTCCAGCTTTATTCTTAGGCGTTTGAAATTGCACTTTTCCCTTGTTATAGAGATTGATAACCGGACCTCTTTCCGAATTCATTGCGGCAACATACGGAATGTAGGCCAGTCCCATTGGGCCATTCAGGTTACAGCAGGTAACATGCATCTCATCGAATTTCCACCCCCATCCTTCATTGGTGACTTTACGCCCATTTAACAGGTTCACATAACTGAATCCGTCCCCGGTTGGTTTCATGGCACCGATCAATCCGTTGTAAACATATTTTTCGATTTCATCCATTGCCGAAGGATCACCCGTGAGACGAAGTATCTGGCTGCAAAACTTCATCCATGTAACCCCTACGCATGTTTCCATCATACGGGTTATATCAGGATTGGTTTGCTCTAATGCCGTATTTCCCCAGGCTTCCCCCCGCACAGATGGGTGATAAGGCTGGTCAGATCCACCATTTCCTATGATGGTTATTTCTTTTTCTCTGACATTGTTATATAAATTAAGACACATTTGCTTGATTTCCGGTTTTCCTGTCACACGATAATACTCGACCAATCCTTCAAATATCGATAACATTTCATACGCCTTCGGATAATGTCCCGCCATTTTATATGGTTCCACATTATTGAGCGCCATTTCAAAGATATCATACTGTTTTGTTCCTCCCGATTCAATGATATAAGTGCCAAAGTCGAGATACCTTTGTTCACCTGTCCATTTGTACAAACGCATAAACGGTTCAAGCAAACTACTCGATTCAATATGGCAAGGTTCGTAACCGATGTTGGTAGCGCTCCAGCCAATATCCGTAATTTCCTTTTTAGGTGAATGGCCTACCAAAGAAATGATATTATCTGCCTGTTTCTTCAAAGCATCTAAGACCTTTGGGTCGGCATTTACCCATTCGTAATACTCCTGTAGCCCGAGCATAACATACTTTCGTTCCCACAGTTCGCTGCTTTCCGGTTGTTTTTCGACTTCCACACAACTGATGCTTCCATTCTCGCGTTGGGTAGATAGCAGATCCTTTACTGTTTCATCCATAATTTTTTTAAGGTCAGGATCCTGCGTATACCGATATAACATACAGCCGGATCGGACCGCTTTTCCCCACATTTCGCCTAATGCAAACTTAGGTCTTCCATTCCTATAAAAATCTACGAATTTGCGATAGGGTAAATTGCCTTTATTCCAATTCTCGATAGAAAGTCTGATATAGTCATCCAAATAGCCCGTTAAATGAACGGAGTTGACGGGCAGTGGAAACTGTGTGTCTTCTATAAAATGGGGAGCATTCTGGTCAAATGAAAGAATTGAAAATATTCCCATCAGCATGATAATTTGTAAAAATGTTTTCATTTTCTTCCTCTTTTTCTTTATAGATGGATAATGTAGAGACGCGTAGCTGCACGTCTCTACGAAAATATCAAATTTAATTGACTGACCCATAAACCGAGAATTCAGCTAAATGAGCATGTACCGATCCTCCCTGTGTCATGTATATTCTTATATGTTGCATCGTTGGATTTTCTTCTAATACGAACTGTTGTACTTTTAGACCTACTGGTTCTAGGTAAAAATCACCATAATCAGTCCAATTTATTCCGTCCATACTTCCTTGAATTATGAATTTGTTGAAACTCTGGTTAGTATATGTTGCCCTTGGAGTTAATTCAACATATTCTACTTTAATCTCCTTTTTCATATCGATGGCAATCCAATGAGGATAACCGGGAGAACTGGGGCTATGTCGTGAGTGCCAGAAAGTGTTCGGGTCATCATCTATCGCCTTATCGGGAGCTCCATTGGGCGCCTGAGTATCACGGGCATCAGAACTAGCGGTAGCTACCCACTCTGCTTTATTAATTTTCTGAGGAGGCATTGTGCGACTAATGTATTCGGTATAGAACGTGTCAATTGCCCCGATTTCCGGGATATATCCGGTTCTATATTGGTATTCACCTCCTTCTTTGAAATCAGTAACAATGGTAGCCATATTCTCTATTGGTGTAATAACTGTCATGGGCTCATTTTTGCTGTTTCTGAAGGATAATTCTGTGAAAGCTGCCCCTCTAGTAATATCCCCCATCTCCCAGGAAATTACCCAGCCTTCATCTTCCGATACTTTTTCCTGTGCGATATTTCTGTTAAATAGTCCTGCTTTGTAGATCGGTCCATAAGCCCTTCCCGATACTTCCACAGGTATTGAGACGTTACCTTTGGCGTCAAATGTTTTTATAATGAAAGTGTAGGTGTTTTCTTCCAGATTATCAATTAGATACCTGATAGTGTCCAGCTCAGGCGTTATATCCAGATCTACTGAATCAGTATAGTTATTCCAGTAAATCTTAGCTTTGACTACTTTGGGGTCTGCACTGCGTAACCATGAGACCTGCACTCTTTTTTCCCCTGCGGCAACGAATGGAGAAGTTGCTTTTCCCGGGTAGATAATACCATCCCGAACAACATATTCCTTATAGTTATCATCCATTTTTTCACAGGAAAACAACAATAATAAACATATATAAGTGGTTGTAATACAGATATATTTCTTCATAATTTTGTGATATTAGTCATGGATTTGTCCCCAAAAAGTTATTTCGGCAATGATTATTTGTCCATTAGTTACATCTGTTCCATAAGTAGAATAGGTTGAAGTGGTCCTGAACCGGATATATTTCACCGGTCTGTGAGGATCTTTCACTTTATCCGTTACTATTAATTCACAATCAATACCTTCCTCCTGGGCATATTTTTTATCTTCAGCTGTTATTGTCCCTACAGAACCATCTTCATTATATCCGGAAGGCTTGAATGCTTCAAATTCTCCCAACAGGTACCAGTTCTCCCAGCTACCATCCGTAGGAGGAAGTTCTGAACCCCACAATTCAAATGTTCTTGGACTTTGCTCTGTATACTCATTACCTAGCCGGTGATGCACTTTAAAACGGCTGATTGAAACGGTATGCCCAAGTGAAATCGTAAAATGTTGTGGCATTGGTTCGGTTGTTCTGCCTGCATATACGTTCCCAGTTCTGTTACTGGTTATACCATCCCACATTCCTTCTATTGCATATTGTGCACTTTGAATGTATTCCCAACTGTCTCCTGGCAGTTTCATGTTTTGAAATTGATTTTTTGGAATCTCCTCTTCAGCCACAGGGGTAAGCATCTGCACCAACGTATCGGATTTATGATTCCACCGGTCCCGGATATATAGTGCGAACTTTTGTTCTTTATTACCCAATCCCCTCCTGTAAAAACTGCCTTCCGGGGCTTTTGTATAGAACGTTTGCAATGGGATCCACTCCCCGGTGTCCAGTGTGTCGGTCATCAGTACCAGCGCCAGGTTGGCACGTGCTTCATTAGTGAACTCAACCTTTACGCCTCCGAATGTGGCACTCATTTTTTTTGTAGCGATCATGATAGGAGGATCTAAAGGGGTTACCTCTATAAAAATAGCATCCGAAGTTTTACCATTTCTTCCGACACTATACAGTCGTACCTCGTGTGGTTTTGTGTCTCCCAGCCCTTCTATAACTAAAGAATCTGTGTATAATGATGCTTCCGTTTTGACCGTATGGCCGGGAATTCTTTCGTACTCGGCTTTTACACCCAGCAAATTCTCATCGGAAGGAAGGGTATACCGGATAATGGCCCCTCCCGGTATATTTTCGACCTTGGTAACTGTTACCGGTTGCGGAGCAGGCGCAGACTCATCAATTTGATCGATGCGCCCTTCTTCTTTGCAGCCTGCCCATACTAAAAACAGACACAATATAGAAGAAAACAGTACGGTTGTGTTATTATTGATAGTTTTCATTTTATGTTGATATTTATATTTATCATTGTTTTACCAGCCGATATTCTGGACAAGATTGCGGTTATTTTCAATATAAGCTTCGCGTATTGGCCAAAAATAATCTTTTACGGAAAATTTTTGTTCAAATATTGGTACTACATTATAAAATAAATCGGGGTTGCTTTCCGTTATGTTCCAACCTTCGATAGGGGTTTGATAATAATCCGGAACAGCTTTCCACCTTCGGATATCCCAGAAACGCTGACCTTCCAATGCCAATTCGATCAACCGTTCTCTGTGTATGATCTCTCTCATGCCTTCCTGTGTCTGGTACTTTTTTGTATGGGCAAAATTATCCCAGGAGTATTTTACCCCTTCTAATCCGGCACGCTCCCTGATCAGGTCAATATAGCCAAAAAGGTAGTTTTGATTGCTGCCATTTGGACCTTCCAGTTCATTGATAGCTTCGGCATATAAGAGGTATAGATCGGCCAGCCGAATAATCGGCCAGGGATAATACTCGATATCGTACCCGTTCTCTGATGATTGAACATTCTGGAAATGGACACATTTTTTCCAATAATATCCGGTAAACGGGCCAAATTCCCTTCCTTTTTTCCCTTGTGCGCCGCTTCTACGGCATGCTACATAAAACAACTCTTCCGGTTGTGAATCGTCATATCTTCCTTGGCCGTACCAGACTCCCCCATCAAAACCGAGATTGGCATAGAACCGAGGTTCTCTGTTAAAGTGCAATTGAACGGTTGTATATCCTTCGCGAATATAGAGGTTATCTGCTTTTTCTGCTACTTTTAGTTTCAGAATATCTCTGTTTGCCCATTCTGTATCCTCTTCGATGGGTACACCATTCTCCGTGTAAAACATTCTTGCAATTTTAAGAGGGGGTTGTAATTGGGCCCTCATCTGATAATTGTCAATATACTGGACATCGAGATTCGCGGAAGCCAGTCTTTGATTTTGTTGGATGTTCCCTCTGCCGGTTTTTGTGTTACCCCAGATTATTTCACTGTTCCATTTTTCGCAGAATGCATTCCGAAGGGATAACTGGGTAACAATGGTATCCGTTAGTTGGTATTGCTGAAAACTGGGGTTATAGGTGTATAGTTTCATTCCAACACTATGGCAGATATCAATCGCTTCTTGGCATGCTGAAACTGCTTTTTCCCATTTTGATATCTCAAACTGGGCGGGAAAAAGGAGTGTTCCGTCTGGATTTCTCAGTGTCGTTTGATCAGAATTTCCGTTAAAGAGAGGACTTGCAGCATAAACGAGTACTTTTGCTTTTAATGCCGCAGCGATCGGTTGCGTGATCCTTCCTAAATCAGATGTGGGATTCTCTATGATTAAAGGGAGGCCGGGGATAGCCTCATCTAAAAGTTCTTCAATATAGTTAAAACAATCGTCGATGGGATCTCTGTAGACTTTAACCTCATCCACCCCCGCATCAATAGGCAGGTTTTCTCTTATCAGAGGTATGGGGCCATACATGCGGACAAGGTAAAAATGATAATACGCCTTTAAAAAGAGCACCTCCGATCTCCATAGAGTTTTTTCCCAATCCGGCAGATCTGGAACCTTATCCACATTCTCCAGAAAAATATTACAATGCCTGAGTGCTTGATAGAGATTTACCCAAACGCTGTTTCCTAGGGGGGTATTTGAGTTTTGAAAACCTTGTGCCAGACGGAACATATCCTGTCCAAATTGTGCGGGTGAGGGGTCGATAAGAGACCACATTTCGTCTCCTCCCAGGATAGCAGGGTCAGAAGCCAGATTGCCATCTTGCGGTAAATAAGAATAGCAGGTATACAGGTATTTTTTCGCTTCCGATCGCATGCTGAAAGCCATCTCAATGGTCGCGATATTATCTGGGACGATGTCCAGATAATCAGAACAGGAGATGCTTGTCACGAATAGCATTGTGAAAAGCAAATAAAACTTTGTTTTACATTTGTCGACAATATATTTTTTCATTTTTTCTACTTTTAATTGATCGTAAAATTTAATCCAACGTTAAACACTCGTTGAATTGGGTATCCCAATCCTTCTCCGGCCATTTCTACATCCCATAATTTAAACTTGCTCCATGTCAATAAATTAGTTCCACTTAGGTAGAGCCTTAGATTTCCGATATGCCATTTTTTTTGCCAATTGCCGGGAATGGTATATCCGATTTCAGCTTGTTTCAACCGAAGAAAAGAGCCGTCTCTCATGAACCATGTGCTTGTCTGCACATTATTCAGATTAGTATTCGGCGAGAGTCTCGGCCAAGTTGCATACATATTCTGATTTTCTTCTGACCAATGGCTATCGGCATAAGCCTGTAATATTTGTGTCTGATTTTGAAAGGGGGATGTGCCCGCAGCATTGATCCAGAAAGACTCGTTCGCCGATCCCTGGAAAAAGAGGGAGAAATCAAGGCCTTTATAGCCTAACGATATTCCAAACCCATAGACAATTTCAGGTACAGTCGGGTATCCGATTGGCACTTTATCTGCCTCTGTAATCCTTCCGTCTCTGTTTACATCTGTATATTTTATATCTCCTCCTCCATAGACTGAGCCGAATTCCTGATAGGGCGAGTTCTCTGCCTCGATATCGTCCATAAATAATCTTTCAGCAATATAACCATACATCTGGTTCAATGATTGTCCTACTCTTGATCGCCATGGCTCATTGTATTGAGGTTCTTCGAACACTTCATATTGACTGGTAGCGTAGGTGAAATTTCCCCGGGCCGATGTCCAGAAATCTTTATTCCATGATTGCTGGTATTCTAACGAAATATCAATTCCTTTACCAGACGCTTCTCCTACATTCGCACGTATAGGAGCTGTGAGTCCCATTGTAGTGGGGATCGCCTCGCGATTCATTAAGATGTTCTTGCGGTATTCCGTGAAATACTCGGCGATAATGTTAATCTTATCGTATAAGCCAAGTTCCAGCGCATAATTGCTCTTTATGGATGTTTCCCAGCCAATATCCGGGTTCGAATACCGTGATATGGAAATTCCCGGTAAAGACTTGTCCACATTGGTGCCAAAAGTTGCACCATAGTAACTGTTATTCATATTTACATTGGAGAGATAGAAGAAACGATCCCTTGAAGAACCTATCTGGTCGTTTCCTACCAAACCATAGCTGTATCTTAGTTTCAGGTTCGATACGATCGGTTTTATAGGTTCCCAGAAATTTTCATTGGAAACAACCCATGCCGCACCCGCTGAAGGGAAGAACCCGAAACGTTTTTCTTTGGAGAATCTCTCCGATCCATTGTATCCGAAATTAAATTCCGTAAAAAAACGGTTATCGTAAGAATAGGTCAATCTTCCCGACAGGCCCACGTTGCGTGAGGGTAGTGATAACTGGATATCTCCGGCATTTGCCTTGCTTTGCTCCCGTAACATATAGACCAAAAGCCCGCTGACATTATGTTTTTTGTTAAAAGTACGTTGGTAATTTATGGTTCCCTCCAAGTACATGATACTGGTTATGTCTTTACTCCCTTCTGAATAGTTCAAGTATTCTGTGCCGTTATCATTCGTCTGTATTAACTGGTATTTTTCACTTACCCGGTCATAACTGCCTATTTGATAATAATAGGGATTATAAAACCTGCGGACATCATATTTGGAAACTCTTGTTATGTTCATTAATCCTTTCACGGACAGACCTTCCGTCAGGAAGTTCAAGTCTTGTTTCAACTCCAGATGCGCCATCATTTGGGATCTTTTTTCCTCCCGGTATCCTCTTACCATTTCTGCATACGGATTGGTATATGAGTGGTCGTAATTGCCGAACATAATATGGTTTACATACTTGTGTTCTTCATCTACGGGGTAATAAGCCGGGAAAAGTACCGGGTTGGCATGCATTACCATATTATACATTTCCTTTCCGGTATAAATAGGGCCGGAGTAATCGTCAAAGTTACCGTTGAGCTGTACAATCATTTTCGTTGTTTTTGTCAGGTCGATATTGATATTACTGCGCAACGTATAGATCTCCGATTTAATATTATTGTTGAAATTATTCCTTTTGTCTACATTTAAAATACCATTATCTATGCTATATGATCCAGCCACATAATACCGGGCAACACCCCCACCTCCGCTGACATTAAGGTTTACCCTCTGATTGGCAGTATAATCCTTAAATAACATGTCTTTCCATCTGATCGCCGGATAAATAAGCGGATTCATCCCTGCTGCCGTGTTTTCTATTTTTTCTTCACTATAAGGTAATTCACCCAGCGGGTCACGGGTAAGAACCGCTTCATTATGGAGTCTCATATAAGTTACCGGATCGGCAATTTTTATATTGGAGGTTGGCTGAGAGATTGAGTTTTCGATACGCGCCGATATTTTAGCAGGACCCTCTTTCCCCTGCTTTGTTGTAACTAAAATTACCCCATTTGCCCCTCTTGCACCATATAGTGCTGTGGCCGTTGCATCTTTCATCACAGAGAAGCTCGCAATGTCGTCAGGCTGTAATCTTGCCAGGTCTGTTTTCGTGAGCTCTATTCCATCAATCAATATTAAAGGGTTCTTATTCTCCCCGAATGTTGTAATACCCCTGACAAAGAAATCGGCATTATCTTGTCCGGGTTCTCCACTTCTCTGGTACGAAATGATACCAGCCATCCTTCCTGCCAGGGAAGTGGTTAAATTACTGGATGGTACTTTAAGTTCTGATGGATTAATAGTCGCAACAGATCCGATTACACTTTCTTTCTTTTGTACACCAAAGGCAACCACCGTCACTTCATCAAGGCCGACCGTTTCTTCCAATAACTTTACGGAAATAACTCTTTTATTTCCAACCGTGATTTCCTGTGTTGTATATCCGATAAAGCTGAATTGCAGTACACATGTGTCGTTCGGTACGGAAATGGAATACTCGCCGTTCACATCCGTGGTAGTTCCTTGTGTGCTACCCTTGATCATAATGGTTACCCCGGGTAAAGGGTCATCCATATTGTCCGATACCGTACCGGTGATACGGATATCCCGTTGAGCAGGAGATTGTACTAATTTGGCTTTTTTAGAGATCGCGATCTGTCGGTCCGAAATCATGTATTTCAGATCGGTTGACGCAAACAATCTATCGAGAATAATGCGTATATTTTCATTCTTCGCATTGATGGATACTTTTTTATTTAGATCCAGTGCATCTTCGTAAATAAAAATAAATTCACTGTTTTTCTCAATCTCATTCAATATATCTCTCATACTTTTATCTTCAAGATGGATAGATAAGAGGGTAGATTGCGAGTAACTGTTCAAGGCATAGCTGAGATTTAATCCCAGAATTAGAAAAATAAAGGTAAATTTCATCCTTATCAAAAATGGATTTTTTTGATGTAATTTCTTATAAATGTAGTACATTTGCATTAAGTTCTTAATTAGTTATTGAAGTGACTTGTTAATTACTTGTCAGTGGCCTGATAGTGCAATATCAGGTCACTCTTTTTTTAATTTACTTTAATGATTATCCGCAGTTATTCCTAAAGAATTTAACGGGAAAAAGTTATAAATAAGTTTCAAAAACACTTGCACAATTCACTGATATTCATTATATTTACATCGCTAACGATATAAAGATTCAAACTATGAATATCCTGGATTTTGCTATAAATTACCCCGATGAGGAATCCTGTCGGAAAAAATTCAAAGAACAAAGAGACCAAATGGGAGTAACCTGTCGTCATTGTAATTGTAAAGAACATTATTGGCTGGAAAACAAGCAGGCCTATGAATGCAAGCGTTGTCGCGCACGCCAAACCTTGCGTTCAGGCACCGTCATGCAGCACTCCAACCTGCCTTACCGTTACTGGTTCGTGGCCATGCACCTGCTCACGGCGACCAAGGGCTCCTTTTCCGCGGCGGAGCTGCAGCGCCAGCTGGGGCACAAGCGTTACCAGCCCATATGGGAAATGGTCAATAAACTGCGTGACGTGATGGGCAAACGCGATGATGAGTACACCCTCGAGGGAGCCATCGAGTTGGACGACGCCTTCTTTTCCACCGAAATATCCCTTGAAGAGAGGGACAAACCGTTGAAGCGCGGCCGCGGGAGCCAAAAAAAGACCAAAGTGCTGGTAATGGCTGAAAGCAAAACGGTTGAAAACCCCAAGCCGGGTAAGAAACCCAAGAAGGTTAGATACCTGAAAATGAAAGTGATCAGTGACTTGAAGTCCGGTACAATTACAAGGAATGTCAAAGAGCACGTTGAAAGCACGGCGGATCTGACCACCGATGACTCAACATCTTACACTAAATTGAAAGAGCATGTTCATTCACATACGGCATCTGTTATTCCACACCAGGATCTTTCCAAGGTGCTGCCCTGGGTGCATACCGCGATCAGCAATGCCAAACGACAGCTCCTGGGCGTGTATTACAAGATAAAACCAGAATACTTGCAATATTACCTCAACCAGTTCTGTTATAAATTCAACAGGCGTTACTTCGGGGAAAACCAGTTTGAAAGACTGTTGATAGCCGCTGTAACGTATGCTCCTGATTTCAAGTCAAGAATTTACAATAGGAACTATTGCGGATAATCATTTTTACTTTTTCCATAGGCATTCAGGGTTTAAAAGTTACAGAATATATGTCGTTCTCTCGCGTGTAGTCTATAGGGACGATATATTGTAGAATGTTCAATACGTCATTTAAACTCTCCTTTAAATCCAGTTTTCCCTTACATCTTAATCCTGCTGCTTGTTTATCTACAATAATTTCTTTCCCGTAATATCTGGAGAGACGGGTAAGAATAAAGTCTAATCTTTCGCTGTCGCAGATATATATTCCATCAATCCAGGAAATATAGTTGTATACGGTAACCGGTTTGATCGTTACGTTTGATTTGGTTGCTTCATACATCTCAGCCGGTTTCAGTATAAATTCTTCTTTGGATGAATCCGAAGAGATTTTAACAGATCCCGATTGTAGTATTACCCGTTTTTGCCTGTCTGCATGATAAGCTTGCACATTAAACCGGGTTCCCAGAACCCGTACATTCATATCGCCGGTCTGCACAATGAACGGCCTGTCATGATCCGGTTGAACGTCAATATAGATCTCTCCATCTACGAATATTTCCCTTTTGTCGTCTGCGAACAGTGACGGATATACTAATCTTGTGCCGGAATTGACCCATATTTGCGTGCCATCCGACAGCGTCAGGAAAGATCGTTTTCCCTTTGGGATAATCAGTTGATTAAAATCGGCTATTTCATTTTTTGAAATTTCATGCTGTACCGTTTCCTGTGATGCAGTTTTTGAAGAGACCCTTACAGAAGCCGAATCATATTGTATAACCGATTCCGTTTCTTTCAAAGATACGATTTTATTGTCCGAAACGAATAGTTGTGTTTCAGTTGTTTCAACAACCGGTATATGGTTATAGGCAAACTCCCTTATCCCTTTTTCGTTGTCGTTTTTCTCCGTTAACTGAAAGTTGAAGTAAAACAATAAAGCGATACCTGCGGCAACCGCTGAACTGATGACAAGATAAAGTCTTTTCAACTTTGTCCGTCGATATTGATTGGAAGCTTGAATATGATTCCATATGGTATGCATATCTTCCGTATCCAGTAAATCCTTATTTAAATCCTGGATGCATCTGACTGCTTTATTGTATTCTTTATTTTCTTTTCGATATTTCTCCCAAAACCGTGCTGATTCTTCTGTAGGGTTTAAAACGGACTGTATAAAAAAATCGTCCTGAAGAAAATCTTCAAAGGTAAAATCTTTGTAATCTTTATTCTGTTTGTCGATTTCCATGATGTACGCTTTATATTATAATAATGCATGACCCTCATTTTTTTAATCACTTTTTGAATAAAATTTTTTTATTTTTTTCAGGGCTCGATAGATAATGTTTGCAACAGACTGATAATCCATATTTTGTCGTTCTGCAATTTCGGTCAACGAAAGTCCTTCCACATATCTGTAATAGACAATCTCTTTTTGTCGGGCTGTGATGATCGACCAGATATTGTCGACAACCGCCTTTTGTGCTATTTCTTCTTCGGAACTTATTATCTTGTCAATTACTGTATCCTTATCTGTCCAATCATCTTCATCGATAGAATTTTTAAACTTGTTATATGAGTTTTGCTTCCGGAAAGCCATTAGGATGGAATTTTTTAACGCTGAAGTCAGGTATCGCCTGATATTGCTGGTCGCTCCGAGATTCTTCCTGTTTTCGTATATATGTACAAAAATGTCTTGGATACAATCTTTCACCAGATCTTGATGATCCGTTAAAGTGAGGCCATAGGTAAAAAGTGTCTGCGCATGTTTCTTGTATATGAATTCATATGCACGATCATTGCCTGCAAGAAATTCATTCCATATAAAAGCGTCGTTCTCAGTATTATACATGTCGTTCGATTACTATCCCGAAATTGTGAAAGGTAATATAACCTAAAAGTCTCAAATAAAAGTTGCATATGTCAGGTAAAGTATTTATCTTTAAAGTGTTATACAAAAACAAACATTCACCCGACACATGCAAGACAAAAATAGTGAAAAAATCTCATTTACTGCCGGTTCAGTAAAGAAAGAGTTCAGTTCAGAACAATTAACATCATATTCAGGGTTAAGCGTAACCTCTGATTTTATCAACCATTGTGGCATTTATCGCCGGCTGGAACATCTTTTCCCAACCACCCGGCACAATGCAAGCCGTTTCAGCACAGCCCAAATACTCTCAAGTATCCTGTTGGCATCGTTGTGCGGTGTTCACCGTTTGAAGCGGATTGAAAACTTCACCTTTAACGCCTTGGTTGCCCGCTTGTTGAAGTTACCCAAGAACATTGACGAGGACACCATACGCCGCCATTTGACAGGTTTGGGTGAAAGGGGCGCCCGTTCGCTTCACGAGCTGTTGTTGGGTTTTACAGGCATGCAAGTTTCCCGTTGCGGTTTAAGCCGCTTGACACTTGATTGCGACTCAAGCACATTTACCGTTTACGGCAACCAACAAGGAGCTGAAGTGGGTTATAACTCGCATAAGAAGGGTTCGAAAAGCTATCACCCCATCTTATGTTTTGTCACGGAGATGAAACTGCTTGTCAATTCATGGCTCCGCCCGGGTTCAGCTTACACCTCAAACGGAGTTTGTGAGTTTGTCAAAGAAACCTTGGCCGCTCTTCCCCAAAAGGTGGAGAAGGTGTTTTTCAGGGCCGACAGCGGTTTTTTCAATGGTGGATTGTTTGATTTGCTGGAAGAGGGCAAACATGAATATTTGGTGAAAGTAAAGCTGAAAAACCTGAAAGATTTACTTGCCGGGCAGACTTGGCAGCCGATTGGCCCACGGACGGCGACCTGTCAGTTTACACATCAATGTAGCGGTTGGAGGAATCCCCGCATGTTTTATGCCGTGCGCATCATAAAGCAAATGGTTGAAGTCGATTATTTTGGCGAAAAACAATTTGTACCCGAGTATGAGTACTTTTGCTATTGCTCGAACCTGAAAGGATTGGATGCCTTGCAGCTCCATTCCCTTTATGGATCCCGATCAGAGAGTGAGAATTGGATCGAGCAAACCAAAAACTCGCTTTGTGCGGGAAAAACCATCACGCATGATTTTTGGGTAAACGATATTCTTTGGCAACTTTCGTCATTTGCCTACAGTTTATCGGTGCTCATGCGATACCGGGGCGACTTTTGGGTTTGGCGTCAAGAGCACTCTACCTTCCGAGAATGGTTTATCCGAGTGCCGGGAAAAGTGGTGAAATCCGGCAGGCAGGTCACGGTAAAAATGCCAAAGGAGTATTACCGAAAAGCGGGGTGGCGTGATTTTGAGCAGCGAATAACGACAACGATGACCGGATGACGGATTTTCACTTAATCGTCCATCGCCATCTTTCGTGTCGTAAAAGGGTTTATGACAAGGAATTGCCATGCCTTGGAAGAGTGGTAATGTTAATATATATAAAAATGCCACCATAAAAAGTAAATCAACACGTTAAACGTGCAAGAAACAGTGAAGATGAAAAGAAAATAAAACGGTATCTCTCGAAAAAAGAGAAATTCCGCTTTGAAAACTATTAACTTGAGTTGGGAATTTTAAATGAGATTTTTAAGTGAGATTTTTAAGGTATAAATTATTTATACTTATCAGTTTAACGATTTGTGATCGGTCAGACTTTTGAGGTAAATATAATCATGTTTACGAATTATTTCAGCTCACTACAGTCAGATTATCCCTTTCTGCCACTTTGGGAAAATTAAACCGGACAGTAGTGATATTTGTTATGCACTAAAAGTAATGTAAAACTCCCGTATCAGATAAATAATCAGTCTATAGTGCTGATCTGTCTTTCACGCTGCAAGTTTAGTAAATTTTTTTATAATTTGGCGTTTTTCTGTAAACCTTTTTCAGGATTGAGGTTGTGGATTTTAATAATCTAATTTCATGGGTGGGTCGATTTTAATCATTCGGAAAGAAAAATGGAATAAAAATGGGGAATTTTGTTGATTTTTGCTTTGTTGTGAATTGGTTGTAGTGATAAAATTATATAACTTCGCAATGTAATCTTAAAAAAAGACAGAGCCAGATGAAGATTCTAACCTCGGAGCAGATTAGGAGAGTGGATGCGGAGACGATTAAACGGGAGGGGATTCCGTCGCTCGAACTCATGAAACGGGCTGCAAAGGCTTTCTACGACAGGTTTACGGAGAGATTCCCCGACAAGAATAGCCCGGTGCTGATCTTTGCAGGTGTGGGAAACAATGGTGGCGACGGACTGGTGGTTGCCCGCCTCCTGAACAAGTCGGGATACAACGTGAAGGTCTGCATTGTGGAGTACAGCGACCACTACACGGAGGATTGTGCCCACAATGTGCGACGGATAAAGGCGGAAAATATCTCCTACATGAAAGTGAGGGAGGAGAAGGAGATACCGGAGCTATCGGGCTACGACCTGCTGATTGACGGAATTTTCGGAACGGGGCTCTCGAGGGAGGTGAGCGGCATTGCGGCGACGGTGATTCAACGGATCAACGAGAGTGGGAAGCCGGTGATCAGCATCGATGTGCCGAGTGGTCTTTTCTTGGACCGGCCTACCTCATTTGCCGTGCACGCCACCGAGACCATCACTTTCGAGATCCCCAAACTGGCGCTATATCTTCCAGATAATCAGGCCTACACGGACAAAGTGACGATTGTGCCGATAGGGTTGAACAAGGAGGCAATAGCGCAGGAGGCAAGCAATATGAGCCTTGTGGAGAGGTGTAACATACGGGCACTGTTGAAGCCGCTTCACAAGTTTGCCCATAAGGGTACACAGGGACACGGTTTACTGATTGGGGGGAGTCTGGGTAAGATCGGTTCGGTCTGCCTGGCATCCAGGGCTGCGCTGAGAAGCGGTTGCGGACTGGTTACCGCCTTCGTGCCCGGTTGTGGCACATCTGTCCTCCAGACTGCCTTTCCGGAAGCGATGGTGATTGAGGACCGGAACGGAACGCATATTACCTCGATCGGTTATACGATCCGGCCCGATGCCGTTGGGATAGGTGTGGGCATGGGACTGCTACCGGAGACCCAGGAGGCTTTTTACCGCTTTATACAGCAGAACAGGGCACCCATGGTGATCGATGCAGACGGGTTGAATATCTTGTCGAAGAATAGGGAATGGCTCTCCCTACTGCCTCCGGATACCATTTTGACGCCGCATCCCAAGGAGTTGTCCAGACTGATAGGAGAGTGGCGCGAAGACTACGAAAAAATAGAGAAGACAATAGCATTCGCAAAAAAGTACCGTTTGATTGTCGTCTTGAAAGGCGCATACACCTTGATTGTGACCCCAGAACATCTATATGTTAACAGGACTGGAACACCGGCATTGGCCACAGCCGGCAGCGGGGATGTGCTCACCGGAATCATTACAGGTCTGCTTGCACAGGGTTATTCACCGCTGGAGGCTGCCCAGTCGGGCGTCTTCCTGCATGGTTTGACGGCCGACCTGACCGCAGCGGAGATCCATCCCCGGAGCTTTATCGCTTCCGATATTATCGATAACTTGGGCAGGGCCTATTTTGAAATTGAAAAGAGGATACGTTGAACCGATACCGTCTCTAACTTAAATCTGAATCATATGTTGAAAATCGGAAAATTTTTTCTGATGCTGGCGTTCTCCTTACAGGTAGCAGCGGGGCAGGAGTTGTATGTTTCTCCGTCAGGAGATGATGGAAACAGCGGGACAAGGGAACAACCGTTGGCAACCTTGACAGGAGCACGCGACAGGATCAGGGAGCTGCGCAGTCGAGGGGCTATAACCGATACGCTCTTTGTAAGGATTCTTCCAGGCACTTATACGCTGATGGAACCGTTTGTGTTGACAGTAGAGGATGCTGGTAGTGCGACGTCGCCGGTGATCTACACTTCGGCCGAAGCGGATAAACGCCCACTCTTCTGCGGTGGCATTGAAACGGCTCAGTTTGAAGTAGTCAATCCGGGTCTGTGGCGGGTATTTGTGCCCGAAACGCGGTTAGGATTCCGGTTCGAGCAGTTGTTCATCAACGGTGAACGCCGTTTTCGGGCACAGACGCCCAACCGGGGGAAATTCCTGAATATCCGGAAGGTCGATACCGATACCCTTAGCCGGGGGAAGATCGATGCCGACCAGTACGGGAAAGTGGCCGATTTTGCATTGCAACGGATCTGCCTGCAGCCCGACGACTATCACATCCTGCAGGATATAGCTCCAGATGAGCTGGAGGGTGTGGTTTTAGGGTTCAATCATCTCTGGACCCATACCCGCAAGGTTCCCGATTTCCTGGGATTGAAGGATAGTTGCTGGTATATCTCAGGAAGGGGACTGGCATGGAATTTCGGGATCAAGAAGAACGCACGCTACATCGTCGAGAACTACCGAAAGGCAATGGATGCTCCCGGTGAATGGTATCTGGACAAATCTGGCTGGTTGTGGTATATCCCGATGCCGGGGGAGACGCCCGAGCAGACACGCTGCTTGATGCCGGTAACCGAGCAGTTGATCACCATTGCCGGAAAACCGGACTCGCCGGTTGAGCATATCCGTTTTGAAAATATCCGGTTTGAGGTGACCGGCTACCGTACGCCGCCGCATGGATACACCGATCCGCAGGCGGCAGTCTCCATCCCTGCCACGGTGATGCTCGATTTTGCCCAGGAGATTGAGTTCCTGAATTGCAATATTGCCCATACGGGAAATTATGCCATCTGGTTCAGGGAACAGTGTCGACGCTCGCGCGTTGAACATTGCCATCTTCATGATCTGGGAGCGGGAGGCATAAAGATCGGCACTTCCTACATCCCGCCCGAGGAGCGGCTGACCAAGGAGATTACGGTGCATAACAACATCATCCAGCATGGTGGATATATCTTTCCTCCAGGCGTGGGTGTAATCATTTTCAATGGCAGCGACAACGCCATTACCCATAACGATATTGGCGATTTCCGCTATTCGGGCGTCTCGGTAGGGTGGGTGTGGGGCTACACCTACAGTCCGACCAAACGGAATACCATTGCCTACAACCACATCCACCACCTGGGCTGGGGCGAGCTGTGCGACATGGGGGGCGTCTACCTGCTGGGGGCTTCAGAAGGTACAACGGTGAACAATAATGTGATTCATGACATCTACTCCTACGATTATGGAGGGTGGGGGTTGTATACCGATGAAGGTGCATACGACATCCTGCTGGAGAACAACCTGGTCTACAATTGCAAGAGTTCTGGCTTCCACCAGCACTACGGGAAAATGAACACCATCCGCAACAACATCTTTGCCTTCAACCTCAATCATCAGATTCAGTTCACGAGGGCGGAAGAGCACCTCTCTTACTCCTTTACCAACAATATCATCTATTTCGACAGGGGCAGCCTGATCTCCTTCAGCAGCGAGGAAGCCTTCCGGAAGGCCAATATCATGTACGATCGGAACTGTTACTGGGATAGAAGGGGGGAAAAGCTCGTCTTCTACGGTCACTCATATGATGAATGGAAAAAGATGGGTAGGGATCTGCACTCTATCGTGGCCGACCCGCTTTTCGAAGATCCGGAGAATTACGACTTCCGGTTCAGGAAAAGAGCTGTTGCGCGGAAGATCGGCTTTGTTCCGTTCGACTATTCCCGGGCCGGCGTCATCGGTAGCGAGGATTGGAAAGCGAAGGCGACGGTCTCCCCCGAACTGGATGAGCAGTTCCGGTCATTGTACAAGCGTTAGTTGTGCCTAAGTTCAACTTAGAAGTGCAACATCCACGTGTTGTTTTTTGAAATGATTCTTCACAACAATCATGAAAAACACCGGGGGGGTTTGCCTAACGGCCGGGGGCGCGCAAGCCCCCGAAGAGAGTCGGACAGCAACATAAAAGAAAAAGGAGACCGAAGTCTCCCTAAAATTAACTATTATGTTGCTTATGAAAAAATACAAACAGTTAACTTCAGAACAAAGGTACGCGATTTATTTAGGTTTAGAAAACGGTGACACCCAGCGGACGATCGCTAGCTTGATAGGTGTCAGTCCTTCAGCGGTGTCCAGGGAGTTGCAGCGCAACAAGGACAAGCGCGGGGGCTACTCGTGGCGACTGGCCCACGAGATGGCGATGGAGAGAAGGGAACGCCTGCCCGGCAACCGGGCCACCCCGGAATGGATCACGGAGATGCTGGAAGCCCCGGTGTACTTCACCGACCCCTATTCGGCATGGCAAAAAGGATCGATCGAAAACGCGAACAAGCTCATCCGGCAATACATCCCCAAGGGGGGCGTCCTTCAAGGACTATCCACCCGACAGATTGAAGCGGATACAGCACAGGCTGAATGAAAGACCGAGGAAAAAATTGGACTTTAACACACCCAAAGTTGAGTTTTACAAACAATTAATGTAAATTGCACTTGCTGCTTGACTCTGCCGTGAAATAATTGTCGCGAATATATTTTGTAAATACGTATAATATTCGTACTTTTGCACCTCGATTCGCCAATAGGCTCAATAAGTAGTGGCACGATGCCGCTCGCCTCAGGCATGTAACGATAAGTTATTTTTTATGTACGTAATCGTAGATATTCAAGGTCAGCAATTTAAAGTGCAGCAGGACCAGAAATTGTTCGTTCACCGGATCAATGCCGAACAGGGCAGCGTGGTGGAGTTTGAAAAAGTGATGCTCGTCGACAAAGATGGCGATGTACAGGTTGGGGCTCCCGTTATTGAAGGAGCAAAGGTGGTTGTTGAGATTCTTTCGCATGTAAAAGGCGACAAGGTTCTTGTCTTCAAGAAGAAAAGAAGAAAAGGATACCGTAAGTTGAACGGTCACCGTCAACAGTTCTCAGAAGTTTTAGTAAAAGAGATTATTGCTTAATCAGTTAAAATCAGAAGAAAATGGCACATAAGAAAGGTGTAGGTAGTTCGAAGAACGGCCGCGAATCGGAAAGTAAACGATTGGGCGTTAAAATATTTGGTGGCGAGTTCGCAAAAGCAGGCAACATCTTGGTTCGTCAACGCGGAACAGTTCACCATCCGGGAGAGAATGTAGGAATCGGTAAGGATCACACGCTTTTTGCGTTGATCGACGGAGTTGTGGTTTTCCGCAAACGCCGAAATAACCGCTCTTTCGTATCGGTTCTTCCGAAAGCAGAAGCGTAATCAATTGGCTTCAGCCGTCTGAAAATCAAGAGTACTTGATCCATAAAATACAAGTTTTTTTAGTTGATAAGAACAACCTGCTATTTCGATAGTCAGGTTGTTTTTATTTATATCGAATGGAACTGACCACGCAACAGAAGGATTTTATCCGTCAGCATGAACAGGACGATGTGAAGGAGCTGGCCTTGAAGCTCGACAAGGAGAAGTATCGGAGCCTGGATGTTGCGTTGGTGTTGAGCCAGATCGTGGGGCGGCAGACAGCCAGAGAAAAGTTCCCCAGATGGTACAACACCGATGGAATCATCTATCCGGTTCATCTCTCACTGGAGCAGGCATCGTCAGAGATTACCGCAGGCTACAAGGCTTCGCTGGTTCCCGGCGGCTTCGGGAGACTGGTGGACCTGACCGGCGGGATGGGGGTAGATTTTGCGGCGCTCTCGCAACGGTTCGAGCAATCGGTATATGTGGAGCAGGATCAGGATCTTTGCCATATTGCCAGGCACAATTTTTCGGTATTGGGCCTGCAGGGTATATCCGTTGTGAACGACCCCGGTGAAGCCTTTCTGCAGAGGATGGAACCGGCGGAGATGATTTATCTAGATCCGTCGCGTCGCGACAATGTGGGACGAAAGGTAGTCCGCATCGAGGAGTGTTCGCCCGATGTGTCGGTTATCCGGGAGCAGTTGCTGGCCAAGGCGAAGCTGGTTGTAATCAAGTTCTCGCCCATGCTCGACATCTCGTTGGCACTCAAAAGCTTGGGCAGGGTGAGCGAGGTGCATGTCGTCTCGGTAGAGAACGAGTGCAAGGAGTTGCTCTTCCTGCTGTCACCCGATGCCATGGCGACCCTCTTCCATGCCGTTAATCTCTACAGAACCGGTAAGATGGAGAGATTTTATTTCTCTCCGGAGGAGGAACAGAATGTTGAGATCCCTTTTGCCTCAGCCGTTGGCAGCTATCTCTACGAACCCAATGCCTCTATCTTGAAGGCGGGGGGATTCAAGAGCGTGGCGAAACGGTATGGAGTGCAGAAACTCCATGTGAACAGTCACCTCTATACTTCGGACAGACCGGTCTACGATTTTCCCGGCCGCATGTTTGAAGTGCGGCAGTGGTTTGTTCCCAACAGGCAGAACGTGAAACAGTTCCTCTCACAAACAAAAAAAGCGAACATTACTGTCCGCAATTTTCCGTTGTCAGTAGCCGAAATCCGTCGGAAAACCGGCCTGAAAGAGGGTGGGGAGCTCTATCTCTTTGCAACGACCGTTGCAAGAGATACAAAGATATGGGTGACAGGAACGAGACTATAGATACTTCTCCAGCATTCCTGCCATCTCCTCCTGCAATTTTCTGGCCTCCTTGCCGGCTGTTTCCGCAAACGTTTCGGTGGTGTCTGCATAAATGATGGCTCGTGACGAGTTGACCAGCAGGCCACACTCCCGGTTCATGCCGTAGTGGCAGACCTCTTCCAGCGAGCCTCCCTGGGCACCTACGCCAGGTACGAGCAGGAAGTGATCGGGAACAATCTTTCTCACCTCTTCAAAGAGTCTTCCCTGTGTGGCACCCACCACATACATCATCTGTTCGGCCGATGCCCATGCTTGCGACTGGCGAAGCACCTTTTCGAATAACCGCTCACCGTTCTGGTCCTGGAGCAACTGGAAATCTTGCGACCCCTTGTTGCTGGTGAGAGCCAGCAGAATAACCCATTTTCCGTTGTACTTCAGGAATGGTGTGACGCTATCCTCTCCCATATAGGGTGCTACGGTTACGGCATCCACCCGCGCAGTATCGAAAAAGGTGCTTGCATACATCTCGCTGGTATTGCCGATATCGCCCCGCTTGGCATCGGCAATGATGAACTGGTCGGGATAGCGTTGCCGGATGTAGGCCACCGTCTTCTCGAACGCAAGCCAACCGGTCAATCCCTGACTTTCATAGAATGCCAAGTTGGGCTTGTAGGCCACACAGTAGGACGCCGTCTTGTCGATGATCTCCTTGTTGAAAGCGTAGATCGGATCTTCTTTTTCCAGCAGGTGTTCCGGAATCTTGGTGATATCGGTGTCCAGCCCCACGCAGAGGAAGGAGCGCTTTTTCTGAATCTGCGCAAAAAGTTGTTGTTTGGTCATTATCTTATCTGTTTGAAACGTCAATCACTTTTCTTTAGATTTCTGCCTCCTTTAACCGCTCGGCATTTTCGCTGACGATGAGCCGGTCGATGAGATCCTGGATCTCGCCGTCCATAAAGGCTGCAAGGTTGTAAACGGTATAGTTGATGCGGTGGTCGGTAATTCTTCCCTGGGGGTAGTTATAGGTGCGGATCTTGGCCGAACGGTCGCCGGTGGATACCATGGTCTTTCGCCGTGAAGCGATATCGCCCTGCCGTTTGGTGAGCTCGATATCGTAGAGTCTGGCACGCAACATCTGCATGGCCAGCTCCCGGTTAGCCAGTTGCGAACGTGCCTGCTGGCAGACCACCACGATGCCGGTGGGTTTGTGGGTAAGCTGAACCTTTGTCTCTACCTTGTTTACGTTCTGCCCTCCAGCGCCACTGGAACGTGCCGTATGGAAGTCGATATCGGCAGGGTTGAGCTCCACCTCGAACTCTTCCGCCTCGGGAAGTACGGCAACGGTAGCGGCCGATGTGTGTACGCGACCCTGTGTCTCGGTTGCCGGAACGCGCTGTACCCGGTGGACACCTGACTCATACTTCAATGTGCCGTACACCTTTTCGCCGGTGACGGTAAAGATGATCTCCTTGAAACCTCCCGCCGTTCCTTCGGTATAGCTGGAGACTTCGGTCTTCCACCCCTTGCTTTCGCAATAACGGGTATACATCTTGTATAGATCTCCGGCAAAGATCGACGCTTCATCGCCACCTGTCCCGCCACGGATCTCCATGATCACATTCTTATCGTCCTCGGGGTCGGCCGGAATCAGCAACAGCTTAATCTGCTCTTCCAGTTCGGGCAGTTTCCGGGTATTGAGAGCGAGCTCCTCGTTGGCCAGCTGACGCAGGTCGCTGTCCGACTCGCTCTCCAGGATCTTTTTCGCCTCCTCGATGGAGTCTAATGCCAGTTTATATTCGTTCCGGGCAGCTACAATCGCTTCCAGCTCCCGGTATTCCTTGTTGAGCTTGACAAACCGTTTCATATCGCCGATAACGGTAGGATCGGTGATCAGGGTTCCAATCTCCTCGAAACGGGTAACCAGGTGATTGAGTTTATCCAATAGTGAGTTGTCTGACATAATTTGTCTCTGATGTCCTAGTAAAGGTTTTAATGTTAATAGGTGAATCTCCCAAATTCACTCTCGATGATCAGTTCCCGCACGTCCGATTTTTCCACGCGGCCAACCACCTGTGCATCCACATTGAACGACTTGGAGATCTCAATTACCTTCGACGCATATTTCTCTGGCAGGTAGAGCTCCATCCGGTGCCCCATATTGAATACCTTGTACATCTCTTTCCAGTCGGTGTTTGACTGTTCGTGAATAAGCTCGAACAGGGGTGGGAGCGGGAAAAGGTTATCCTTGACAACACGCAGCCCGTCGTTCAGGAAATGCATGATCTTGGTTTGTGCCCCTCCGGAACAGTGTACCATTCCGTGGATTTTATCACGTAACTCTTTTAATATCAACGATATGATTGGAGCGTAAGTGCGGGTAGGGGAGAGAACCAGTTTTCCGGCATCCACTCCCAGATTGGCGATCCGATCGGTAAGCCCGATATTTCCGGAGTAGATCAGCGATTCAGGAATGGCCGCATCGTAGCTTTCGGGATACTTCTCCGCCAGGTAACCGGCAAAAACATCGTGCCGGGCGGAGGTCAATCCGTTGCTCCCCATGCCACCGTTGTACTCGCGTTCGTAGGTGGCCTGGCCTGAGGAGGAGAGTCCCACGATCACATCTCCGGCTGCTATATTGGCATTGTCGATGACATCCGCACGTCTCATGCGACAGGTCACCGTGCTGTCTACAATGATCGTCCTTACCAGGTCGCCAACGTCGGCCGTTTCTCCGCCCGTAGGATAGATATGCACCCCAAGCGACGAGAGCTCCTCGCACAGCTCGTTGGTGCCGTTGATGATGGCCGAAACCACTTCGCCGGGTATCAGGTTCTTGTTGCGTCCGATGGTGGACGAGAGCAGTATATTGTCGGTCGCGCCAACGCACAGCAGATCGTCGATATTCATGATCAGCGCATCCTGTGCAACTCCTTTCCAGACAGAGAGATCGCCGGTCTCGCGCCAGTAGACGTATGCCAGTGACGATTTGGTGCCCGCACCGTCGGCATGCATAATGTTGCAGTAGCCGGGATCGCCGCCCAGGATATCCGGGACAATTTTGCAGAATGCTTTCGGGAAGATTCCCTTGTCGATATTTTTTATGGCATTGTGCACGTCTTCTTTCGATGCGGAAACGCCGCGAAGATTGTATCGTTGATCGTTTGTTGTATCCATATCGGGTGCGAAGTAAGTCTCAATTCATCTTACGGTACAAAAGTAATAAAAAAGTGCGAATTTTTGCTCCTTAAAAAACAGAGATAAAATTCCTATAATTACTATTATGTTTAATTGTCTATTCGGAAAAGTCTACTCTCTTCGGTTCGATGTGGAAAATAAAAGAGGTGCCGATTTTTCGACACCTCTCATAAATGTTGTTGTAGTGAAAGTTCTACACATATTATAATCCGAGCTCTTTTTCCACCTCTTTCAATTGTACGGACTTGTCTACGCCCATCATGCTCAGGTTATAGTAAACGTTTCTCAGTTTCATCAAAGCTCCATCGATTTCAGTTTTATCGGCATTCCGGTCTTTCAGCAGCTGGGTGAATTTTTCGAGGTGCGGCAGAGCTGCCTGATAGAATTCGACTGTTTTCTTGTCGTTTTCCAACTGCATTTTACGGTCGGTAATCGTTGCCGTTTTCTCTTTCAGGTTTTGTGCCTGGAGGATAAAGTTTACAGCCAGCGCTTCGAGAGCCCTTTCGCAATTGGCATCCTGAGCCAACGCCTTGTTGTATTCAGCTTCAGCTGCTGCAAATTCCCCCTTTTCAGCCAACAATGCACCCTTTACACTGTTCAGGTCGCATGCGTTGGTGGGATCGTTCTTGATGGCTTCATCCAGGTATTCCATTGCTTTCTGGTTGTTGCCTTGACGAATAAATACGTTTACCAGATTGGGAATGAAATACTTGCTTTTCGGGAATTTTTCAGCACCTTCGTAAAGGGTCTCAATATATTTGGCGGTATCGCCCTGCTGGATATATTCACTGGCAATAAGTTCGTAAATATCACTTTCCTGGTATGCGCTATTGGGGATAAAAGGCTCACTGGCCGCTCTTTTTAGCAATTTCAAAGCCCGGTCGTGATCTTTTGCCTGGATGGCGGTGATGATGGCGTAATACTTGATGGTCTGATAGGTGCTGTCGAGCTGGAAAGCATCTTTCTGACCGTCAAACATCGGTAGCGTGGGTATGTTCCAGTAAATTTCAAAGAAATCGGCAGCTTTGCTATATTGCTGTTTTTCGTTGAAGAATACCCCACCGTTGATGTAGAATGGATGATTTGCCTTTAAAATTCCAGAGATATCTTTACGAAATTTGTTTTTTACCCTGCCTTTGGCGTCGGGCAACTCACCCAGTGAATCGGCTTTTACATACGGTTCGTATGATTCCAACAGCCCGTTGAACATCACCTCCTGATTGGCAGGTTTTCCCAGCATCTCGTTGGTCCGTTCGTTGTCGAATGCCTTGTTTCCGATATCGCCGTATATTTTCCAGGTTTCCGGATCGTTGGCTGTCTCGGGGTTTGTGATTGCTTGTTTGATTAATGTACGTGCCTCGTTCAGGTCGTTGCTTCCCAAAGATCTCTTGGCATCTCTCACAGCCGACTTTTGCGCAAACAAGGAACCTGCTGCAAAAATAGCCGCTGCGGTAAGGAAAAATAATTTTTTCATTTTATTCATCGTTTTAAGTTAAGTTTCTCTCTAAAATTGGGAATCTCTCTCTACTTTGGTTCTTTTGACTGTAAAATTACAAAAAGTTTAAACTTCCAATACTATTCCTCATTCTCTTCGGTTAGATTTTCCTCATTTTCTTCGGCCAAAACGATCTCAACATCCTCTTCCTCCTCTTCAGAGTTTACTTTACATACCGAGGCAATCTCATCGTTCCGTTTTTCCAGGTTAATAAGCCGAACTCCCTGAGTAGCACGTCCCATGGTGCGAATATCGGAAATTTTCACACGTATTGTAATTCCTGATTTGTTAATAATCATTAAATCGTTGTCATCGGTAACACTTTTGATGGCGACTAGCTTACCTGTTTTTTCGGTAATGTTCAGGGTTTTAACCCCCTTACCGCCACGGTGGGTGATCCTGTAGACCGGTTCACCATCCTCGTCGTTAAGCATGGTTCGCTTGCCGTATCCCTGTTCCGATACTACCAGTATGGTATCTTTCGAATCGGGATCCATGCAGATCATACCGACAACATAATCCTCGCCATCATCGTCCAGCGTCATTCCCTTTACACCGGTAGCAGTACGCCCCATTGGCCGTACATCCGACTCGTGGAAACGAATGGCCCTGCCGTTCCGGTTGGCCAGGATGATATCTTTCTTGCCGTCGGTCAACCTTACGGAGATTACCTGATCGTCTTCGTTCAATCCGATGGCGATCACTCCATTCTGACGCGGACGGGAATAGGCCTCGAGCAATGTTTTCTTCACGATTCCAGACCGGGTTCCGAATACCAGGTAGTGGGAGTTGATATACGCTTCATCCTCCAGGGTGAGAACCCGTACAAAAGCGGTGATGCTGTCGTCCGAATCGATGTTGAGCAGGTTCTGGATAGCTCTTCCCTTCGATGTTTTGGTTCCTTCCGGAATTTCATATACCCTGAGCCAGTAGCATTTTCCCTTCTGTGTGAAGAAGAGCATATAGTTGTGATTGGTGGCGGGATAGATATATTCCACGAAATCCTCGTCTCTGGTCTGCGATCCTTTGGTTCCTACCCCTCCCCTGTTCTGCGTACGGAATTCGGAGAGCGGAGTCCGTTTGATGTAACCTAGGTGAGAAATGGTAATGATCATCTCGTCGTCTGCGTAGAAATCTTCGGGATTCATCTCTTCCGATGCATAGATGATCTCGGAACGGCGTTCGTCACCATATTTGTCGCGGATCTCGATCAACTCCTCCTTGATGATCTGCATGCGCAGATCCTGATTGTTCAGGACATCGTTCAGGTGGGCGATCAGCCGTTGAATCTCTTCAAATTCGGCCCGGAGCTTATCCTGCTCAAGTCCCGTAAGTTGGCGCAACCGCATCTCGACGATGGCGCGTGCCTGGATTTCGGAGAGCGCAAAACGTTCAACCAGTCGCTGGATAGCCTCCTGTGGTGTGCCTGACGAGCGGATGATGGAGATGACCTCGTCGATATTGTCGGAAGCTATGATCAGCCCCTGCAGTATGTGTGCCCTCTCTTCCGCTTTGCGGAGTTCATATTTTGTGCGCCGAACAATCACATCATGGCGATGTTCGACAAAGAGTTCGATCAGCTGTTTCAGGTTGAGCAGCTGCGGACGTCCCTTTACCAAAGCAATGTTGTTCACGTTGAACGACGACTGCATGGCGGTCAGCTTGTAGAGCTTGTTGAGTACTACATTGGCATTGGCGTCGCGTTTGACGTCGACGACAATCCGCATCCCCTGACGGTCCGATTCGTCGTTTATGTTGGAGATGCCTTCGATCTTCTTGTCGGCTACCAGGTCGGCGATGTGGCGGATCAACTCGGCCTTGTTGACCAGATAGGGAATCTCTGAAATGATGATCTTGTCGTGCGTCTTTCCCGATTCAATTTCAGCCTTGCCGCGCATCACGATGCGTCCCCTACCCGTCTCGAAAGCATCTATCACACCCTTGTACCCGTAGATGTAACCACCGGTGGGGAAATCGGGCGCCTTGATGTAGTGCATCAGGCCAGCGGTATCGATATCGTTGTTATCGATATAGGCTACAATACCGTTGATTACCTCCGTCAAGTTGTGCGGTGCCATATTGGTTGCCATACCCACTGCGATACCCGACGCACCGTTGATCAGCAGGTTGGGTATCCGTGTCGGCAACACGGTAGGCTCCTGTAATGTATCGTCGAAATTGAATTGAAAATCTACCGTCTCCTTGTCGATATCCCGCAGCATCTCTTCGCCAAGCTTGTTCATCCTGGCCTCGGTGTAACGCATGGCTGCGGGACTGTCGCCGTCAATGCTTCCCATGTTCCCCTGGCCATCAACCAGTGTGTAGCGCATGCTCCAATCCTGGGCCAGGCGCACCATGGCATTGTAGACCGATGAATCGCCGTGAGGATGGTATTTACCGAGGACTTCACCCACGATTCTTGCCGATTTCTTATGCGGTTTGTCTGATGTATTCCCTAATTCGGACATCCCGAAAAGAATACGCCGATGAACAGGCTTAAATCCGTCTCGGACGTCAGGTAGTGCACGTGAAACGATTACGGACATCGAATAGTCGATGTAGGCCGATTTCATTTCATCTTCAATACTGATCTTAATGACTCTGTCTTCTTGGTCAATCATACTAAAATGTGAATTTTTTCTTAAGAAAACACTTATTAATCAATTGATAACCAATAAAATAAGTGTATGCTTATATCCAATTTAAATAACGTACTAAGATAGGAAATTTTCACCATTTAACAAAGGAAATCGCTCCAAAAAACGGTTTCGCCACATTCTAATTAATGTTTTTTATTGTTTGCCGCCAAAGTACTTCTGGAGCAAAAAAGAACCCGAAGAAGGGTCAACTTGCTTCGGGTCCGTCTCATTTTTATCTTACTGGAGTGGCATCAGCCATTCTGTCCGTGACAATTTTTATATTTCTTCCCGCTTCCACAGGGACAAGGATCGTTTCTTCCCACCTTCTTCTCCACGCGGACAGGTTCCAACTTTCGCTGCTCAGGCTGTCTGGGAGCTCCGTCGGGAGCGGATCCCCTACCCACTTCATCCTTCTGGGTGCGGTATTTGCTGTAATCGGTCTTCTGATCGGGTGCAGCCTGGCGGACACTCTGCGGATCCTGTACCGGTATCTGCCCACGCATCAGGATCGACACGGCTTTTGTATTGATCTCGTTAACCATCACCTTGAAGAGGTTGAACGATTCGAGCTTGTAGATCAGCAGCGGATCCTTCTGTTCGTAGCTGGCGTTCTGAACCGAATGGCGAAGTTCATCCATCTCCCGGAGATGCTCCTTCCAGTATTCGTCGATGGTGTGTAGCAGGATTGCCTTTTCAAACGATTTGATCAGCGCCTTGGATCCCGACTCGTAAGCCTCCTTCAAATTGGTGGTGATGTTATATATCCTCTTCCCGTCGGTAATGGGTATCAGGATATTTTCATACATGGCGCCCTGCTTTTCATACACATCCTTGATTACCGGCTGGGCGATCTCCGCCAACCGGTCGGTTTTGCGTTTGAAATCTGAAATGGCCTTCTCGACCACCTTTTCCACCTGCGCTTCGAGCTTCATATCCTTCATCTCCTTCTCAGTGAAGGGAATCTCAATGGCCATCACACGGAAAAGATCCAGCTTCATGTTTTCGTAGTCATCCTCGTTCATCACCACGATATTCCTGGCCGTTTCAGTGATCATGTTGGTAACGTCGATCTCGATACGTTCGCCCATCAACGCATTGCGGCGGCGTCTGTAGATCAGCTCGCGCTGCGAGTTCATCACGTCGTCGTACTCCAGCAACCGCTTGCGTATGCCGAAGTTGTTCTCCTCCACCTTTTTCTGGGCACGCTCTACCGACTTGTTCAACATGTCGTGTTCAAGCATGTCGCCCTCCTTGAATCCCATCCGGTCCATCAGTCCGGCAATCCGTTCGGTGGCGAAGAGACGCATCAGGTCATCCTCGAGCGATACGAAAAAGACCGATGAACCTGGGTCTCCCTGACGACCGGCACGACCGCGCAACTGCCTGTCTACCCGGCGGCTCTCGTGACGTTCCGTACCGATGATGGCCAAACCGCCCGCCTCCTTCACTTCGGGCGCAAGCTTGATGTCGGTACCACGACCGGCCATGTTGGTTGCGATGGTCACCATGCCCTTCTGACCGGCATTGGCCACAATTTCGGCTTCTCGCTGGTGCAGCTTGGCATTCAGTACGTTGTGTTTGATCTTGCGGAGGGTTAACATCCTGCTCAGCAGTTCGGAGATCTCCACCGAGGTGGTACCGACCAGTACCGGTCGCCCTTTTGCAATGGTACTCTCGATCTCGTCGATTACTGCCGTGTATTTCTCGCGCTTCGTCTTATAGATGCGGTCGTTCATGTCGTTCCGGATTACCGGCCGGTTGGTCGGTATCACCACCACATCCAGCTTGTAGATGTCCCAGAACTCGCCTGCTTCGGTTTCGGCCGTACCGGTCATACCGGCAAGCTTGTTGTACATCCTGAAGTAGTTCTGCAGGGTGATGGTGGCAAATGTCTGTGTTGCAGCCTCCACCTTGACCCGCTCCTTCGCTTCAATGGCCTGGTGCAGACCGTCGGAATAGCGACGTCCCTCCATGATACGGCCTGTCTGCTCATCCACGATCTTTACCTTGTTGTCGATAACCACATACTCGTCATCCTTCTCAAACAGGGTGTATGCCTTGAGAAGCTGGTTGACCGTATGGACCCGTTCCGATTTTATGGCATAATTCTGCAGGAGTTCATCTTTCTTGGCAGCCTTCTCTTCATCGCTGAGCGGTAGATTATCCAGTTCGGACAATTGCGATGCGATGTCGGGCAGGACAAAGAACTGCGGGTCGTCCGATTTTCCGGTCAACAGGTCGATCCCCTTGTCGGTCAGTTCGATGCTGTTCTGCTTCTCGTCGATCACAAAGTATAACGGATCGGTGACGATGTGCATGTTGCGAGACTGCTCCTGCATATAGAACTCCTCGGTTTTCAGCATCGCCGCCTTCACGCCCTGTTCGCTCAGGAACTTGATCAGCGGCTTGTACTTCGGCATGCCCTTGTATGAGCGGAAAAGCAACAGGGCTCCCTCTTCCTGCTCCTTCTTGTCCTGCGATGCCATCTTGACTTTGGCATCGGCAAGCAGTTTGGTTGTCAGTTCGCGCTGGGCCTTTACCACCTGCTCCACCCGCGGGCGGAAAAGGTCGAATAGCTGGTCGTCGCCTTTCGGTACCGGTCCGGAGATAATCAGAGGGGTACGCGCGTCGTCGATCAATACGGAGTCGACCTCGTCGACGATGGCGTAGTTATGCATGCGCTGTACCAGATCCCTGGGCGAAACGGCCATGTTGTCGCGCAGGTAGTCGAAGCCGAATTCGTTGTTGGTTCCGAAAGTGATGTCGGCTTCATAAGCCTTGCGTCGTGCTTCGGAGTTGGGTTCATGCTTGTCGATACAGTCGACCGAGAGTCCGTGAAACATGTAGATGGGGCCCATCCACTCCGAGTCACGTTTCGACAGGTAGTCGTTCACCGTTACCACATGCACGCCACGGTGGGTGAGCGCATTCAGGAATACCGGCAGTGTGGCTACCAGCGTCTTTCCTTCACCGGTCGCCATCTCGGCAATCTTGCCCTGGTGCAGGACGACCCCGCCGAAGAGCTGTACATCGTAGTGTACCATATCCCAGGTAATCTCGTTACCGCCGGCAATCCAATGGTTCTGGTAGATCGCCTTGTCGCCTTCGATCCGGATGAAGTCGTGCTTGGCAGCCAGGTCGCGGTCGAAACTTGTCGCCGTGACCACAATCTCGGGGTTCTCCTTGAACCTTCTGGCGGTCTCCTTGACAATGGAAAAGGCTTCGGGAAGGATCTCCGCCAACACCTTCTCCAATTTAGCCGTAATCTCCTTCTCTATCTTATCGATCTCGTTCCAGACCGATTCCCGCTTTTCAAGCGCCACCTCTTCCAGGCCGGCTTTCAGCTCTGCAATACGGGCATTTTCGTCGGCAATGGAGAGGGCGATTCTCTCTTCCAGCTCCTTGGTCTTTGCACGAAGTGCGTCGTTGGAGAGTTCGGCAATTTTCGGATAAGCCTCCTTGATTGCGTTCACAATGGGGTTTATCTCGTTTAGATCCCTCTGTGCCTTGTTGCCGAATATTTTACTTATAAATGAATTGAATCCCATATTATATTTTTTGTTGCGGGTTTCGGAAACTGTGGCCGGTCTCCCGTAACCATCTCTCCGATCCCCTTGATTTGAATTGTTGAATTAACTGTTGACTATCTCGTTAGAAGAGTTCTTTCAATATATTGGCTTTTGCTGCGTTGGGCGCCCTGATCCGCAACCGGTGCGAAACGCTGGGAGCTATCTCCGTGGCTTCAATCACACGGTCGATCCGTTGCGGCTTGATATTGTTTCCGAAAAAGATTACCGGCGCATGGACGGCATTATCCCTTACCCGGACATTGGTGTTGGGATTCTCCTCCTGCACCACCCTCCAGCCGGGTTGCAACTCCAGGTAGAGGTCGCCCGAAATCCCCTTGAAAAAGCCGTTCCGGTAATGTTGTACCCGTTGGTTGTAAGCTCCATGCAACATCTGATGAGAGGTGATCACATCCTGTACACCGGACGAATGGACCAGGAACTCGGCAGCTTTCTGCTGAAATTCCACGAAATTGATCTTCCGGTCCTCGATCAGTTTCCGGTTGAAAAAGAGCTGCTGGTTGTAATATTTGCTCACCCACTGTTCCCGGCCGTAAATGGCCATAAGATACATGTTGAGCAGGGCGATGCTTCTGTCGGGATAGAAATCGCCACCCGAGGTCACCATGTCGGCAGGAATTACCTCCTGTTCATTGAAATATCCGGTAGATGCCACGAAGATCAACGCATTATCCAATCCTACTGCCGTGTCGATCGCATCCAGCAACTTTCCGATCTCCTGATCGAGCCGGTAGTAGGTATCCTGCACTTCAACCGAATAGTTCTTGTCGAGCGAATTTTCAAAATTCCCGGCGTAGAAGGTCAACGCCAGAAAGTCTGGATTCTGCCGTTTCCCGAGTGAGTTGGCGATCAGTACCTTTTCCGCGATTTCACGCACCTCGGTGTTGACGAAAGGCGACTGTTTCAGGAGCCGCACATGATTTTTCCTGTCTGCGCCGAAATAGTGCTGGAAATTATAGAGGTTCTTCGTATAGGGAAAAGCGTTGTAGTTGGAGACATCGATGGCCGGTCGCCACGTAATGGAGCCGATCTTCTTGCTCAAGGCTTCCGGCGTCCGGTTATGTTGCTCCACAATGGGTTGACGGGTTTTATAGAAAGTGGTGGATGCCCAGTTGCCGGTCATGTCTTCCACCCAGTATGCACCGCTGGCGGCATGTCCTCCCGAGGCCAGCGCCTGCGAGGCATGAGGCGCAAATGCAAAAACATCCGACTGTCCGCCGGAGGCAATCTTCAACTCGTCGGCAATGGTGGATACCTTTACAGGCAACGGGGAATAACGTTCGGTTGTAAAGGTTCCGGCATAATTTTCATCCGCGAAGGTGGGAACCTCCCGGTTTTCTTTCAACAGGAACCGCATCTCCCCGGTAATGCCATGATAGGAAGGATTGGCACCGGTGAAAATGGTGGTGATGGTCGAAGCCCTGTCGAGATAGGGAAAATCAAACTCCAGATCGGTATATACCAGCCCCTCGTTCATCAGCCTCTTAAACCCTTTTTCCCCGAAAGTGTGTTGAAACATCTCCAGGTAATCGCCGCGTAACTGGTCGATTGTGATTGCCACAACCAGCTTTGGTATGTTATGTGTCTCCTGGGCACAAAGTGCAGTTACTGAAAAAAGAGCTACAAGAGAGGAAAATATTCTATTCATTTATGTCAATATCATTCATTTTATTCCATGGCCCTGCTTCGCTTCACTCGCCCCAACCTGCCTTCATATATTTGGATGAAACGTAGCGCTTGTTGGTTTTTCTTCCTTTCACCTGCATGAACAGATTCATTCCCGATCTGAGCCAAAGGCACATGGAGAAGGGAATGCTTGCCAACGGTAACTGTTGAGGCAGTAACCACCAGAGAAGCAGAAAGAGGGTTAGGACTGCAAAGTTAATAAAATGATAGATATTTACCACGTTTTTCATCGCTTTTACCCAAAATAAAACGGCCGCGACAAGCGAGAAAATATTTAGCCAGGCAAAATTCCAGTTGGGATTGGTGGCCGGATGTTCCGAAAAGAAGATCAGAAAGAAGATAATCAATCCACCCAGACCATACACGCCGAAAAGGATGGTGTCGAACACCCGGTGTATCCGGCTTTTATTCCATTTAACATACTGGATAGCTGATATGATGATGGTGATCAGCAGAAGCGCGAATGCTGCTATTAATGGAGAACATAGAGCCTGTTCGCGATCACTCCTTGCCTGGTTTGTGCCGGTCAGCAGCGTTGTGGTACTCTTGACGAGCGGATAGCTGACCGAGTCGCTCTTTACTACCGTGGCCCCTTCAAACGACTCTTTAAGGTAGGAGGGGATAAACATCCTGGCCCGGACGTCGATCGGCCGGTCGGCTTCGGCCCCTATCACCAGATCGACGCCAAACTTGTTCCATGGATATGGAGAGAGGCATTCGTGCAGGAGATCGCGGTAGGTCTGTTCCTTCTGCATGGGAGGATAGAGTATCGTGCCGCCGGCATGCTGTTCCACCATATCCCTGGGGCGGGTGGCACAGTTGTCGTAAAAATAGTTGTAGCGATACCCCCTGTTTTCCGGCAGGTGATTGATGTATAACGCCTCCCAGAGCCGTTGTTTCTCAGCCTGTGAGAGGTTGAGCTCCTGCTCATGGACAGAGACCCGCTTAAAAATATACTCTTCGATAAATGTTTCAAATGGAGTCGCTCCCAGGATATAGTCGGTCTCACCCCGCATGAAACGGTAGACGAAGTTGGGCTGTGAAGGGTCGAAGTAGCCGTAATTGAAAACTACGTCAATACCGGTAGAGTCGTCCTGTACACGGAGGGCGGTGTGACCGTAGAAAGCATATACAGCTCCCGACCATGGCCCGCAGGTCAACAAGCTTATCCGGGCACTGTCGCTCAATATGCCCTGGGCATGTGCAGAAAACGACATCGTGACAAGGATGAGGGCGAAAAGGGATTTCTTCATTATCGACTGATCTTATGTTATAGTTGCAAATTTACATATAAAAGTTTATTTTCAAGCCTGCCGGATAATTTGAATAGCTTGATCTACCGGTTGTGGTTATCCATTATTTGGTTATTTTTGCATACGGTAAATCTAAAATTGACGTCATGAACAAATTGATTCTCTCACTTTCGATCTTATTGCTGACAGCTCCATTGGTTGCACAGGAGATCAGGCTTCCCGCTCCCGACAAGAAGGGAGGAAAACCGCTGATGCTGGCACTGAGCGAACGCAAATCTACCCGTTCTTTTCAGGAAAAGGAGCTGCCTGCCCAGGTTCTCTCCAATCTGCTTTGGGCAGCCAACGGATTCAACCGCGAGGATAAACGGACTGCCCCCACTGCCGTAAACAAACAGGAACTTGAACTTTACGTGGTGATGAAAAAGGGGATCTATTTCTACAATGCGCGGGAACATAAGCTGACATTGGTAAAGGAAGGCGATTACAGGGAGATTTCGGGCACGCAGCCATACGTTGCCGACGCGCCGGTCAATCTCCTCTTCGTTTCCGATCTGGCAAAGGCGGCGTCAACGAATTACGCCTATACCGATTGCGGTTTTGTGGCACAAAACATCTATCTCTATTGCGCTTCGGAAGGGTTGGCAACCGTTGTGCGCGGTTCATTCGACAAGAAGAGAGTTGAGGAGCTGCTACAGCTGCCGGCATCTCATGAGGTGTTGCTGGCGCAGACGGTAGGTTATCCTAAATAGCCTATAGTGGTGGTGTTACCGGTACAAAAAACGCGGTGATTTTCGAAAGAGAATCACCGCGTTTCCATTATATCCCGGCCAAGGGATTATTTTTTCTTGCGATCGCCGTAACGGCTCATGAACTTGTCGACACGTCCGGCAGTATCCACCAATTTCTGTTTTCCAGTGTAGAATGGATGTGATGAGCTGGTGATTTCAAGTTTTACCAAAGGATAAGTAACACCATCAATTTCAATGGTCTCCTTGGCATTTATAGTGGAACGGGAAATGAAGATTTCATCGTTCGACATATCTTTGAAAACTACCGGGCGGTAATTGCTGGGATGAATTTCTTTTTTCATTGTGATATGATTTGTTTTTGTTGCTTCGGATTTTTGGACTGCAAAGATATAACAATTGATTGAAAAAGAAAAATTAAATGAAAATAATTTCGGAAAAATCGGTTCCAAACGCTTAATTTTGTAAAAAATCGGTTTTAACAATGAAAATAGCGATCATAACGGTGGGAGACGAGATCCTGATCGGAGAAATTAGAGATACCAATTCGATATGGATGGTGGCTGAACTTACCCGTGAGGGATTTGAAATCGTGAACATTATAACTGTAGGCGACAACGAGGAAGATATTGCGAAAGGGATCGATTTCGCATTTTCACGTGCCGATATCGTGCTGATGACGGGCGGAGTGGGCCCCACCCGCGACGATGTCACCAAGAGGGCACTCTGCAATTATTTTCATACCGGCCTGACCTTTGACCAGGAGGTGCTTCAACAGATCGAACGGCTCTTTACAAAACGGAACTTCACGCTGAATGAACCTACAAGGAATCAAGCATATGTGCCGCAAGGGTGCACAGTAATCCAGAACCGGGTCGGAACCGCCCCCCTGCTCTGGTTCGAACGGGAGAATCAGCTTCTGGTCTCGATGCCGGGGGTTCCGTTCGAAATGAAATCGGCGATGAGGGAGGAGATCATACCGCGTTTGAAGAGCCGGTTCCTGCAGGATGAGTACCTGAAATCGCACTTCCTGGTATCTGGAATCACCGAATCGTCGCTCGCCCTTCAGTTGGAGAAGTTTGAAAGGCAGCTTCCCGAGGATTTTTCACTGGCCTATCTCCCTGCAAATGGGTTGATCAGATTGCGGCTTTCGGTCCGTGGCCTGAGCCGGCTACCGGAGATGCAGCTCCAGACAGAACAGCTCAAGAGGGAGTTGCAGGAGCGGCTGGTTGCCGAGAGCGACGAACCGGTGGAGCTGTTATTGGGAAAGGCCTTGAGAGGCAGAAAACTGACCATCTCAACCGCCGAGAGCTGCACCGGAGGCTACATTGCTCACCGCATAACGCTGGTGCCGGGGGCATCGGAATATTATAAGGGTTCGGTTGTTTCGTACGATAACCGGATCAAGATCTCCATGCTGGATGTGTCGCGCAGCGCGATCGAGTCGTTCGGAGCCGTCAGCCGGGAGGTGGTGGAGGAGATGGCGCTGCAGGTGGCGGCGAAAATGGAGAGCGACTGCTCCATCGCCGTTTCCGGCGTTGCCGGTCCCGATGGCGGAACAGCGTTGAATCCGGTAGGAACCGTATGGATCTCCACCCGGTTGCACGACAGACAGATGACGCAGAGGTACCAGTTCGGCTTATCCCGCGAAGAGAACATCAACCGGACGACCAACATGGCCATTGTGCAGATGATGAAAATGTTGGGGTAAAATATACTTTTTGGAGAATCCTTCCGTTATATTTATTGAATCGAGTACAGTTATTTTTCAAGTTTATGATTGACTACATCAAGGGAGAGATCACTGAACTGACGCCCACATCGGTTACGGTCGAGTGCAACGGGATCGGTTACCAGGCAAACATTTCACTCAACACCTACTCCGCACTCAACGGACAGGCGACGACCCGTCTCTACATCGTTGAATCGATACGTGAAGATGCTCATCAGCTCTTCGGTTTTGCCGACAAGCATGAGCGGGAGATCTTTTTGCATCTTATCAGCGTATCGGGTGTGGGGCCCGGCACAGGGAGGATGATACTCTCGTCACTCACTTCCCGTGAACTGGAGGCTGCCATCGCCTCCGAGAATATTGCCATTCTTCAGTCGGTAAAAGGTATCGGCGCAAAGACGGCACAACGGATCATTATCGATCTAAAAGACAAGATCAAGTTCACCGAGGAGGGTGCAACCGTAAAAGTTCCGGCGACCCCAAGCTCATCTGAAGCAGCCCAGGAGGCTGTTTCCGCACTGGTGATGCTGGGATTTGCCAAACAGGCTTCTGAAAAGGCGGTGTCAAGGATAGCCAAGGAGTCCCCGTCGCTATCGGTAGAGGCTATCATCAAGGAGGCGCTGAAACGGATGTAACATGAGGTGGTTCATTGAAAAGCACGGCCATACATAAACTTGCCTTCATCCTCCTGCTTTTGGTCGGCGGGACAATCACCCTTCCTGCACAGCGGCAAGATACGACAGGCGCAAGTTCCCCTTTGTGGAACACGTTACTCCGGGCTCCATCGAATATGAAGACCGAAGTGATTTACGATTACAGGATCAACCGCTACATCATCCGAAACATCGTCGGCGACAAGATAATCGGTACTCCGTTGGTCATGACGTCCGATGAGTATATGAGATATTCGTTCAATGAACTGAATAGCAAATACTTCAAGGAGAAGAACAGATCAAGGAGAGAGGACCGGCCTGCGAAAAGGGAGCCGTTGCAGTTGCTCGACAGGCGCAAAGGCAATTCACCGATAGAGGATATTTTCGGTCCGGGCGGAGTGCGGATCACCACCAACGGATCGATTGAACTTAGCAGTGGCATAGTAAGCAACCGGATCGACAACCCCACCCTGCCCGAACGCTCCAGGAAGCGGAACAGGCTCGATCTCGACCCGAAGATCCAGCTTGACGTAAATGCCCGTGTCGGCACCAAAATCAATTTCGGACTCAGCTACGATACCGAGGGTGTTTTCGATTTTGACAGCCGGCAGATCAAGCTGGCCTATCAGGGTGACGAGGATGAGATCATCAGGAATATCGAGGCGGGAAACGTGAGCATGAGCTCCAGAAACTCGCTCATCAATGGCGGTACATCGCTTTTCGGTATCAAATCTGACCTGCAGTTCGGCAAGTTGCGTGTCAGCACCGTCTTGTCGCAACAGAAATCGGAGTCCCGCTCCGTCAACTCGCGCGGGGCAACCCAGACCACTCCATTCGAGTTAACTGCAGATCAGTATGATGAAAACCGCCATTTCCTGCTGGGACACTATTTCAGGGAGAACTACGACAAGGCGCTGGCAAAGTTGCCATATATCGAGTCGCCGGTTGCGATCACCCGGATCGAGGTTTGGATAACCAACAAGCGGGGTAACTATGATCAGGTGCGCAACGTAGTGGCATTTGCCGACCTGGCGGAGCGGAACGCCATCCATAACCCCCTCTGGTCACCGTCGGGCAGTGAGGCTATACCGCACAACGAGGCCAATACGATGTACCGTCAGCTGGTGTCGACCTATGCAGCGGCACGCGATATCAGCCGGGTCGCATCGGTCCTTCCCCCCTCCGTGGCCATCGGACGCGATTATGAGAAGATAGAGAGTGCAAGGTTGCTTTCTCCCTCCGAATATAGGTTACAGCCGCAACTGGGCTATATCTCCCTGCGGACGCCGTTGCAGGCTGACGAGGTGCTGGCCGTTGCCTACGAATACAGGTATAACGGCAAGGTCTACCAGGTGGGAGAATTCTCCGGAGATGTAGGTCGCGAAAACAACGGAACGGCCGCCTATCCCGACGGGGCGCTGTTTCTCAAGCTGTTAAAACCGGTATCCCTATCGCCGCAATCCTATACTTGGGACCTGATGATGAAAAACATCTACTCGTTGGGATATGGCGCCTACAATATCCAGAAAGAGCAGTTTGCGCTCAATATCAGCTATCTGAGCGATACTACCGGTATCTATCTCGATTACATTCCCGAAGGCAATATCCGCGACAGGTTGTTGCTGAAGGTGATGAATCTCGACAACCTGAACATGAAAAACGATCCCTACCCCGACGGAGCATTCGATTTTGTGGAGGGCTACACCGTCTCTACCGATAATGGACGGATCATCTTTCCAGTACTGGAGCCGTTCGGTTCGCACCTCCGGAAAGAGATCGGTGACGATGCCGTTGCGGAGAGATACCTCTTCCAGCAACTTTACGACTCCACTCTGACGGTTGCCCGGCAGTTTGCGGAAAAAAACAAGTTCAGGATCTCGGGCCGATACCGGAGCAGTTCGAATGCCGAGATCAACCTGAATGCCACCAATGTGGCACGCGGTTCCGTCAGGATAACGGCCAACGGCGTTACCTTGAACGAGGGAGTCGACTATACGGTAGATTATCTCTCCGGGACGGTGACCATTCTCAATCAGGCGATCCTGGATGCGGGTACGCCGCTCTCGGTAACACTCGAGGATCGGTCGACATTCAGCATGCAGCGCAAAACGATGATGGGGATGGAGCTGTCATATGATTTCTCGAAGAATCTGACCGTTGGCGCCACCCTGATGCACTATTACGAGAAGCCGCTGATTGTCAAGACCATCTTTGGCGATGAAGCGGTCAAAAATACCCTATGGGGTCTGAACAGCTCATTCCGGAAGGAGTCGCATGCCTTTACCCGGTTGCTCGACATGCTGCCGTTTGTAGAGGCTACCGCACCATCGCAACTGACGGGCAACCTGGAGTTCGCCCAGATGATTCCCGGACACTACAGGAACAGGTATACGGGTGGTTACTCCTACCTGGACGATTTTGAAACCTCCACATCGAGAATCGACCTCCGCTCCCCATACGGCTGGTCGCTGGCGTCAACACCGTTTAACGACACCTCCACCGCTCTCTTTCCCGAGGCGGCACTGACCAACAATATCGATTACGGGAAAAACCGGGCACACATGGCCTGGTTCCATATCGACGGGATGTTTACACACCGCAACTCTTCGCTCACACCCTCGCATATCAAAAATGACAAGGAGCAGCTGTCGAATCATCTGGTGCGCGAGATATATGAGCGGGAGATCTTCCCCGACAAAGAGATCATTTATGGTGAACCACCCACACTCCCGGTGCTCAATATCTCTTTCTATCCCAATGAACGGGGTCCCTACAATCTCGACACCGAGGTTGATTCAAACGGAAAGTTGCTCCATCCGGAAAAGCGGTGGGGAGGAATCACCCGAAAGATGGAGGTTCGAGATTTCGAAGCTGCAAACATCGAATATGTCGAGTTCTGGCTGATGGATCCGTTTGTAAATGATAAAGCGGGAGCCCTGCAGGGTGGCGACCTCTATATCAACCTGGGCGAAATTTCGGAAGATGTGTTGAAAGATGGTAGAAAGTTCTTCGAAAACGGCCTGCCGGTGAACGGCGATACAACTGCGGTCGGCACCAGCGTATGGGGTAGATATCCGTTGCGCCAGTCCACCGTCTACGCGTTCGACAACTCAAACGGGAACGAGTCGCGCCGCCTGCAGGATGTGGGACTGAACGGGCTGAGCACGGAGCAGGAGAAAAGTTTTCCTGCCTATGTCAACTACCTGAACGGGATCATCCCGAAACTTTCGGATGAGACCTTGCAGCAGATGGCCAGGGATAGACATTCACCGTTGAATGATCCCTCGGGCGACAATTTCAGACATTACCGGGGAGAAGAGCTGGACCGTGCCGGAGTGGGCATCCTGGACCGCTACAAATACTATAACGGTACCGAGGGAAACTCCCTTGCACCCGATGAGTCGCAGCCTTACTCAACCGCGTCGCGCACAACGCCCGACGTGGAGGATATCGACAACGACAATACGCTGAACGAGAATGAGTCGTATTACCAGTATAAGGTAGAGCTCCGGCCCGGAATGATGACCGTTGGGAGCAACTATATTGTCGACAAACGCGAGGCGACCGTTCAATTGCGTAACGGGAAGAGGGAGACGGTGAACTGGTACCAGTTCAAGATTCCGCTCCGCGAATACCAGTCGCGCATAGGCAACATCCAGGGATTCAACAATATCCGCTTCATGCGGATCTTTCTGACCGGTTTCGGGCAGCCGATATTCCTTCGCTTTGCCACATTGGAACTGGTGCGCAGTGAATGGAGGGCATATGGCCAGAGCCTGCAGACGGATGGCAATCTCCCGGGATCTGGAGAGTTGGAGATCTCTACAGTGAGCATCGAGGAGAATGGCGACCGTACTCCGGTGAACTATGTTCTTCCGCCGGGGGTGACACGGATCATCGACCCGGCCCAGCCACAGCTCCGACAACAGAACGAGCAGTCCATCTCGCTGAAAGTGAGTGACCTGGAGCCGGGTGATGCACGGGCCATCTACAAGAATGTGATGTACGACCTGCGACGCTATAAACGGCTTCAGCTCTTCGTGCACGCCGAGGAGACGGTGAACGGCACTCCCGGCCTGCAGGATGACGAGATGAGCATCTTCTTGCGTATCGGATCAGACTACCGTGACAACTACTATGAATATGAGATTCCGCTCAAATTGACACCCGCCGGACATTATAACACCAATATTCCCGAACATCAGGAGAGGGTCTGGGACCCCGCGAACCGGTTCGATTTTCCGCTTGAACTGCTGACGAGCCTGAAAATGAGACGCAATGAGGAGAGAAGGGATGACGGCGGTGCATTGTACCGGGTTCCATATTATGGACCTGATCCGGAGCGTCCCGGCAACAGGGTGGGTGTTGTTGGAAATCCGTCGCTTGCCGAAGTGAAGGTGATGATGATCGGTATCAGGAACAGGACAACCACCACCGAGTCGATCGAGGTGTGGGTAAACGAACTGCGGTTGAGTGAGTTCGATGAAAACGGCGGTTGGGCTGCACAGGGAAATGTGAGCCTGGCCCTGTCGGATATCGGCTCGGTGACGGTCTCCGGAAGGATGGAGACGGCAGGTTTCGGGGCACTCAACCAGAGTCTGCTGGAGCGCAGGAATGACGACTACTCGCTGGTGAGTGTCACCATGAACATGGAGCTGGGAAGGTTCCTGCCAGAGCCGGTCAAGCTGTCGGCCCCCCTCCATTATGCCTATTCCAGCCAGACGGTCACCCCAAAATATGATCCGTTCAACACCGATATCCTGCTGTCGGGACCGGATTCGATCATCAACCTCTCCGTCACGCGGACCACGAGCCGCAGTTTGAGCCTGAATAACGTGAAGATGAACATAAGAAGCCGCAACCCGATGCCGTATGATCCTGCAAATTTCAGTCTCAGTTACGGTTATGGCAAGAGTCACTTCCGGAGTCCCGATACCGAGTACAACAACACCATCTCGCAGCGGTTGCAGGCAGAATACAGATACACGCCCAATGTGAGACCGCTTGAACTTTCCAAGCAGCTCCAGCTCAATTATCTTCCAAATTCGATCCGGATCGGCAGCCGACTGATACGTAACTACCAGGAGACGCAGTTGCGTGATCTGAGCGGCTCACTGTCGGCTATCCCTTTGCCGAAGGGAGCATATATCACATTCAGTCAATACTTTATCTGGAACAGGGATTTCTCGGTAAACTGGGAGATGACCCGGAACCTGAAGAGCTCGTTCCATTCTGGCACCATCGCTGAAATTGAAGAGCCCTATCTTCAGGTGAACAAAAAACTCAACCGTGACGATTACGAGATATGGAAGGATTCGGTGGTTCAGAGCATCACCAGCCTGGGCAGGCCGCTCAATTATGAACAGAGCGCAGAGGTGACCTACACGCTTCCCCTTCAGCTTATTCCGGCATTGGAGTGGATAGGCGTGAGCACGGCTTACAATTCCCGCTACCGGTGGGAACGGGGTGCCTTTATTCATGACGAGAAGATCGGTAATGTCCTGCAGAACGACCTGTCGTTCACCCTGAACGGGCGGCTTAATCTAACGCAGCTCTACAGCAAGGCAGGACTCCTGAAAAATGGTGGTCAGGCTTCCGGTACATCACTCGGCAGATACCTGGCGGAAGGAGCGATGATGCTGCGGAGTGTAAATCTGAATCTCGGATTGAGATCGAGAAACGATATTCCAGGCTTCGATCCTGTTGTCGGCGACTTTTTTGGACAGGGAAACAGTGTAGAGGGACTGATCCCAGGGTTGGGCTTCGCGTTCGGATTCGACGGTGGTGAAGATTTCCTGAAAAGGGCCGATCGAAACCGTTGGCTCGTGAAAAACAGCAACAACATCACACCGGCACTGTATCAGCAGACGGAAAACCTGAACCTGGAGGCGATCCTTGAACCAGTTCGGGGCTTGAGGATAGGGTTGAATGCCATCTATGAGAATAATCGGCGGACAGAATTCCAGCATATGCTGGACGGAATGCCCGAGACATATGGGGGCAGTTTTGCAATCAGCACGTTGACCTTGGGCTCGGCATTTGAGCACTATTCAGCCGGAAACAACTACAGGTCGGCATCGTTCGACCGGTTCCTGGAGAAACGGGAGGTAGTGGCGGAGAGGTTACGCGACCGGTATGGGCGGTACATGCCGGCCGGGCGAGTCGACCTCAATTCGGTAGATGTGCTGATTCCCGCTTTTCTAGCAGCCTACACGGGAGGGGATGCCGGGAAGATCGGGCTGACTCCATTCCCCGACCGTCTCTCGGCCATGCCTAACTGGGATATTGCCTGGAATGTGACTCAACTCCTGCCGATACTCCGGAGAAACTTCAAATCGCTAATTCTCACACACAAATACCTTTCGCAGTACCGTGTTGGCTCATTCACGTCGTTCACCGGATGGGTGCCGCTGGAAGAGGGAACCGACCTCGGTTACGTTCACGACATAGTGACCGGTCTACCGGTACCATCATCGCCATACGATATTTCCGCGGTCAACCTGATCGAGTCATTCTCTCCGCTCATCGAGGCTCGGGGAGTACTGGAGAACAACATGATGCTCAATTTCCGGATCAACCGCACCCGCTCTCTCAACCTGAACATCGCCTCCTACCAGATCGTGGAGAGCAGTGAGAACGATCTGCTCTTTGGATTGGGTTACCGGATGCCGGCTTTTAACCGTATTATCGGTTTCGGCTCAAACTCCATGAAGAGCGGTCGCCGGCCCAAGAACAGCTCCCGCTACCGGACTGAACAGCCGTTCAACGGCGACGGTGGACAGGAGTTCTCGAATGATCTGATTCTTCGTGCGGATCTGTCGCACAAAATTACAGAGGTACTGATTCGCAAGATAGAGGATCGGTTTACGCAGGCAACCAGCGGATTGAAAAGTACCGCCATCCGCCTCTCGGCCGATTATTCACTGAGCCAGTCGGTTACCCTCCGTGCATTTTTCGACAAGACCATCCAGCTCCCGCTGGTCTCTTCATCAGCATATCCCACGGCCAACACCAGTGCGGGGATGAGCCTGAAGTTCAATCTCAACCAGTAAACCGATGGCGTTGTCAGGCAGGGTGGTTCAAGTCGACCAGCCCCATCTCCTCGCACTTCATGATACGCCCCGGGAAGGTCTGGACAATGGAATAGTTGTGGGTAGACATGATTACAGCAGTACCTGTTGCGGAGATCTGCTGTAACAGATCGACGATCTGGCTGCCTGTCTCCGGATCGAGATTGCCGGTAGGTTCATCGGCGAGGATAAGCAGGGGCGAGTTGAGCAACGCCCGGGCAATTACAATGCGCTGCTGTTCACCTCCCGAAAGTTCGTGAGGCATCTTGTAGGTCTTGTTCTGCATGCCAACCTGCACCAGAACCTCATTGATACGGTTACTGATGGCTCCCTTCTCTTTCCAGCCGGTGGCCCGGAGTACAAACTCCAGGTTCTTCTCAACCGTACGGTCGATCAGGAGCTGAAAATCTTGGAAAACGATGCCGATCTTCCGTCGCAGGTAAGGGATCTCTTTTCTCTTCAGGTCCTGAAGCCGGTAATCGAAGACACGTGCATCGCCCTTCTCGATCGGTATCTCGGCATACATGCTCTTGAGCAGGGTACTTTTCCCCGACCCCACTTTACCGATAATGTACAGGAAATCTCCCCGGTTAACCTTCAGGTCTACATCGCGTAAAATTATATTTTCCTCTCTGTTTAGTTGAACACCAGTATATTGCAACAAAATACCTTCACTCATCATTTAAAAAATTGAATAATAAATGGATATCTCCAATATTCGCCATTGTTGGCTTTGACGGAGGCCATAATGACAAAGATCAGGTAAGCCACACCCAGAACGAAGAGCAGTGGTATACCGATAATGGTAATCGCCAGTATCGCAGTGTAGATGAGGTAACTGATCGTGAAATTCAATATGTTCTTGCCATGCAGATCCACGTTGGGATTGTTCTCCTTGTTGGCTATCCAGAGGAGAACGGGCACCGCAAAACCGGCGAACGGAATCACCAGTCCCAGCAATTGGGAGAGATGCATCAACATCAGGTAGCTCTTTTCCGCCATTCCGAAAAGGGGCTTGCTCCCCGAAAAAGATGAAGAGGGACTCTCGTTCAGTATCTTTGCCTTTTCACGCTGGTACTCCTCTTCGGTTATGCTCCCTTTTTCACGGAGCTGATCCAGGATTTTCAAATCTTCGTATTTCATTTTCTTGAGGTTTAAGGGGTTTGTTGACAACCGGGAGAATCACTCTTCACTCCCGCCATTCACCATCCTGTCGATCAAGGAAACCATCTGGCCGAATTCCTCTTCTTCAAACAACCGGGTAAGCATCACGATCTTACCCTCCCGATCAATAATAACATTACGGGTGATGCCGGCATCCTTCTCGGCATACAGCCCGAAAATTCCCCCGTCGGGATCCATACCGATGGGATAAGTAACGCCCGTAGCGTCGCGGAGAACCTGAATCTTCTCTGCCGGTTCTTCACGGTCGATGCCAAAGAGTGCAAACTGAGGATTATCCTTGTGATTCTGCCAGATATCACGCTCGATATGTGGCATCTCCTTTCGGCAGACTCCGCACCAGCTTGCTGTAAATTGCAGCATCACCACTTTTCCACGCAAATCGGAGAGCCTCACCTTCTTGCCGTCGGGGAGACTCATCTCAAAATCGGGAGCAGGGTCTCCCACCTTTACCAGGTATTGACGCGCGTCACTCTCCTGTATGGTATTGTGAGAGGCAATACTGCTCTTCTTTTCTGCCCGGTTGCAGGAAAAGCATACCGCTGCGACCAGTAGAACATAAAGTAACTGCTTTGTCATATCGTCAGATGTATTTGATAGATCCGTCCTACAAAGATAGTTTTTTTTCCTGTTTTCGTCTCCGTTGATATAAAAAGAGAGCGATCAGCACGGCGGTGGCCGAACCCAGGAGATCTGCCACAAAATCGGCCATCTCGGCACTCCGGGTGCTGAAGAAGTACTTCTGCATCAATTCGATCATCCCGCCGTAGATAACAGGCAGAACACCTCCCCAAAATAACCAGCGTCCCATCCTGGGGCGACCGCCATGCAGCTGGTAATAATCGAACAGGGAGACGGCCGACAGGACGAAGAACATCCCGTAATGGGCAACTTTGTCCCACGCCACAACCTGTGGCAGATCGGGAACATCGTCCGACCGGAGCAGGCAAGTTACTATGAATATCAGGAAACCGACTAGAACGGGAAGGAGAATATGGCGGAAGTTACTCTTCATACGGGGCATCACTTTGTGAAAAAAACGTCTCAAAGATAGTTGAAAAAGTCGACTTCCTGCTCCATTTTAAAAACATATAACTAAAACAGTCCCGCAAATTCCTGAAAAATTCGTTTCTTTGTCAGCTAAACAGAAAAATAAGGACAAAAACATTTTTCGGATTTTCTTAGAACATGAAAAAAATTCCTTTTCTTATATTGATCCTGCTGGTAACGACAACCGCAATGGGGCAGACTACGCAAGCCGACAAGAACAAACGGTATTTCGATATCAACAAGAGCATCGACATTTTCAATTCCGTTATCAGGGAGCTGGATATGTTCTATGTAGACAGCGTGAAGGTGGATAGCTTGATCAACAGTACCATACGGACCATGCTCGCCCGGATGGATCCCTATACGGAGTACTACGCAGAAGAGAACATCAAAGATCTTCAATTCATGACAACAGGCGAATATGGGGGTATTGGAGCGATCATCTCCTATAACGACAACCGGGTGGTGATCAACGAACCCTATAAGGGGCTTCCGGCAGACAGGGCCGGCCTGAAAGCCGGCGACACCATCCTTCAGATTGATGGTTCGGATATGAGAAAGGCTACGGTGAAGGAGGTCAGCGACAAGCTGAAAGGGATGCCGGGCACCTCACTGAAACTGAGGATTCACCGTCCCGGCGAGAAAAAATCGCGGGAAATGAAGCTGGTACGCGAGAAAATCGAGATCGATCCCATTACATATGCCGATGTATTGAACGACAATGTTGGCTATCTCCACTTTTCAGGTTTCACCAACGGCAGTTCCGACAGGGTAAAGGAGACGGTTCTGGACCTGAAGAGGAGGGGTGCCGAATCGCTGGTGATCGATCTTCGCGGAAACGGTGGTGGTATCTTGGATGAAGCTGTCAATGTTGTAAACCTTTTCGTGAAGAAAGGTGTGGAGATCGTCTCCACCCGGGGAAAGGTGAAGCAATGGGACAGGTCGTACCGAACCCAATACCAGCCGATCGACACGCTTATGCCGATCGTGGTGCTTATCGATACAGGTTCGGCCTCGGCCTCCGAGATTGTTGCCGGATCGCTGCAGGACCTGGACCGGGCAGTTATCATCGGGAACCGCTCTTTCGGCAAGGGGCTGGTGCAGACGCCGCGTGACCTGCCGTACGGAGGAAACATCAAGATCACCACTTCGAAATATTATATCCCCAGCGGACGTTGCATTCAAGCACTCGACTATTCACACCGCAATCCTGACGGCTCGGTGGCGCGTGTACCCGACAGCCTGACCCAGGTTTTCAGGACCAGAAACGGGCGTGAAGTGCGTGACGGCGGCGGCATTATCCCCGATTATGTCATTCCGCAGGAAAAGAGCGGTACAATCGGATACTATCTGCTTGCCGACAACATTATCTTCAATTTCGTGACCGAGTGGGCAATGAAGCATCCCACTGTGGATGCACCCGAAAGTTTCCAGCTTTCGGATGCCGACTACGAAGAGTTCAAACAGTATGTGAAGGGACGCGATTTTCAGTACGACCAGATGAGCAACCGTTCGTTGCAATCGTTGAAGGAGATCATGGAGTTTGAGGGATATTTTTCAAATGCCTCGGAAGAGTTCAACGCTCTGAAGAAGAAGCTGCAACCCGATCTCGACCGGGATCTGGAGCTTTTCGGGAAGGAGATCCGGAAGATGATCGAAACCGAGATCATGCAACGGTACTACTATAAGGAGGGGGTATTGATGTACGAGCTCCGCGACGATCCTGTACTGAAGAAAGCCAGGGAGGTGCTGAAGAACAGGGAACTCTACGACCGGACACTCCAGCCCCAGCCGGAGAGAGCATAACATTACCGATATCTGTATGGCCACCCGTTTGACAGCCATGATCCTGCTTCTGTTCCTGATTTTTCCGCTTTCTCAAGCCCAGGAGAAACAGGTAAGGCTGCTCTTTGCCGGTGATGCCATGCAGCATCTACCGCAGATAGAAGCTGCCCGGACAGCGGAGGGGTACAGTTACGACTCCTGCTTCTATCTGCTGAAGGAGAGGGTCGAGTCGGCCGACATCGCCTGTCTCAACTTCGAGACCACGTTGGCCGGTAAACCCTATACGGGATATCCGCTATTCAGCGCGCCCGATCAGTTCGCCATTGCACTGAAAGATGCCGGATTTGATCTCTTTTTTCTGGCCAACAATCATATAGTCGACAAGGGCCAAAGAGGATTGGAGCGTACCATCAGGGTGTTAGACTCGATCGGGATAAAGCATACCGGAGTATTCCGTTCGAAGGAGAGCCGGGGGTTGAACTACCCCCTGATGATCATTAGGAATGGTATCCGGATGGCCTTTCTGAACTATACCTACGACACCAACGGGCTTGTGGTTGCACCGCCCAATATCGTAAACAGTATGGATACAGTGCAGATAAAGCGGGATCTCCGCCTGACGAGGCTATATTATCCCGATATGGTCATTGCCAACATGCACTGGGGGAACGAGTACAGCACAACTCCCAGCCGCGAACAGCGTGACCTGGCCAGTTTTCTTGTCAGAAATGGAGTCTCTATCATTATCGGCAACCATCCGCACGTGGTTCAGCCGATTGTCGCCAACCGCCGGGATGGAAATATCGAAAGCGTGGTTTACTATTCACTCGGCAACTTTATCTCCAATCAACAAAGGCCAAATACCGACGGCGGGGCAATAGCCGAGATTGTGATTGTGAAGGAGAACGAGAATAGCCCGGCCAGGATAGCCTCTTGCGATTATTCGCTGGTCTGGGTAAGGAAATTTAGTGAAGACGGGAGACTGAAATACAGGTTAATCCCTGTAGAGATAGATGAAAAGGAGGTTATTCCGGAAATGAGTCCGGATGAGTGGCAAAGAATGAGTGCCTTTGCCTCCGACATGAACCAACTCATAGGATCTTTTTAATCATGTCAACATTGGAGTTTGTTTTTCGCCTGCTGGCGGCTGTTGCTTCAGGTGGCGCAGTGGGACTTGAACGTCAGATCAACAACAAGAGTGCCGGATTCCGCACCAATACCCTGGTAGCAATGGGCGCATCTATCTATGTGCTGATCAACGTGATTCTAACCCAAGATGGCGGCGATCCTACCCGGATAATCGGTCAGATCGTCACGGGAATCGGTTTTCTGGGAGCCGGTGTTATCCTTCACAAGGGTATAAATGTACAGGGACTTACCACCGCCGCCACCATATGGTGCAGCGCTGCCCTGGGGTCACTTGCGGGACTGGGCATGTACCTGGAGCTGCTGATCTCCACGCTGTTGATCATCCTTATCAACACCACGTTCAAGAGGGCAGACCGGTGGTTTATGGGTGAAAAGAAGAAGAAGAAAACCAAAAACAGTGACGATCATTCGTTGGAATGATCTCCCAGCACCGGCATCACCATGATTCCGGTGCACGACTTCTGCCGTTCACAATAGTCGCTCAACGTCGTCTCGTCGATCACCACTTTTTTCCTGGCGCTGGAGGCATGGATAAAGGTCAGCCTCCCCTCGCTCTTGTAGGCAAAAGCGGTATGCGACGTATCGAGACCCTCTACGGAGGTTGTGAAGGCGATCATGGCCATGTGCGGTATAGCATCCTTTTTTGACTCGATTTCGCCTTTGGGGAGGTAGTAGAACCCACCCCTGGCATTGATAGACTCTTCGATCGCCCTGATCTTTCCCAGCATCTCATCATCTTTTTCCAGTGCGCGGTAGGCGGACCGGTGCGCGGTCATGAAATCGATCGGTTTCGTCTCGCGGATTCCACCCAACTGCCTGGCCGATTCCGACAGGATTCCCTTCCTGACGTTGTCGTACACCCAGTCGGAGGTATAGTGCAACCGGGAATCATACCCGCCGGCAATTCCGTTCCGGTACCTGATCCGCTCTATCCTTGCAGCAAATTGATCGAACGAAAGGTCATCGGAAGCAGCTGTAAGGGCAAGGGCGATTACCGACTCCACAAAAGTGACGCAGTCCATCTCCCTCAGGTTGATCACTACCTTTTCGGTATTGTTCCTGTCCAGTGTCCCTCCGACATAAGGCGTGCCGAGAAAGTAAACGGCAGTATGGTGCAATATCATCTCCAGCGTTTGCGACCGGTAGGGAGCGATATATTTCGCATACCGCTCGAAAATCTCACGATCCTCCGCCTTGAAGTCGACCGTCTGTGAAAAGGTGGTGACAAAGGGCAATGAGGCGAATAATATCAGTATAGGAAGGGTTGCTGCACGTTTCATAAGCTACCACTCGATAGGAGTAATGCCTTTTGATATCAAATAGGCGTTTGCTTTGCTAAAATGCTTGTTTCCAAAGAATCCACGGTGAGCAGACAATGGCGAAGGGTGTGGAGATTTCAATACAAGATGTCTATTCGTATCGACTGCCGCCCCTTTTTTCTGGGCATAGGCCCCCCAAAGGATAAAAACCAGATTTTCCCGCTCGGTGGCCAGGTGATGGATGACGTTATCGGTAAACTCCTCCCACCCTTTATGCTGATGCGAACCGGCCTGATGGGCCCTGACGGTGAGCGTCGCATTCAGCAGGAGGACACCCTGCCTGCTCCACCTCTCCAGGTTACCCGATGTTGGAACCGGCCTGCCCAGGTCATCACGGATCTCCTTGTAGATATTGACGAGCGACGGGGGAATATCCACTCCGTCGTTGACCGAGAAACACAATCCATTGGCCTGGCCCGGTTCGTGATAGGGATCCTGACCTACAATGACCACTTTTACCTGATCAAACGGACATTGGTCGAATGCGTTGAAAATCAGCTTTGCCGGTGGATAGACTGTTCGTGTGGAATACTCCTGGCGGACAAAATCGGTCAGTGCCTTGAAATAGGGTTTTTCAAACTCGTTACTTAACCGTTGTTTCCAGCTCTCTTCAATTTTTACATTCATAACGGTTCACTCGGGGATAGACTGCTGGAGCAGTCGGTTTTACTGAATAAACAAAAATACAAAAAAAGCGATAGAAAGTGGAAATTTCGGGCGACAATAGAGCAGCAATTCTGGACTAAATCAGAAAAATGTCGTTGTCGGCCGCCTCCTTCCGCATCTCTTTCGGCCAAATACTGGCCTGGATCTCCCCAATGTGCGCTTTGCGAAGGTAGTACATGCAGAGGCGTGACTGCCCGATTCCTCCTCCAATGGAGAGTGGCAGTTCACCGTTGATCAGCCGTTTATGGAAAAAGAGCTCCAGTTTTCCCTCCTCATTTTTGATCTTCAACTGCTTCAGCAACGCCTCCCGGTCTACACGGATTCCCATTGAGGAGAGTTCCATCGCTCTTCCGAGTACCGAGTTCCAGACTAGCAGATCGCCGTTCAATCCCTCAAAACCCTCCTCGTTGAGCGTTGTCCAGTCGTCGTAATCGGCAGATCTGCCATCGTGGGGTTCCCCGTTGGACAACTTCCCGCCAATGCCGATGATGAATACGGCACCGCACGCTTTAGTGATGACATCCTCACGCTCCTTGGGGGAGAGATCGGGATATCGCTGCAACAGCTCTTCGGACGAGATAAAGGTGATCTCCCGCGGGAGTTCGGGTATCAACCGGGGAAAGGCTTCATGCACCAGATATTCGGTCCGGAGCATGGCGCTGTAGATTCGTCTCACAATATCCTTCAGGAAAGAGACCCGCCGCTCGCTCTCGTCGATAACCAACTCCCAATCCCACTGGTCGACATATAATGAATGGAGATTGTCGAGCTCTTCGTCAGCCCGGATGGCATTCATATCGGTATAGATACCGTATCCCTTTTCAATTCCATAATCGGCCAGGGTCATCCGTTTCCATTTGGCCAGAGAGTGGACAATCTCGGCAACGGTATCGTTCATATCCTTGATGGGGAAACTGACCGGGCGCTCCACCCCGTTCAGATCGTCGTTGATACCGGTACCTTTTGCCACGAAAAGCGGTGCAGTAACACGGCGCAATCGAAGCTCCGATGCCAGATTCAGTTGGAAAAAATCCTTGATTTTCTTGATTCCCAGCTCCGTCTGTCTAAGGTTTAACAGGGGTTTGTATCCTTTTGGAATGATCAGATTTGACATTTTGTATGGTTCATTGTTGTAATATTCCACAAAGATACATCAAATATTCAATTTGTAAAATATTTTCCAAGCAAATATCCATTTTGATAATTTTGTCACGCAAACGGGAGCAAAAAAATATTAAATTTCAAGTTTGCCTATTATTTCGCTGACTGAATTCAGCTTATGCCTCTTGAGATAGTCCTCAATACCATCGATCACCTTCATCGAAATTGCGGGGTCGATAAAGTTATAGGTGCCGATCTGTATGGCTGTAGAGCCCGCCAGCATAAATTCAATGGCATCGGTAGCGCTTGAGATTCCTCCCATTCCGATAACCGGGATCTTTACGGCATTGTAGACCTGCCATACCATGCGCAGTGCGATCGGCTTGATGCATGGACCCGACAATCCCCCGGTCACCGTGGAGAGCCGGGGTCTTCTTCTCTCTGCATCGATGGCCATTCCCAGGAAGGTGTTTACCAGCGAGACCGAGTCGGCTCCTTCATCTTCAACCGCTCGGGCAATCTCGGCAATATCGGTGACGTTGGGCGACAGTTTCACGATCAACGTTTTGGGATAGACATCCCGCACTGCCCTGGTCACCGCTGCGGCCGACCGGCAGGAGGTACCGAAAGCCATTCCGCCCTCTTTTACATTGGGGCAGGAGATGTTCAGTTCGATGGCGGGAACCTTCTCCAGGTCGACCAATTTTTGGGCACATTGCACGTAATCTTCGAGGGTGGAACCCGATACGTTGACGACGATATGGGTATTGTAGTCCTTGATTCCGGGATAGATCTGCCCGACAAAGTAGTCCACCCCCCTGTTTTGCAGTCCGACGGAGTTGAGCATCCCGGAGGGGGTTTCGGCCATCCTCGGGTAATCGTTCCCCTCTCTGGGCTCCACCGTGGTCCCCTTCACAAAAATTGCTCCCAGCCGGTCCAGATCGACAAAATCGGCATATTCCACTCCGTAACCGAAAGTACCGGATGCCGTGGTCACGGGGTTTTGCAACTTCAGATTACCTATCTTTACACTTAATCTATCCATGTGAGTTCATTGATGTTAAAGACGGGACCATCGGTACAGGCACAACGGTTTCCCCGGGTTGTCTTTTCTACGCAGCAGAGGCAGGCCCCAAAACCGCATGCCATAAGGTTTTCGAGCGATACTTCACAGCCGCTCCCGGTTGCATTTGCATAGCGGGCTACTTCCACCATCATCGGCTTGGGTCCGCACGTATAGATGAAATCAAATCTGTTCTCACGCAAGATGGAGTGGTCGGTCACATACCCTTTTTCCCCCAATGATCCATCTTCGGTGGTGCAGCTGACGCTCCCCAACGCCTCAAATTCGCTGAGTTGAAGAATATCTCTGCCGGTACGGCCACCCAGCAGAAATTGAGGGATAAACCCTTTTTCACTCAGCTTTTTACCCAGAAAAAGCAGGGGGGCCGTACCCACACCTCCACCCACAAGCAGATAGCTGCCCGCACGCTGGGGAATTGTAAAGGAGTTGCCGAGCGGGAAGACCAGATTGAGTTTCTGGCCGACGGCTGACTCGCATATTTTTCGGGTCCCTTCACCCACACGCTGTACCAGCAGCCAGATCTCATTCCTCTCCCTCGCTACGAAGTTGATAGATATGGGTCTACGGAGAAATATGGCGTTGGAATTGTCCACCAGCACCTGTACAAACTGCCCTGGAAGCATTTCAGGCAGCGGTTCGTTGTCGATCGGGGCAACCTTGATCAGGTTGTTCTGGTAGTTGAGCGATTCGTTTGAGCGGACTATGAAATCGAGTACTTTCATCATGAAAACTTTATCGGGTACAAATTTACACTATATTTTTCAATTTTTGCCATCTGCCGCTACACGTTCTCTCATTTCATTTTCGGCTGCAGGTCAAATAAAAGAGGAGTCCGGCAAGCAGAAGTGCTACACCCAGTAATGCCCCGTTGCCGGTGTAGGAAAGGCTGGAGTAGAATAAATAACCGCAAACTATGATGAAGAGCAGCGGGGTTACCGGATAGAGCGGAACGCTGAATGGTCTCGAATTATCGGGCCGCTTATGTCTCAATACAATCAGGGCCAACCCGATTGACATAAAGAAAAACCAGAATACCGGCGCCGTAAAATCGACCATCGCTTCAAATCCGCTTCGAGTGAATGCCCCGAAGAGTATGAGCAACACCGCAACTGTCCCTTGCAGATAGAGGGCGTTCACCGGTGCGGATCTTTTACCGCTCCATTCTCCTAAAAAGGCAAGCTGGTTGTAGTCCCTCCCCAGCGCATAACTGGATCTCGATCCGGTAAAAATTGTCGTATTGAGAGATGTCAGCGCCGACAAGGTCACCAACATTCCTATCAATATGACACCTTTATCGCCGAGGGTGACCTTCATCATCTCAACTCCGACGGCATCCGAAGCAGCCATGACTTTCAGTCCCAGCACCTTCAGAAATACCATATTGATCATGAGATAAAGCAGAGTGATGAAAAGAATGGCGGATACCAGGACCTTTACAATGCTTTTGCTGCCCGACTTCAACTCGGATGAGATATTGGCAGCCTCATTCCACCCTCCAAAAGAGAGCAACACGAAGAGCAGTGCCAGACCGATCGATGAAAATTCAGGTGTTGATTCCGCGGCCGGAATGGAGATAGGGAGTGAAGCGGACGGTAGAGAAAGTCCCACTGAAATTATGATTGCAATTCCGGTAAACTGCAGTGCAGTAAGAAGTTTCTGGAGGGCTGTCCCCAGGTGAATGCCTGATACATTGACCAACGTAAGTATCACCACAACAGCTGTCGCGTAAATTGCTGCCGAAAAATCGCCGATCGGAAAGAGTCGTGCCATATAGTCGCCCGCAATATAGGCCAGCATTGCAATGGAACCGGTCTGGATAACCGTAATGCGGGACCAGGCATACAAAAAGGAGAATCCTCTGCCGAAGGCAGTTTTTAAAAAATAATATTCGCCTCCTCTGCTTGGAAAAGCCGTGCACAGTTCCGCATAACAGAGTGCACCGGTCAGAGAAACGATACCTCCAAAGCCCCACAGGCATAGTAACCAGAATTCGCCTGATACGTTTGCCGCAACAACCGAGGGTGTCCTGAAAATTCCTGCTCCTACCACAATGCCTATAATTAGCGCAACCGCATCAATGGTACGCAGCGGAGCTCCCGGGGTCCGAGAGGGCTCTATGCCTTTTCTGCCTCTATCGATCTTCCGGCCTGCAGCAGCGCTGTTGCCTCTTCTTTCAAGGGTTGTATGCATTGACCTACGTTTAGGGGTGATACCGCTAAAATCAAAGATACAAATTCACCGGTTAGAAATTGCGAAAAGGCAGATCTATTTAGCCGACTGGGGCAGGAAAGTCTCGAAGGTGTTGTCGTTATAATAGATGATTATTTGACTGATTTTTTTTTCACGATTTTCATTCACAACAACACTCTTTGTTTCAACTGGTTGAGTCCGTTTTTCCGCTTCAATAACTTCGGATGCTTCCTTTTTTTCAACACGCAGCTCCTCCTGGTGTGATGGAGCGGGACTCTGGTGGAATAAATCGTGCTCTAACGGGATGGAGTTCACATCGAATCCCCTTTTATACATCTCCCCGGTGCCATTAATCAGCCATTCACTGTTGATGTATGGCATTTCCGACAATATCCTGGCCACCACATCCAGGCTGGGGTTATTTCTCCCGTTCAATATGTGAGAAATATTGGCCCTGTTAATCTGTAACTTATCGGCAAATTTGGCCGGTGTCAGATTCTCATTCTCCATTATCTGTCTGATACGTTCTCTCATGATGGAAGGAGATCATAAAATGAATAAAAACGGGTATTCAAAGATGATACAAATGTATAAAACATTATTCACAATCAGAAACAAATTCAATATATCTTTGTAAACCACAAAAGTAAATTGCACTGTCAACAATTGTTCACGTAATGATTGCCAACATCTGTATCACCAGCTTAAATCGCGAATTAAAATATAGATATTTACTTCTTATTTAGTAGCTATATAACTGATATATATCTATTTAAATTATTGGCAATCCACTATTTTAACAAAAAAAGCCACTTATCTGACTCCGGCAACCTGCAAAGCTGATTAAATAGTTGAGATATTCAATATATATGCATGATATATAGACACATAAGTTATAAAATAATTAAGGAGTAAAAGTGTTAAATCCGATTATTAACAGATGTATATAGATGCACTCCCCTTCAAAATATATTGTTGTTAACATTAATATCAATCCACCTATTCCTTCAGTATGTTACAATTGTTAATCGACTTTGAGACACAATTGGGAGAATTTTTTCAACATTTATATATTTCTATGGGATGTTACACCCGATGGAAGCGTCTCGCTTCTGAAGAGTCTGGCCAGATGATATGGTGCTACGATAAACGGGAAGATAAGACGAAGAGACGGGTATCGGTGGCTCAAACGGGAGTGTTAAACAGCGCGAGCAGCGAATAAAACTTGCCTGTGGGACGGGAACTGGATAAATATCCGCTTCCTGCGCATTAAAAAAATGAATTATTTATTGAATGATAGTGAATTAATCCAAAAAATCAATGTTAAAAAAAGTGCCCGGAAAAAAATTTCCGGCTAAAAATGAGATTAACAGAGAAAAATGATTTAATTTGTGAAACAGTAAAACGAAAAATGTGAAACAGTAAAACGAAATAAATGAAGAGAGGATTAGTTTCAATAATAATGCTCGCAGCGGTTGTCCTGTTTGCCACCGCACAGAGCAAGCAGAAGAACCTTTACGATTTTACCGTTACCGATATTGACGGAAAGAGGTGCAACCTCTCCCAGTTTAAAGGGAAAAAGGTGATGATCGTAAACGTTGCTTCAAAATGCGGACTCACGCCACAGTACGAATTGCTTCAGGAGTTGTACGACGAGTACAAGGACCGGGGATTGGTCATCATCGGATTTCCGGCAAACAATTTCAAGGGGCAGGAACCGGGCAGCAACAGCGAGATAAAGGAGTTTTGTACCCAGAATTACGGCGTCACATTTCCGATGATGGAGAAGATCAGCGTGGCTGGCAAGGATCAGGCCCCGATCTACAGATGGCTCACCAAAAAGTCTGAAAACGGGAAGATCGATCAGGAGGTCACCTGGAACTTCCAGAAATACCTGATTGATGAGAATGGAAACCTGGTGGATGTGGTGATGCCCAAGGAGAGCCCCAAAAGCGAGGCTATTATCAAGTGGTTGACGGCAAAGGATTAGTGCATGATTTTGTAGACCAGCTCCTTGAGCAACTCGCCCGGTGTGGCGGAGGCGTTGTCGATTCCTTTCGATTTTCCGTCATAGATACGCAGGCATGTGATGATTTCCATTACTTTGACGGCATTGTAATTCCGTAGACCAGACATGTAATCGCGGGCGAAAAAGGATGATCTCAAATTGAGCGCCCTCATCACCTCCTGTTCATTTTTCTGCGGCAACCAGAAGCACTCCAGCAAGTTACTGAAATAGTTGAAGAGAACCGACAAGGTTACGACCGTGGGGTTCTCCTTGGGATTCTTATCGAAGTAATCTGTTATTTTACTGGCTTTTACAACATCTTTCTCAGCTATTGCTTTAAGTAGTTCGAAATTGTTGTAATCCTTGCTGATCCCAACATTTGTCTCTATCAGCTCCGAGGTGATCCTGCCGGACCCCTGCGGAAGCGAGACCTCCAATTTTTGAAGTTGTTGAACCAGATTGCTGATGTCGTTACCCACATGATCGGTGATCATCTGCGCCGACTTCTCATCGATCTGGATCTTTTTTCCTGAAAAGTAGCTTTTGATAAAGGCTGGAATCTGGTTTTCATAAAGTTTTTTCGACTCGAACACCACCCCTCCGTTCTTCTCGATCTGCTTGATCACCGCCTTTCGCCGGTCCACTGTTCCATGCTTGTAGTTGATAACCAGTATGGTGCTCTTCAACGGATGCTTGACATAGGCCTCCAGCAGTTCAAACTTGCTGAGTTCCTGCGCCTCCTTTACAACGACAAGCTGATATTCCGACATCATCGGAAAACGTCGGGCGGCAGAGACGATCGTATTCACATCGGAATCGACACCGTAAAAAGTGAGCAGGTTAAAATCCTTCTCCGTCTCGGTCAATACTTTATCCAGCAACAGCTCCGTCAGCTGGTCGATAAAATAGGCCTCCTCGCCCATCAACAGGTAAACGGGAGCAAATTTGCGGTTGGAGATATCTTTTCTTAGCGAATCAAAGGTCACGTTACTCATTTCCAGATTTTTTTACTACAGAGGAATCGGTTCTTCCACCACTTCCCAGCTACCAGTCAAACCGGAGATGCTTCACGGTCGACCCTCTGTTAATAAGTGTTGTGAGCGACTTGATACCGATCTTCACATGTTCTTCCACGAAATTTTCGGTAATGAAACTGTCGCTCTTGTCGGTCTTCACTCCCGATGAGATCATGGGCTGATCGGAGACCAGCAGCAGGGCACCTGTGGGGATATGGTTGGCAAAACCGCAGGTGAATAGGGTTGCCGTTTCCATGTCAACCGCCATGACCCGCAGCTTTCTCAGGTAATTCTTGAACTCGTCGTCATACTCCCAGACACGGCGGTTGGTAGTGTAAACCGTACCGGTCCAGTAATCGCGACCGAAATCGCGGATGTTGGAGGAGACGGCGCGCATCAGGCTGAAGGCCGGCAGCGACGGCACTTCCGGCGGAAGATAGTCGTTGGAGGTACCTTCACCACGAATGGCCGCGATGGGCAGGATATAATCGCCAAGTTCATTTTGGGCCTTTATGCCGCCGCATTTTCCCAGAAAGAGGACGGCCGTCGGGGAGATTGCACTCAGTAAATCCATGATGGTAGCGGCATTTGCACTCCCCATTCCAAAATTGATGATGGTAACGCCATCGGACGATGCATTGGGCATATTGGCATCCAGTCCCAGGATGGGTACATTGAAATGGCTGGCAAATATTTCGACATACTTCTGAAAATTGGTCAGCAGAATAAACTTGGTAAAATCTTCCAACGAACGTTTGGTATAACGCGGAAGCCAATTTTCAACAATCTCTTGCTTGGTTCTCATAATTGATTTACTTTTGTCAGTTCGCTTTCCCAATGAACAAAGATAATATATGTATGCATTAAATTTGCCATCTTATGATGTGAAAATCCAAAAAAAGCCGGCAGGCCTGGAGATCTTTGACCCGTTACGCAGGAAGTATGTAGCCCTTACACCGGAAGAGTGGGTACGGCAACACTTTGTCAATTACCTGATCTCGGAGAAGGGGTATCCGGCTTCATTGATGGCAAATGAGACGATGATCAGGTTGAACTCGCTCACCCGGCGCTGTGATACCGTCGTATATGACAATACCCTCCAGCCGTTGGTCATCTGTGAGTTCAAGCAACCCGACGTGGCTATCAGCCAGCAGGTTTTCGACCAGGTGGCAAGGTACAATATCGTATTGAAGGTGAGATACCTGATCGTATCGAACGGATTGACACACTACTGCTGCAGGATGGACTACGAAACGATGTCGTTCGACTACCTGCAGGAGATCCCGGAGTACGGGCAATTATGAGTGCTCCCGCTTCGTTACGTAAAGTTGGAAATTTTCATACCGCTTCACGATAACCTCCTCCCCCTTTTCGATAAATCCTTTCAGCGATACCGCATCGTAAAACTGATCCCCGATCTGTACTTTTCCGGAAGGGCGAAGCACGGTAGAGGCAACTCCCGACTGACCCACCAGCGTAAGTGGTTCCAGCGGTACGGAGACAAATCCCTCCTGATCGGAAACCAGCGCCACCCGCCTGAAAATGCCCGGCTTGCCGATACGGCTCGACAGGTAGACGATCATTGCCAGCCCCATGCCTACCCCTGCGGTGACAATCATCATGGCCCGGAACAACTGCCGGAGCGAAAGAGCGCTGAAGTCGAAACGGATGTTGCCCACCAGGGCAAGGATCAATGCGGCAAAAACGAGAATGATTCCCGCAATGCCGGTCACCCCGAATCCGGGGATCACAAAGAGCTCGAAGACGATCAGGATCAAGCCCAGCACGAAGAGCAGCACCTCCCAGTTTTGTGCGTAGCCGGTAAGGTAGAGTGGCGTGAAGTAGAGGATGGCGGCAGTCAGGGCAATCGCTGTGGGAAAACCGATTCCCGGCGTCTGCAGTTCGAAGTAGATGCCGCCGATAATCAGCATGATCAATATCGCCTGCAGCACCCCGTTCATCAATACCCCCTTTATCTTGTCGTAAAGTGTCGGATTGTAGGTTTCAATGTTGTAATCGCTATATCCCAGATACTGAACGGCGATCTGGTTGATATTCTCGGCAATCCCGTCGCAGTAACCCAACTCGATGGCTTGACTTGCCGTTAATGTGAGGATCTGGGTGGAGTCGGCAAATCCGGGTATCACAATCCGTTCGTCCACCATCGCTTCGGCAACTTTCGGATCACGTCTCCACTTCTCCAGGGTATCCCCCTCTTGGACAAGCCTCTCCTTTCCGTGGCTTTCCGCAGTAGCTCGCATCATGCCTCGCATATAGGACTGGTACTTGTCGGGAGCCTTGGATCCATCCTGTCCGCTGACCACAGTTGCCGCTCCGATCGAGGCCGACTGTCGCATGAATATGCTGTCGCATGCAATGGAGATAAGTGCCCCGGCAGAGGCGGCATTGTTGTCGATAAAGACATAGACGGGAAGCTGGCAATTCAGAATGGCGGTTCGCATAGAGTCGGCCTCCACTACCGAACCGCCGTAGGTATTCATGTGAAGGAGAATGCAAGTCGCGTTTCGGTTTTTGGCCTGGTGCAGACCGTTCTGCAGGTAAACCCAGGTATTGCTTCCAATATTTTCCTGAATATTGATTTTATAGATCAAGGGTTTTGATTGCTGCCCATAAAGGTTTGTGAAAATCAGAAGTAAAGAGAGAATGAAAATCTGCTTGATAGTTTTCATCATTCAAGGGGTTTGTTTATACAAAGATAGTTGTTTTTCACAACCTCATTGTCATATTTAAAAAAAACGATTATATTTGCTTTTTTAAAATTTAAATCTGCTATGGTTAAAATCTTGGTCAGTTTAGGTTCAAATATCTACTCGAAACAAAACATTGACAGGGCTAGAAGAATGCTTGCATACTATTTCCCCGACGTTGTTTTTACCCAATCGATCATAACCACGGCAAGCGACGGGAAATACCCCTTCCCGTTCCGGAATGTGCTGGCTGTTTTTCACAGTGACCTGCCATTGGATGAGGTGATACAGAAGTTGAAAATGATTGAGTTTGCCATGGGACGGCAACCACGGGATAAAGATGCGGGGAAGGTCATCATCGACATCGATCTGCTCCAGTACGGCGACGAGATCGTTCGCCCGGACGACTACGAAAGAGCTTATGTACAGTCATTACTGACCCAACTGATCAGTTGATCGACACCGAAACCAGATCCCATCACACCTGCCGGCTCGCCGGTTGTTGATTTTTTCAATTCAATCTCGAAACAGATTTCACCCCTTTCACCGCTTTCAGTTTTTTAATCAGCTGCTCCAGCATCGAAGTGTTGGCCAGCATCACGGTGATATTGCCCTGAAACAGTCCGTCGTTAGAATCGATGGAGATGGACCGCATCTGTACGCCATCCTCCTTTGAGATGATCGACATCAGATTGGCCACGATATTGATCTGGTCGTTACCGATAATGCGCAAAACCGAGGTGTAGCTGGCCGTTCCGGATGATTTGCCCGACCAGCGGGCCTTCAATATCCGGTACCCGAACCTGGAGAATAGATCGTGTGCATTTGGGCAACTTGTCCGGTGAATCTTGATCCCTTGCGACGAGACAAAGCCGAAAATCTCATCGCCGTAAATGGGGTTGCAGCACTTGGCTAAACGGTAATCGACTCCAGTCAGGTTCTGGTCGATAATTAGCTCGTCGGCACCTCCGGTTATCTGCGAATGGGGCTTGAGTACAAAATTATCTGCACTCGTAGCAGAAGGCAACTCCCGCTGTTCCAACTCCTTGTTCCCCAATTCGAGGTAACGGTCGATCACCCAGTTCACCTCCAGCTTTTCAGCGGCGATATCGATATAGAAATCGGTAACCGTCTTGTATTTCAACTTTTTTATCAACTGCATCAGCAGCGGATCATCCAGCTCGATCTTGCGATTTTTCATCCGCCGCAACAGCATCTCCTTGGCGATATCCACCTGTTTGCCCGCCTCCTCCTTGAGCAGCTGACGGATTCGGGTCTTTGCCTTGGCGGTAACGACATAATTGAGCCAGTCCTGTCTGGGTGATTGATGCGATGATGTGTTGATTTCGACCTGATCACCGCTGTTCAACACCTGTTTGATGGGCACATTCTTGCCGTTCACCTTCCCGGAGACGCAGGTAGCTCCCAGTTTCGAGTGGATGGCAAAGGCAAAGTCGAGTACGGATGCCCCTTTGGGCAACTTGAAGAGATCGCCTTTTGGGGTGAAGACAAAGATCTCCTCGTCATAGAGGTCGAGTTTAAAATCGCCCAACTTCTCCTTGATATCGGCATCCTTGTTCTCGAGTGACTCCCGGATCGAAAGCAACCAGTCGTCGAGTGTCGACTCCTCCTTTATCCCCTTATATTTCCAGTGGGCGGCGAATCCCCGCTCGGCGATCTCGTCCATTCGCCGCGTCCGGATCTGCACCTCCACCCATTTCGCGGCCGGTCCCATCACCGTGATGTGAAGCGACTCGTATCCGTTGCTCTTGGGAATGGAGAGCCAATCCTTCAACCGCTTGGGGTTGGGCTGATACATATCGGTAACGATGGAGTAGACCTGCCAGCAATGTGTCTTTTCCAGTTGTGGCGGGGAATCGAGAATGATGCGTATGGCGAACAGGTCGTAGATATTCTCGAATTCGATTTTCTGCTTTTTCAGCTTGTTGTTGATGGAGTGGATCGACTTGGTACGCCCCTTGATCTCATACTTCAGGTTTGTCTTGTCGAGCCGCTCCTTTAAAGGCTGGATAAACTCGGCAATGTACCTGTCGCGTGAACGTTTGGTTTCGTTGAGTTTACGGGCAATAAAATCGTAGGTATCCCTGTCGGTATACTTCAGTGAAAGGTCTTCCAGTTCCGATTTTATGGTATACAAGCCGAGCCGGTGTGCCAGGGGAGCATAGAGGTAGGTAGATTCCACTGAGAGGTCGAGCCGTCTCTCCGGCGAGGCCCCTTTCGCTTCGCGCATCGATTGCAGCTGTTCTGCCAACAGTATGAAAACCACACGGATATCCTCCGCCAGGGATAGCAGCAGTTTGATGTAGTTCTCCGATTCAACGCGGGTCTTCTTTCCCGTCAGGTCATTCACCTTTTTCAGTCCCCGGAGGATCGATGCCACCTCTTCACCGAAGACACCCCTGATCTCGTCGATCGAAGCGTCTCCCCTGTTCACTGGTCTGAACAGCAATACTGCACAGACAACCGCCTGCATCAGCCCGATCTCGTCGACCAATATTGTCGCCGTCTTCATGTCGAACAGCAGCCCCTGCAGCAAATCCTCCAGATTCTCGTCGGCTGAACGTTGCAAGGAGTTCTTCCAGATCTTCTTCAGCAGGCTGGTATGCTCCATGCTCCAGTTCTGACGGAACAGGACATAAAGTTTCCGGTGCAATAAAATATAGTCATCTTTCATTCTGTCACCAATCTTCCGGTTCACAATGTAAAATTACAATTTTCCGAGAAAAAATGATGAATTTGTCGCCAAAGTTGTTGACCTTTCCCGATTAACGGTTTATTTAGTACATTTGTATTTCTAAAAATAAGCAGATGAAAAAATTATCAGTCGGCCTGCTGGCCCTGTTGCCAATATTTGGATTTGCACAGCGAAACAGTGAAACCGTCTCATTGAATGATGGTTGGTTCTTCTCGCAAACCGGCAAGAATAGCTGGTATGAAGCTCAGGTACCCGGTTCGGTGCAACAAGAGCTTGTCCGTCATCAAATTTTGCCCGACCCGTTCTACGGAACCAACGAAAAGCTGGTTCAATGGGTCGAGGATGAGAACTGGGACTTTAAAAAGAGTTTTACCGTCTCGTCAGAGCAACTGAGCTATGACGATGCCCTAATCTTCTTCGAGGGCTTGGATACACAAGCCGACGTATTTCTGAACGGAACCCGTATCCTCCGTTCGGAGAACATGTTTGTCGGCCATAAAATTTCGGTGAAGAGCATACTCAGGGAGGGAGAAAACAGCCTCTATATCCGTTTCTATTCACCTGTCCAGTCGCTTATGCCGGCACGGCTCACCGCAGGATACGACTACCCGGCCGGAAACGACCATCGCGAGGAGAAACTGAGCATCTACAACCGGAAAGCGCCCTATCAGTTCGGTTGGGACTGGGGCATCCGTATCGCACAGATGGGTATCTGGAAGCCGGTTTCACTGGTATTTTACGACAAGGTCCGCATCGACGATCTCTACGTGAAGCAACAATCAGTTACGGAAGAGAAGGCAACGATCGAAAATGTTGTCGACCTTATTTCTGTCGCCGACGGGGCTGTTTCAGCGACCGTTACGGTTGAATACGGTACGGCGGGTGAAACTGTAAAGTCGGTGTCGAAGGAGGTGATCCTCCATCCGGGGGGCAACACTGTTTCGATTGGATTGCAGATTCCACATCCCAGAAGGTGGATGCCGACCGGGTGGGGCGAGCAGCACCTGTACGAATTTACCGCCACTGTGTCTATTGACAATAAGGTAGTTAGCAGTAAATCTGAAAGAATCGGTTTACGATCGGTCCGTCTGGTTCAGGAGCCGGATGAACATGGCAGATCATTCTACTTCGTGGTGAATGGCATCCCATTCTTTGCCAAAGGGGCCAACTACATTCCCGGTGAGATATTCATCTCGCAGCAGGACAACGAGTATTATGAAAAACTCTTCGACAATATTGAAGCGGCTAACATGAACTTTGTCCGTGTCTGGGGTGGTGGCATCTACGAAAACGATGAGTTTTACCGCCAGGCCGACGAGAGAGGGATTCTGGTGTGGCAGGATTTCATTTTCGGCTGCGTCCCCTACCCGTCCGACGATTGGTTCCTGGCCAATGTGAAAGAGGAGATCGTCTACAATATTAAAAGGCTGCGCAACCGGGCTTCCCTGGCCTTCTGGTGCGGCAACAACGAGGTGGAGGAAGGACTTCAGCACTGGGGCTGGGAGAAACAGTACCCAGCTGAGATCCACAAGAGCTGGTTAGGCGGTTACGACAAATTGTTCCGGTCACTCATCCCGGACCTGGTAAGGGAGTACGACGGTACCCGCAGCTATATCCACGGCTCTCCCTACGATTCCAACTGGGGCAACCCCGAAACGTTCGCCTCGAGTGACGTGCACGATTGGGGACTCTGGTACGGACACCTCCCGTTTGAACGGATGGCGGACCGGCTACCGCGCTTTGCCAGCGAATTCGGCTTCCAGTCTTTCCCCGAAATGAAAACCATCCGCTCTTTTGCTCCCGAAGATCAATGGAGCCTGGAGAGCGAAGTGATGAAAGTTCACCAGAAGGCATCAACGGGCAACTCGCTCATCAAGAAATATATGGAGATGTATTATCACGAACCCCGGAATTTCGAAGATTTTGTCTATATCGGCCTGGTGATGCAGGGCAACGGCATGGAGGAGTCGGTTGAGGCGATGCGCCGTGGCCGCCCCTACTGCATGGGTGCACTCTATTGGCAGATCAACGACGACTGGCCGGTAGTCTCCTGGTCGAGCATCGACTATTATGGTAACTGGAAAGCGCAGCACTACCGGATGCGTGATGTGTTGGCCCCGCTGGCGCTGGGTGTGGAGCTCAAGGATAACCGGCTGAACTACTACACCTTGTCGGACTACCTTACCGACAGGAACAACCTGCAGTTAACCGTGCAGGTGGTCGATTTCAACCGCGGCGTAGTGAAAGAGTTCCGGGAGAAGGTGGATGCGAAAGCCAACTCCAGTCAGGTGGTAAAGAGCTTCAACGCCAGTGAACTGGTACCGGAAGAAGAGAGGGCAAGCAGGATGATCCGTGCTTGGTTGAGCGACAGCAGCGGAAAAAGAGTCTCCACAAGGGACTATTTCTTCCATTGGCCCAACAAGCTGAACCTGCCGGAGACCAAGGTGGAGACTTCGGTGAAATATGCCGATGGCAAATATACCGTCACGCTCAGAAGCAAAAAGCTGGCAAAGGATGTTTACGTAGAGATCCCCGTCATGGGAGCCAGGTTTTCCGATAACTTCGTCGACCTGATTCCGGGAGAGAAGAGGGTGATCGAGATTACCTCCCCGCTGCTGAAAGCATCTGAAAAGAGCCCCGTCACTGTAAAGCATATCAGAGAGACCTACTGAAAAAAAGTATACGCAATATGAAATCTTTAAAAGAGCTATACAGAATCGGCAACGGTCCCTCGAGCAGTCACACGATGGGACCCAAAAAGGCGGCAGAGATGTTTCTCGAAAGGGTGCCACAGGCTGCAAGATACGTGGTTACGCTCTACGGAAGCTTGGCGGCCACAGGAAAAGGACACTTGACCGACACCGCCATCCTGAAGGTGTTGGAGCCGCACGCACCCACTACCGTGGAATGGTTACCCAGAACATTTCTGCCGTTTCATCCCAATGCGATGAAGCTTGAAGCATTCAGTGCGGTGGGGAGCCTTATCGACAGCTGGACAGTCTACAGTATCGGCGGTGGTGCGTTGAGTGACGGCAACGCCATCGTGGGACTCAGCGAAGAGACCCAGAAGGATATCTATCCGATGACCACCATCTCCGAAATCCAGGCTTGGTGCGAACAGAACGGTAGAACCTACTGGGAATATGTCGAAATGCACGAGGATCCCGATATCTGGGACCATCTGTCTGAAGTATGGAGTGTGATGAAAGCGGCAGTAAGAAACGGCCTGGACAACGAAGGAGTATTGCCCGGCCCGCTGAATCTGCAGCGCAAGGCGGCCTCCTATTTTATCAAGGCTAAAGGCTACAAGGCTTCGCTTCAATCGCGTGGACTGGTATTTGCCTATGCACTGGCCGTCTCCGAAGAGAACGCTGCCGGCGGCAGGATTGTTACCGCACCCACTTGCGGTTCATGTGGCGTACTGCCGGCCATCCTCTACCATCTGGAAGAGACCCGGAATTTCAGTGAAACACGCATCCTGAGGGCGCTGGCCACGGCCGGTCTGTTCGGTAACGTAGTGAAACAGAATGCATCGATATCGGGTGCCGAGGTGGGTTGTCAGGGAGAGGTGGGCGTGGCCTGTTCCATGGCGGCAGCCGCGGCTAGCCAGCTCTTTGGCGGCAGTACGGCACAGATCGAGTATGCAGCCGAGATGGGACTGGAACATCACCTGGGAATGACCTGCGACCCGGTTTGTGGCCTGGTGCAGGTTCCCTGTATCGAACGGAATGCATACGCAGCTGCCCGTGCACTCGACGCCAACCTCTACTCTTCGTTTACCGACGGCAGCCACCTGGTGTCGTTCGACCGTGTGGTGGCGGTGATGAAACAGACCGGCCATGACCTCCCCTCGCTCTACAAGGAGACCGGAGAGGGAGGATTGGCTAGAGATTGGGCTTATACATCTCCTGAGCGGTAATACCGCACTCTTTCATCATCTCGATGCAATATTCCAGCTTGCCAAAATCGGAGTTGGAGTTGTTGGTCCCGAACGTGAACTTGAGTCCCGCGGCTTTGGCCTTCTGAATGAACGACTTGTTGGGGATTTTATACCTGTGGTTGATCTCCAGCACCTTATTGGTTCTCACCATGGCTTCGATCACCCTCTCCTGACGTTCATCCGTCCAGAACTCCTCATAACGGTCGTTCATCACATCAGGCAGGAAAGTGGGGTTTACATAGACATCCATCGGTTCATCCATCACCTTTACAATATTCTCCACAATCAGGTCCATATACTCCTGTTCATTGTCGATAAATACCTCTTCCGGGATCCAGAGGCGGGTTCTGTTGCCTTTGCGGTCGGTAAAGGTCATCGCATCGGTAAATACGTAATTGAACAGGTTGCGAACCTCCGGCGAGAAGGTTGTCGGCCATTCGCGTCCCTCTCCCTGCATAGCCTGAATAAAGGGTTCTCCCTTCATCCGTTCAAAATATTCCACCACCTCGGCATCGTTTTGGATGGGAAATCCGATACCGCAGTTGGGAGCCAGCGCATAGTTGATACCGTACCGGCGTGATTGAGACTTGGCCAGCTCCAATGTCAGGTCCTCCTTCAGATGAACGTGATAATCGAGCACCGGAAAATTGGCCTGGTGCAACCTGATGATCCCGTCGGTCGATTCGTCGATCGCCTCGGCAAGCTGGTTGCTGATCAACGCCTTTTCGACCTTCAGCGGCGTCATCTCAACAGATCGTATCTCGATGACACCTTCGGTACCTTGAATGGAGATCGTGCCCTTGGAAAGGATTTGCGACCGGTTCTCCGGTGTGCGGTACGGTTGGGCGGGTTCGATATACTCTACCAGCAACTGATCGTTGACTGCCACCTCGATCTTTTTACCCTCTACCCTTATACGCAGGTCGAACCACTCATTGTCATCAACAATCGATTTTACAAGGTTTCTGACCGACAACAAACTTCCCGTTTTTGTCCACCACTCCGGGTGGTCCGTATCGTTATCGAGGGCAACGGCATAACCGCCATTACCGTTTTCATCTGTATGAAAGCGAACCTCCCCCTTCCCCTTTTCCACCGTTCTTGCCGTTACTAGCAGTTCAAAATCGGTGAAGGTCGCGTTCTTCAAGGTCATCTTTCCGGCATCAGCCATGCCGATTACCGAATCGGAAAGGTTAACCGTCCCTTCTGTCAGCCAACCAGCCAGATTCCCCCCGTCGAAGAGGATCCTCTTCTTCTCCTGTTCTCCACAACCCGAAATGAGAAGGATGAGAACAGAGAGCAAGGATAACATCATTTTACCCATAGCATTAATTTTTAAAAGATTATGATTTCTAGAAATTCAATAGCAGTTCAACTGTAAACTTGTTCGAATCCATCTCATCATTGAGATCCAGAAAATCGAGCGGGCGATTCATGAAATAGTGTTCGTAGTCGAAACGGAGTATCGACGAGAAGATTTTCTTTGTAAGTCCAAAACCAAGGCCAACTGTCAACCGTCCCACGTCGTATCCCTTCTCGTCCGATTGTTCGTCGATGGCATCCCACCTGACCGCCGGCACGACACTCTTGAAAATATAGTTCTCATTCAATGGGAAGGCATAAGCGCCCTGCAGGTAATAGGCCGACAACTGTTCCCCGTCCACCGCTCTGTTGTCGCGCCTCATGAATTCTGTTTCAACCTTCCAGTTGTCACCCTGATAGCGCAGGTCGGCCCCATAAATGAAGTAATGGATTGTGGAGCTGTTGGGATAGTCGTAAAACTTGAATGTCGACCGTAACCCGGTCATGTTGCCCAGCTCGAGGCGGCCTCCGTACGACAGTTCGTTACGCCAGACCGGATCGTTGATCGTATTTCCGTTATAGGCCCCGAATTCGATGGAGACGGGAACTGTAGCCATGGCAAAATTGTAATCGGCCAGAAAACCGATATCACGGGTACCAATATAATATTTGCCGAGAAATGTCCGGTTGGCAAACATCAGGCTACCGGGCGAGATCGCGTAGGAGTTGAAGAGTGGAATGCCAATCTGTCCCACGGAAAGAGACAACCCTTCAACAGGTTCGAACGAGCCATAGAGATCGAGTACCTTGAAGTTGCCGTTATCACTAAGTTCTACCTGTCCCCGGTATGAAACGAAGGGAGTGAAGTAACCCCGCACACCCAACCTGGAATTTCTGACTGAAAACCTGGAGTTCCCCGTCTCGGAGGCGTACTCAAATTTGTTCTTCATTGTTCCGTATACCTGGAAAGTCGGATAACGGACCGATGTGGTCTCCTGTGCTGCTACAAGCAGAAAAGGGAGCATGAAAATCGTAACGAATAGTTCTCTTTTTAACATGAATAAATTAACGTTTAAACTTTAATATCTGATTCCCGCCGTCTGAGCCTCCCTCTCGAGCATGCTCCGCTTGATCTCCGTTCCCCAGAAATAGCCGCCCAAACGACCATCGGAACGGACTACACGGTGGCAGGGAATGATGCAAGATACGGGATTATTCCCGATAGCCGATCCTACCGCCCGAACTGCCTTCGGTTTACCAATGGCTTGGGCTACCGCCTTGTAGGATGAGACCTCGCCGACAGGTATCTGCAGCAGCGCATTCCAGACACTCAACTGAAAACCGGTTCCCGCAACGTGGAGCGTAAGGTCCGAAGCATCACCCTTTTCGAGATGGTTCAACACATGCTGATGCAGTGGAAGATACTTTTCCTGCACTGTCGCGCCACCATATCGCTTTTTCAGATCGTTCAGCACCTTCTCCCTTTCACCGAAACCCACATAGCAGACCCCAATCGAGGTGGAGGCAATAACTGCCTGGCCATAGCCGGTTGTATGAAGGGAATAGCTGATCACTTCACCACTCAGCTCCTTTTTGTTCATCGGAATAATTGTAACCATATAGCGGTTTTACATTTGCAACCCACTGGGTGCTTGTTTTCTAAAAAAGCAAATTTTCGGATTAATCGGCAAAAAACTGTTCGAACCCCTCGGAATAGGCAATGTCGAGGGTGCTGTCTGCTTTCACATAAATGAAATAGTAGTGCAATCCGGGGATCTTGCTGGCGATCTCTTTCGACTTTTCCAGTCCCGAAGCCATGAATGCCGTGGCGTAGGCATCGGCGGTCATGCAATCATCGGCAATCACGGTTGCTCCCAGGATATCCTGTTCCGACGGGTAACCGGTCTGTGGATCGATGGTGTGGGCATACTTCCGCCCTTCCTTCACATAGTAGTTACGATAATTTCCCGATGTGGCCAACGCCTTGTCGCAAAGCGACAGGATGGTCTGAAGTTCATGCTGCAATCCGGTATTGTCGTCAATCGGCCTGTCCACCCCGATGCGCCAACATACCCCTTTGTCGTTCACCCCTTTGGCCACTATTTCACCTCCGATCTCAACCATATAGTTTTCAACGCCGTAGCTATCCAGTAACCGGGCAACCAGATCGCATGAGTAGCCCTTTGCAATGGCAGAGGTGTTTAATTGTACCCTCGGATCTGACTTGACCACATTGCCTTCATTGTCGATCCATATCTTCTCATAGCCTACAAACTGCTTCAGGCTGTCGATAATTTCCGGCGTAACCTTATCGATGTTCTTGAACCCGAATCCCCAAGCATCGATAAGGGGTGAAGCGGTAATGTCGAATTTGCCTTCACTTACCCTCGACACCTCCATCGCCTTGGAGAAAACCTCCATAAAGAGCGGGTCGGGTTTCACCGGGAGATTGTTGTTTATGTTGGTAATCACCGTATTCTCCCTGAAGGGGTTCAGGGAGTGTTCAAATCGCTCCAGTTCTGCCAGGATCTCATTTTCCAGCGACTCTCCATAGGCATATTTGATGTGGTAGGAGGTATGGAAGATCTCGCCACTGTTATGGTGGTATGAGTAGTTACCGCCCTTCCGTGCCGATTGGCATGAAGTGAGCAGCAGCAGGAGGATCACTCCTGAAAATATTTTTCCTAAACCCATATGGTAATCTCGTTTAACGCTTTTCTTTTCTTCTCTCCCGCTGGAGCCACCTCTTCGGTTTGCGGATAACCGACGGGCAGCAACGCAATCGGTTCAACCCCCTCGTCGAGAGACAATTTCTCTTTTATGACATCTGGATTGAAATTGCAGACCCAGCAGGTCCCCAATCCAAGATCAGTGATTTTCAACACCATATGTTCAACTGCAATTGCTATGTCGATATCGAGGTGATCCTTGCCGTCAACCTGACGTTTCCACGATTGCCGATGGTCGCCGCACGCCAGAATGTAGAGTGGCGCACTGTTGAACCACTCCCTCGGGTAGCTTTCCCGTATGGCCCGCTTGGCCTCTTCAGAGGCGCAGACATAAAACTTCCAGGGTTGGAAGTTTACCGCCGACGGAGCTAAACGTGCACTTTCAATTATCGACTCAATAATATCAGGTTCAATAGGTTGACTCTTGAATTTTCGAACCGATCTGCGCGAATGGATAATCTCGTCGAGTTTCATCTCATATCTCTTTTAAAACTCCTCTTCAATCCTGTAGTTGTTCCGGTCCGGTGAATTGCGGGAGATCAGCTCCCCCAAAAAACCGGTAAGGAAAAGCAATGTGCCCAGAATCATCATCGTGAGGGAGATGAAGAAGTAGGGCGACTCGGTCACCAGCCGGTAAGGATTGCCTACATGCATATCGTAGAGTTTGGTGGCTCCCACCACGATGGCGGCCACAAAACCTAGAATGAAGACAATGCTGCCCAGGAGTCCGAAGAAGTGCATCGGCTTTTTGCCGAACTTATTCAGGAACCAGATGGTGAGCAGATCGAGATAGCCGTTCACGAAGCGGTTGGCACCGAACTTGCTTTTTCCATATTTGCGGGCCTGATGGTGTACCTCTTTCTCGCCAATGCGCTTAAAGCCGGCATCCTTTGCCAGGATGGGAATGTAGCGGTGCATATCGTTATAGACCTCGATGCTTTGGGCCAATGAACGTTTATAGGCCTTGAGCCCGCAATTGAAGTCGTGTAGCTTGATGCCCGACACCCTCCTTGCCGTGGCGTTAAAAAGTTTCGACGGCAGGTTCTTGGTCAGCTTGGCATCGTAACGCTTCCGCTTCCAGCCCGAAACCAGGTCGTAATTCTCCTCCTTGATCATCCGGTAGAGTTCGGGAATCTCGTTGGGGCTATCCTGCAGGTCGGCATCCATTGTGATCACCACATCACCTTTCACTTTCCGGAAAGCACAGTGCAGGGCCGGCGATTTGCCGTAGTTTCGCTGAAACTTTATCGCCTTCACCCGATCAGACTGCTCCCTGAATCGGGTAATCACCTCCCAGGAGCGATCGGTACTTCCATCGTCAACAAAGATGATTTCGTACGAAAACCGGTTCTCTTCCATTACCCGCCTGATCCACGCATAAAGTTCAGGCAGCGATTCTTCCTCGTTGTAGAGGGGAATTACGACAGAAATATCCATATCAATACGGTCTACGTTTAATGGGTTGGTACCTGCGGACAAGCGGCACAAGCAGCAGCGAGAGAATCATGCCGATCAGAACATCGGTCATGATCACATTGCTGAAGATATAATTTACGGTACTCGGCAACGGCTGTGCCTCCAGCGATTCAGCCACCCGTTCGTTCAAATTCATCATCTTTACGGTCTCGATCATTGTCTCGTAGAGCTTGCCGACATATGCCTGGTCGATCCATGTGATATGAATGAAGACAATGACTGCTTCCAGAAGCGAGGCAAAAAAGAAGAGCAGGATGCCAAACCGAACACCGTGCCAGTATCCCAGATTATTACCCGTTACAAAGGTTTTGTACTTGAACAGAAAGTAAAAAAGGAGAAGCGGCGTACCCAGGGTCAGCAATGACCCGAACAGATTCAATGCCGGAATGCGCGTCGCACCCATCACAAAAAGATACTTCAATATCCAGAACAGACCCAAAAAAACACCACCATACATGGCGTAGTTCATCAACTGACTTTTATCTTCCTGCATAAATGACTTTTTAACCTACAAAAGTAACTAAAAAAAGTCAGAAGTGGAGACCTGAACTTTCAGAGTGCTTGCCATCTCGCCCTTTTATTGATCTTTTTTTTTACAAATTGCACCTATTTAACAAAAAATACCGACAATTGAGTTACCTTTGCTTGAATTTTAAAAAAATGGATTTTTTAACATGGAAAATGTAAAACCGCTCACTCCCCTATCCAAAAGTGTGGTTGGGGTTCAGTTTCTCTTTGTGGCATTCGGCGCCACGGTATTAGTTCCCCTTTTGGTTGGCTTGGATCCCTCCACGGCACTGTTCACTGCAGGTATCGGGACACTGCTCTTTCATCTGGTAACAAAAGGGATGGTTCCAATCTTTCTGGGCAGTAGTTTTGCTTTCATTGCCCCGATAATCAAAGCCACCGAGCTTTATGGACTGGCTGGGACCCTCTCCGGACTGGTAGCTGTCGGTGCCGTCTATTTCCTGATGAGTGCACTTGTCAGGTGGCAGGGAATAAAGATCATACAACGGCTCTTTCCCCCTGTAGTTATCGGCCCCGTCATCATGCTGATCGGGTTGTCGCTTTCAGGGACAGGCGTAAACATGGCGTCCGAGGATTGGTTGCTGGCCATTATTGCTCTTGTTACGGCCATTATCGTCAGCATGTTTGCCAAAGGGTTATTGAAACTGATCCCGATCTTCAGCGGAATCATTGTGGGATATGTAGCCGCACTTCTTATGGGGAAGATCGATTTTACACCGGTTCTTGAGGCACCCTGGTTCAGTTTGCCGCAGTTTGTCACACCTCAATTTTCATGGCAGGCCATTCTCTTTATGGCTCCGGTAGCCATTGCTCCGGTAATCGAGCACGTCGGGGATGTATATGCGGTGAGCCAGGTGGCGGAAAAGGATTTCGTGAAAAAGCCGGGACTTCACCGTACAATGCTGGGTGACGGTATCGCCTGTAGCGTTGCCGGATTAATTGGAGGTCCTCCGGTTACCACCTATTCTGAAGTCACCGGTGCAATGGTGCTGACCAAAGTTACCGACCCTGCCGTGATCCGTATTTCGGCAGTTACCGGTATTCTCTTCTCCCTGATCGGAAAGGTCAGCTTTTTACTTAAAACCATACCCAATGCCGTACTGGGGGGGATCATGCTGTTGCTGTTCGGCATGATTGCAGCTACAGGTGTCAACAACATGATTAGCAACAAGACCGACATGAGTGTTACACGCAACCTGATCATTGTATCGCTTGTGCTGACCACGGGAATTGGCGGTGCAATCTTGAAGATTGGCAATTTCACTTTTGCCGGTATCGGGTTGGCAGCTATGGTGGGCGTAGTGCTGAACCTGATCTTGCCCGAGCAGAAAAGGGAGAAATCGGCCGAGGCCTGATAATATCTTCCTGCCCAGTTCCTCCCATGCGTTTCGCCACTGTAATATGTAATATGCAGACGTGACGCATGGGAGGTTTTTTCACTCCATCCTACCCAGTATCATGTCCATCGCCCGGTTGGCACGCAATGCGGAACGAAAATCGCTCACGGGGTAAGGCCCCTTGCCGTTCAGGTAGTTCACAATGCTTTGAATCAGATAAAACTGGATATTGTCGGGATTCTCCTCCACAAAGATCTTCTCTCCAGAGACACCATTCAAGACGATGGGTGTAAAATGAAAGGTAGAAAAGCGGATTGAACCTTTCGAACCCAAAATCTCGATCGTATCGGTACGTTCTTTCACGGGAGCTGCAAACTCCCAATGGCCACGGCCCTTTACCCCCGAGCTGTGCAACCACCTGCCATCTACCGTATCTTCCACATCGTACAGTCCGGCCCTGTTTGCGGTTGTTCCGTGCGCTTCAGTGATCTCGCCGAAAATAAAGTCGAGATAATCCAGCTGATGCGAAGCCAGGTCGTAGAAATAGCCTGCACCCGACAGCTCCCTCTTTACCCGCCATGACAGGGTCTCCCTGTTCAGATCGGATGGATAGGGAGGAATGACAAACTCGATTCTCACTTCACTCGCCACCCCTATCTCGCCACTCTCCAGCAACTGCCTTACCCGCAGAAAATAGGGCAATGTCCGGCGGTAGTAGGCCACAAAACAGGGGACGCCGGTCTCTTCCGCCACTCTTGCCATGGCCATGCAAGCTTCAGATGAAGCGGCCATCGGTTTTTCGACATAGACCGGTTTTCCCGCCTTCATCGATGCCACGGCATATTCGTCATGCGATCCGGGCGGCGTGGCGATATAGACCGCATCCACCGAGGGATCATTGATCAATGCGTAGGCATCGGAATACCATCTGGCTATCTTGTGCCGTGTTGCATAATCCTGGGCCAGAGCGGCATCCCGACGCATCACTGCTACGATATCCGACTCCTCGACCTTACGGAAAGCCGGGCCGCTTTTCTTTTCCGTCACGTTGCCGCAACCGATGAATCCCCAATGAATCATACCTTAAATTGTCTTGTTTTCTTCAACTTTACTGTTCATTTTTCGATATCCTCTGAAGGAGATCGTGGCCAAAGCGATTATTCCGGCCAGGGCCGCATAGAGGTAACCGAAGGTCTCCGCTACCCCCTCATTCTCCCCGTAGGAGTGCAATCCGCTCAGGAGGTAGTTTACCCCCCAGAATGTCATCAGCACCGAGGCAAACGCCAATACCGATGCAAGATTGAAAAACCAGTCGTTCTTCAGCCTCTTCACCAGGTGGGTATGGGTAACCACGGTATAACAGACAACCGTAATGAGTGCCCAGGTCTCCTTGGGATCCCAGCTCCAGTAACGCCCCCACGATTCGTTGGCCCAGATGGCTCCCAGGAAGGTGCCGACGGTCATCAGTGCCAGCCCCACCAGCAACGACATGTTATTGATAATGGTCAGTTCCCTGATAAGGAGTTGCTGTTTACGTTTTCTCACCATGCACATCATCAGCATGTTGGTCAGCCCCAGCAACAGGCTGATCCCGAAGAAGCCATAGGCTGCTACGGTCACCGCCACATGAAACATGAGCCAGGGAGATTTCAGTACGGGCACCAGTGTGGTGATCTGCGGTTCCATCCAGCTCAGGCTGGAAACAAAGAGGATAATGCCACCGAAGAGGGTTGCCGTAGCCAGGGTGAGGTCGTTGCGCCGGCCAAAGACAAGGCCTGCCAGCAATGTCGCCCAGGCAACATAGACCATCGTTTCGTACGAATTGCTCCAGGGTGCGTAACCCGATATATACCCACGCATGGCCATCCCGTAGCCGTGATAAAGGAATAGCAGTACTACTCCCAAACCGAGTAACTTGAAGAGCACTCTTGTCCACGTTACCTCTCTGAAGAGCCGTAAAAAGGCCACAACAAGCAGCAGAAATCCCAACAGGAGGTATCCGTTGCGGGCTTTGTCAAAAAAATGCTGACTGTTGTATCGGATCTCCGCCTCAATCTTCTTCGGATTGATCAGTTCGCTCCGGTCTCCCTTTCGTTGAAAGCCGGCAATTGAATCGAGCAATGCCTGTGGCTGTTGCCAATCTCCATTTTCGAGTGAGCGGCGCACTTCCGACAGGTAACTGGAAAAGATGGTGGAGACGAAGAGGGAGTCGTTGTCGGTAAAAGGCAACAAATCATCGCCCGGAGCATACCAGTCATGTCCGGTCTCATTCTCATTCGGAAAGATTGCCATCAGTTTATGGTTCAGCAGGAGGAAAAGGATGTTCACCTTTTCGTCGAGCTTGATGATATCCTTGTCCAATTCGTTGCGCTGCGACTCCGGTTTGTGGTAGGCCTCGTTTACATGGGCAAGCAGCTTGTAGTTGCCCTCCGGATCAAAGAGCTGTGCATAGGCAAGATCCCCTTCCGGCAACCCTAGCATCCTGGCCAGCTCTTCGTTAGAATTGGCAATAAGGGGCACCTGCATCCAGATTTGCGGCATGGTGAGCAATCCCAACAGGAACTGGTCGGAATCAAGATCGCCGATACGGTTCTGCTTGTGTACCTTTCTCAGCAGATCGGACGAGAAGGTGTTCATCGGCATGATCCGTCCACCGAACTGGACCGGCAACTTGCCGAATTGTGCCGCATGTTCCGTCGGGACTGCATTTCGCTGTAAGGCCTGCATGACTGCAGATGTACCCTTGTCCTGTGCACTCGTGCCGATGGTCAGCATCGTGAAGATGGCTGTCAACATCGCCGTACGTCTCAACTCGTTCAACTGGCGGTTCAGTTTTCTCAAGCGTGAATTTGGAGTGACAAACATCAGGAGAAACCCTGTAATCAACAGAAAGTAGCCTGCGTAGGTAATGTTGCGCCCAGCCACATCCTTGTTGACAGATAAAACCGTGCCCTGTTCATCCTCGTCGTACGAAGCCTGGAAAAATCGGTATCCGTCGAGATCGAGTACATTGTTCATGAAGACTCGGGCTTCACGCACCTCCCCGTCGATATGAATCCTCAAATCGCTTTCGTAAGAAGAGGGACTCGAGGAGCCGGGATACCTGATCAGACTGAACCGGACAAGCTCCAGTTTAAAGGGTAGCTCCTCCTTGAAGACCCCTTTCGACGTATGCATGACCATTAGATTGCTCGTCTCTCCCTCGCGCAGGTGGATTGTTCCCTCTTTTCCAAAGAGATGTGTTGTCAAAGCCCCTGCAAGGATAACAACAAGTGCGGCATGGATGACGGTAAGCGCCCACCGTCCCCTTTTGGCATACCGGTGATCGATAAATATCAAAACGAAATTTACCACCAGCAGGAACTGTATAAAGAAGAAAACGGGAGAGTAATAGATAATCATCTTGGCCGCTTCGGTGGTCATCACCTCTTCAACAAAGGTAGCCAGCGCCATCAGGAAGGCGTAAATCAGCAGCAGGACCAGTGTGGTTTTATAGGATGCGAGAAGTTGTCTTAAATTTTCCATATTTATTTGATATTGAAAAACCGGTACCGCGGCACTTCACCTGGATGGTGCCCTTAACGGCCGGAGAGCCGGAGTGACGTTGTCACTCCCCTAGCCCGCACAAAAATATAAAAATAAGCGGTTGAACCACTATATAAAACGATAAAAATCCCCGAAACGGATGCTCCGGGGATTTTCAATATCAGCTAAATGTTTCTGATTGATCACATTTCCATATCATGCCTCTTTCCATTGTTTTCTCAACAACTCGAGTGCTGCCGGGACAACCACCTTCCGGTCGCCCTGGCAACCACATTCAAAGCTGACATATTTATTGTAACCGATCATCTTCAAACCTTTGAATCCGCTTACATAATTATCGGCCTCACCATCTTCACCAGGCATGCTGCGCCGTTTACGGCTGGCCATATGTACATGCTGCAGGTACTTGCCGGCAGAGAGGAAAGCGGCCATATCGCAGGTCTCCTCCCAAGTCATGTGCCAGAAGTCGCCCAGGCAGGTTACTCCGGGATTGTTGATGTCACGGCAGATCGAAGCTGCATCGGCAACTTGACGGAGATAGAAAGCCTCTTTGCGGTTCAGCGGCTCCAGAATTACGGTTGTTCCGTGCTTTTGGGCAATGTTGCCCATCTCGTTGAACTGTTCGCAGAGGAAGTCACGGGTCTCCTGGGTATGCGGCATGACCGGTACCTGCGAGTTGAATGCCGGTACAATGATAACGCCCGTTGAACCAAGTTCACCCGCCAGGATAATCAACTCTTCCATCGTATCGCGACACTTCTTGCGAATTGCCGGATCGGTGGAGAGAATAAATCCCTCAAAACCGGCGCAGATGGCACTCACACCGATATTCCGACCCTTCAACGCCTCCTTGAACTCCTTCATCCGACCCTTCAAACCCTTACCATGGGGTTCGAAACCCACTACGCCATGTTCTTCCATAAAGTCGAACTTCTCGTTTAAGGTTGCCCCGGGGGCGGTACCTTCCTGAAACGAGATCTTGAGCTCAGCCTTGATTGGATAAGTTGGCGGAGCTCCTGCCGGAAGCTCCCCTGCAGAGGCGGCCAGGGTGTTACCCAAACCTACCGCGGCAGCGCCGGCAAGTGATGATTTGATGAATTTTCTTCTGTCGATCGTCATGATGATTTATACTTTTACTTTTTGTTATCGCTTCCCGGTACAGGCACAGTAAATCGGCTCATGTCCATCTTGCCGATGTTCAGGTCGGCCGGGGTATAATCCAGCTGAGCGGCGGCGATGGCATCCCAGGTTGTCTCCTGGCCGGTGTAGGCTGCTTCGCGTCCCATGATGGCGCCCAGGTTGGAGATCGCCGTTTCGGAGGCCTGCTCGATGGGGGTATTCTTCCGGATACAGTTGATCAGGTTCACATGCTCCAGCGTGTAGGGGTCGGTCTGCTTGAAGTTGGCCTTCTCCGCCTCGCCGTCATACTGCCAGATCACGTTGCCTGCCAGGTCCCTGATCACGTGTCCGCCCTGGCTGGTCCATGATCCTTTCGTCCCCTGGATGAACTCGCTCACGTTGTTGGCGCATCCGTCGATCTGGCGGCACATGCTGTGCAGGTGTATGCCGTTCTCCATGGTGAAGTCGACGCTGAAGTTGTCGTACTGGTCGCCCGTCACGCGGCGCTGGCGCGAACCGAAGGCCACCGCCTTCACCGGCTTCAGACCGCTGAACCAGGTGAACACGTCGATGTTGTGCACGTGCTGTTCCACGATATGGTCGCCCGAAAGCCATTTCCAGTTCACCCAGTCGCGGACCATGAATTCGAAATCGCTCCATCCCGGTTGGCGTTCACGGTACCAGAGCATGCTCTGGTTCCAGTAGACGACACCGCCGGTGATCTCGCCGATAAGGCCGTTCATGATCTGCTTGTAGGACTCCACATAGGCACGCTGGTGGTGACGCTGTGTCCCCGTAACCACGCAGAGGTTCTTGGCCTGGGCCTGCTTGGCGGCAGCCACCACCGTGCGGTAGCCGACCGAGTCGACGCAGATCGGTTTTTCCAGGAAGCAGTGCTTGCCCTGCTCAACAGCATACTTGAAGTGCTCTGCACGGAAGAAGGGGGGCGTACAGTCGATCAGGATGTCGATCCCGCTGTCGATCACCTGCTTGTAGGCATCCAGCCCCACAAACCGCCTGTCGGCCGGAATGTCGATGTTCTTTTCAGCCTTAAGCTTGTCGGCCAGGCCGTTCACCTTGTCCTCAAAAACATCGCCCAGGGCTACGATCGTAACGCCGTTGGCCGCATTCAGGAAGTTGATGGCGGCACCCGATCCCCTGCCTCCGCATCCCACGACGCCGGCTTTCAGTTCCTTGCCGTCGGAGGCCAGATCCACCAGTTCCGGTACATAGTAGCTTCCCGGTTCCTTCAGGGGGGTTGTCGCATCCTTCTTGCCACTACTGCATGAGCTTAGAAAACCGGTCGTGCCGGTACCGATCATGCCTGCTGCTCCGGCCACCGCCGAAGTCTTAAGAAATCCCCTTCTTGTCAAATTGTTTTCTCTTTTCATATCGTTTAATCTGTTTTAGAAATGTTTATTTTGCAATCAATGAACTGTCGGGCTCACACACCACCCTGAAGCCGATACCCTTGATGTCGGAGTACCACCAGATGCTTTTGGGTTGTTGCGGGTCGGTCTTCAACCAGTCATCATGCCTGGTATGGCTACGGGCAGCAACCCGGAGGTCGGCAGCATCCGACAGGTAATTTCCGCCTCTTACTACCCACTCCTCACCTTCAGTAACCAGCGGATCCCTGGTTGTTCCGCTTCTTTTTCCATAAGCAGCCTCATCATACTTGTCGGCACAGTACTCCATAACATTCCCAAGCATGTTCTTCAATCCGAAGGGGTTGGGTTTCACCATGGAGGGTTCCTGCGTACGGTTATCACTGTTCTTGCTGTAGATGACAAAGGCGCTTATGCTGTCTGTTTTTGCCGGGAAGAATTTCCGCATAAAGCCCGTATCGGAAAAATCCTTGGGATTTCCTGCAAAGAAATAGGGTGTCTGTGTACCTCCCCGTGCCGCATACTCCCATTCAGCCTCAGTGGGCAGGCGATATTTCTTGCCTGTCTTGTGTGACAGCCACTGGCAGAATGTTTCGGCAGCGTAGTGGGTCATCGTGATAGCGGGCCTGTCACCCGAACCCCAACCCTGATCGGGGTATCCGAACGGAGGCGTTGGACCGGAGATAGCATCCACTCCCATCGCCTTCAGGTTGTTTTCATAAACCACTTCGGGCGGTGTCCTCCCTTCGCTCATTGTGCTGGCATAGAATGCCCAATACTGGTCCCAAGTGGTTTCAACCTCCGCCATGAAGAAGGGACTCACCGCCACCTCATGCTGGGGGGCTTCGTCCGGCTTGTGGAAGGGCTCCTTGGGTGTGCTGCCCATCATGAATGTTCCTCCGGGTATCGCCTTCATATTGAAAGAAATGGCCGTACCTGGAATCTGCTCCGTATAGTCTTCAAATGCGGTAACGGTAGCCGGTTCCTTATAGAAGAGGCTGGAATCTACCACAGCACTCACATTCATCCCGGGTATTCCCACCATCTGTCCATGAACATAGTTCGGATTGTAGTGTCCTACATCGAGATGGCAACTGATGCATTGAAGGTCCAATTTCTCATGATTCTCATCATAATACATGTGCGCGGTAATGCCATCGTCGGTTATTCCCTGCGGAAAGAGGTTCTGATGACACTTGACGCAAGAGGCGTTCGGAATATATTTTACTGCATGCTCCAGTTCAGATTTTTTGTCCCAGTCGAAATCGGCACTGTCCTTGGTCAGATATCCCCAAAGGTCGCGGATGCCCAAAGAGGCCTTGGCTGTATAGTGAGCCCACGTATCATCCTTTGGAGGCAGGTGGCAGTCCACACAGTTGACCATCACCCCACTCCCGTTGTTCACGTGAACGGAGAGCTTCCAGCTCTCCTCGGCATGAGGATGAACATGGCACATCATGCACGATTCATTGGTAGAGAAATAGACCGAAGTCTGGTACAGTGTACCGATAAAGGTTATACCGATAACTATGCCCAATAACAGAATAAAACCTTTGCGTTGATGAATTTTTTTTCGGCTGTTTCTGTGTCGATCACCATAGATGTTTTTAGATTTAGCCATCTATCTATTAATTAGTTAATTGAAAGTTTAATTGTTGTTTTAAAATTGTGTATAGAAAAAAACGAAAAAGTTTTGCTTGCAAATATATGAAATTTTAATGGTTTACCGCTTTTATTTGCATAAAAAAGCAGTTGGGCAGAGTCAAGCAGCAAGTGCAATTTACATTAATTGTTTGTAAAACTCAACTTTGGGTGTGTTAAAGTCCAATTTTTTCCTCGGTCTTTCATTCAGCCTGTGCTGTATCCGCTTCAATCTGTCGGGTGGATAGTCCTTGAAGGACGCCCCCTTGGGGATGTATTGCCGGATGAGCTTGTTCGCGTTTTCGATCGATCCTTTTTGCCATGCCGAATAGGGGTCGGTGAAGTACACCGGGGCTTCCAGCATCTCCGTGATCCGTTCGTGCGCCGCGAACTCCAAGCCGTTGTCCGTGGTGATCGTCCTTATCACGTCCTTGTAGGGTAGCAACATGCGGCACAGCACCTTGGCCAACCCTTTCGAGTCCCTTCCGCGGGGCAGTTCCCCGATCATCACGAGGTTCGTCTTCCTTTCCGTCACCGTCAGTATCGCCTCCGACTGGTCGGCCCCTATCATCGTGTCCATCTCGAAGTCGCCGAAGCGCTTCCCGTCGGCCTCCACGGGCCTTTCCCGGATGCTCCTGCGGTTGGGGATGTCTCTAACGGAGCCCACCGGTCTCTTGCGGTGCTTGAGCCTGTGATGGCAATGCTTGTAAAGGTCGCCCCCGGCCTTCTTGTCCTCCCGGATCCACTTGTAGATGGTCTCGTGGGAGACCCGGATATTCTCCTTCTTTCTCAGGTGTCCGCTGATTTGCCCGGGCGACCAGTCCTTGCGCACGAGCCGGATCACCTTTTGTTTGATCCATTCCGGGGTGGCCCGGTTGCCGGGCAGGCGTTCCCTTCTCTCCATCGCCATCTCGTGGGCCAGTCGCCACGAGTAGCCCCCGCGCTTGTCCTTGTTGCGCTGCAACTCCCTGGACACCGCTGAAGGACTGACACCTATCAAGCTCGCGATCGTCCGCTGGGTGTCACCGTTTTCTAAACCTAAATAAATCGCGTACCTTTGTTCTGAAGTTAACTGTTTGTATTTTTTCATAAGCAACATAATAGTTAATTTTAGGGAGACTTCGGTCTCCTTTTTCTTTTATGTTGCTGTCCGACTCTCTTCGGGGGCTTGCGCGCCCCCGGCCGTTAGGCAAACCCCCCCGGTGTTTTTCATGATTGTTGTGAAGAATCATTTCAAAAAACAACACGTGGATGTTGCACTTCTAAGTTGAACTTAGGTTGTCAGCAACAGGACCGACAAAAAATGGGGTTCCTGATCCCGGTGAAGCGTGTGAAAAGTCAAAAAAAGGAAACAAATAGTGAAAGATGTTTTTCAATATGATAAAGTTTAGTAAATTTGTGATGGATTGGATACTCTTATTATAATTATTAACAATTATCCACACTGAATCTTAATAAACAATCCGTGGAGTTGATTGTTTTTATAACGACATAAAAAAAGATATTGTAATGAATCAGAACTCTTTTCTTGGATTAATCGAGCAAAGTATACGAAATCATTGGGATCTACCTGCAATGAGCGACCTTCAGGGCAAAACTTTCTATTACAAGGATTTTGCCCGTGAGATAGACAAGTTGCACGAATTTTTCAAAACCGCCGGCGTTCAACGTGGAGACAAGATTGCCATCTGCGGTAAAAATTCAACCCATTGGGCCATCACCTTTTTCGCCACACTCTCATATGGAGCGGTAGCGGTAAGCATTTTGCACGAATTTGAGCGGGAGAGTGTCCAATATATCGTGGATCATTCCGATTCCAAGATGTTTTTCGTGGATGAATCGATCTGGAAGACAATCGATGAGACCAAAATTCCCAATACTGAAACTGTATTTTCTCTCGACGACTTCTCTCTGTTGAAGGTGACTTCCAAAGAGCTCAAGCTATTTGTAGCCAACTCATTTTCATATTTTGACAAGAAGTATGAGAAAGGGTTCTTCGTCAACGATATTGCTTTCAGGACCGACAAGCCGGAAGAGCTGGCCGTTATCAACTACACCTCTGGAACGACCAGCAGTCCGAAGGGAGTGATGCTCCCTTACCGCAGTTTGTGGTCGAATACGAAGTTTGCCAACGATAACCTCGGTTTTATCTACCCGGGAGACAACATCATCTGCATGTTGCCCATGGCTCATGCGTACGGTCTTGCCTTCGAGGTTCTCAACGCCATATCATTGGGCTGCCACATCCATTTTCTGGGGAAAACTCCTTCACCGAAAGTATTGCTTGAGGCGTTTGCAAGGACAAAACCGAAACTGGTACTGGCCGTTCCGCTCATCATCGAGAAGATTGTCGTCAAGAATGTCTTTCCGAAATTGCGGCAGGGAGCGGCCAAGACACTTGTTAAAGTACCCCTGTTGAATATCGCCGTTTACCGCAAGGTGAGAAAATCACTCATTGATGTTTTCGGTGGAAACCTGGTCGAGGTGGTGATTGGCGGTGCTGCCCTCAATGCGGATGTGGAGAAATTCCTGCGCAGGATAAAGTTTCCCTATACGGTTGGATACGGTATGACGGAATGCGGACCGCTTATCTCCTACTCTTTCTGGAAAGAGTTCAAGGAGCGCTCCTGCGGAAAGGTGGTTGACAGGATGGAGGTCAGGATCGATTCGGAAGATCCCCAGCAGATTGTCGGCGAGATACAGACCAGGGGGATGAACGTGATGCTCGGTTATTACAAGAACGAGGAGGCTACCAAGGCGACCTTTACGGAGGATGGTTGGCTTAAGACGGGCGACCTGGGCATTCTGGACAAGGAGAACGTGATCTATATCAGGGGCCGTAACAAAAATATGATTCTTGGTCCTTCTGGACAGAACATCTATCCCGAAGAGATCGAGGACAAGCTGAATAACTCGCCCTATATCCTGGAGTCGCTGGCCACGGAGGAGAACGGAAAGATTGTAGCCCTGATTGTTCCCGACACCGAGGTGATGAATGCCGAAAAGATCACACCTGAGCAGTATCAGGCTCTTTTCGAAAAGGAGATTAAGGAGATAAATACCAAATTGCCCAATTACAGCAAGATAGCTTCATTCAGGCTCAGGACGGAAGAGTTTGAAAAGACACCCAAGCGAAGTATCAGGCGATTTAAGTACCAGCAGTGATGATTCAGAGGGAGAACCTGTTCCCCGATGCGATAAACTCGTCGTACTTCTGCCGGTTGAAGGTATAGTAGAATGCTCCTCTTTTGGAGGAGGATTTGTCTTTAATCTCCAGCCTGTCGAGTATTCCCATTGCGGCAATCTTCTTCCGGAAATTACGTTTGTCTACCGGCATCTGGTAAATGGCCTCCCAGAGGTCTTGCAGTGACGGGAGTGTGAATTTTCCCTCGAAGAATTCAAAAATGATGGGCTGGAGGGAGACTTTAAACCTCAGCAACTGTAATGCGTCGTCCACCATGCGGTTATGGTCGAAGACTAGGCGTGGCAGCTGATGAATATTCACCCACTTGGCATCGAAGGCGCTGGCCAGCGTCGTATCGAACTCCTCCAGCCGTACCAATGCATAGTAGGCCACCGAAACTACCCGGTCGCCCGGATCCCGTTCAACTTCACCGTAGGCTCCTACCTGTTCCATGTAAATCCCCTTTTGACGGGTATAACGGAACAGCACCTTCTCTGCGGCTTTGTCGAGGCTTTCGTTCTCATCCATGAAGCCGCCCATCAGTGACCATTCACCCTTGTTGGGTTCAACCGGCCTGCGGGTCAACAGAATACTCAGTTCCTGGTTCTTGAATCCAAAGATGATGCAATCAACAGCAACAAGAAATTTCGCATCGTGTGGGTAAAATCCGGCAGGCATAATATTAGATATTAATTAGATATTAATTAGGGTTCCAGATGCGGGGGGCGGTCAACTAACCGCCCCTCTCCACCTGTTTTTATGTTAAAGTTTACGTGCACCGTCGCTGATAACGACATCGTACACCTTGGGCTCATGCCCGAATTTATCCTTGAATTGACGTTTGGCGTCAGCGATGAACGAGTCGTACAGTTCATCCTTTACAAGATTGATGGTACAACCTCCGAAGCCGCCTCCCATGACACGGGAACCTGTGACTCCATGCTCCCTGGCCACACCATTCAGGAAGTCTAGCTCTTCGCAGCTCACTTCATAGAGCTTGCTCATTCCGTGATGCGTCTCATACATTTTCGCACCTACAGTTTCGTAATCACCACGTTCCAATGCATCGCTCACCTCCCTTACACGTTGGGTCTCCTCGATCACATATTTGGCCCGCATGTAATCCTCTTCCGAAATCTCCTGCTTCACCTCGTCGAGCATCTCCATCGTAGCATCACGGAGAAACTTCACCTCGGGATGACGTTTGGCGATGGTGGCAGCGGCATGTTCGCACGACTCCCGCCGTTTGTTATAGGCCGATGAGGCCAGCTCATGCTTTACGACGGTGTCGAGCAACACCAGTTTATACCCTTCGGGATTGAATGGAAAGTACTGGTATTCCATCGACTTGGTATCGAGACGGATCAGATGGCCTTTCTTGCCGAAAAGCGATGCAAACTGGTCCATGATGCCACATTTCACCCCCACATAGTTGTGCTCGGTGGACTGTCCGATCCGTGCCAGCTCGAAGGTATCGATTCCCAGATTGAGCATATCGTTCAGCGCGAAAGCGTAGGTGCTTTCCAGCGCCGCAGAGGAGGACATCCCTGCACCCAGCGGCACATCGCCGGCGAAGACAGTGTCGAATCCTGCAACTTTTCCGCCCCGTTTGACGATCTCGCGGCACACCCCGAAGATATATTTTGCCCACCCTTCCTTGGGCAAATCCTCCTCATTGAGGCCGAATTCCGAACATTCGTTCAGATCGATGGCGTAAGCCCGTACCTTATCAGTTCCATTTAACCGGATCGCTGCAACCATCCCCTTGTCGATGGCGCCAGGGAATACAAAACTCCCGTTATAATCGGTATGTTCACCTATAAGGTTTACGCGTCCGGGAGACGCGTAAACTTCAGGTGTATCGTTACCAAATTTTTCTTGATAGACTTTTAAAACCTGTTCTTTAGTCATGTTATTACAACTATTTAATTGTTTCTTCACTGCCCGGAAAACCGGACGTCATCGCCGAAGAGAATTACTCTTCGGTAGAGATATTCTTGTTTACATTCTTCGATCCGATCAATGCATAGTACAAGAGATAGGCGAGACCGGCGAAGATTACCCAATAGCTTACCAGGTAGTTGTTGCCGGCATCTGCAACGGCACCCTGGATAGCAGGCAAGATTCCGCCACCGCATACCAGTGTCATGAAGATACCGGAAGCGGCCGGGGTGAATTTGCCCAACCCCTCGACAGCAAGGTTGAAGATGCTTCCCCACATGATTGAGGTGCAGAGGCCAATGATTACGAGGAACATGGCATTAATGGGCACCTGCGCCATGCCAAAGGAGAGGGCTCCGGTAGCGGAAGTCTGGAGAGCAGGGATGGCCACCTGAGTAGTGGTGGGCGAGAAGATGGCAGCCAGCACGAGAATCAGCCCCACCGTAGATACACTGGCAAGCATGGTTTTGCTGGAGATCTTGCTGCCCAGCGAAGCACCCAGCAGACGGCCCACCAACATCAGGAACCAGTAGGTACCTGCAACAAATCCGGCCGTAGTCTTACCAACCGGGGTGTCGGAAAGCCAGAGAATCAAGATGCCGGGAGTTCCCACTTCAACACCTACATAGAGGAAGATGGCGATGGCACCCAGAATGAAATGTTTGAATTTCAGGGCGCCGCTCATCAGCTTCTTTAACGGCTCCTTGGTGGTTGTAGCATGAGGTTCGGGAATGTTTACAATCAGCATCACAAAGAAGACCAGTGCAAAGACACCCATTGCGATGTACATTACCGGGAATACGTCCTTGATGTTTGCTTTTGCAGCTTCACCAATCAGAATACCTACAAAAGCAGGAGTAAAGGTAGCCATCACGGAGTTGAACGATCCGCCAACCTGAATAAGCTGGTTACCCTTGTTTCCTCCTCCTCCCAACGTGTTCAACATGGGGTTGACCACCGTATTGAGCAGACACATGGAGAAACCGGCAACAAAAGCACCAAGCAGATAGACACCAAATGCGCTTGTATGCGAGGCGTGACCGGAGAGAAACTGGATAAATACGCCCAAAAACCCAATTGCAATCGCAATCAGCGCAGTTTTCTTATAGCCCACGCGCTGCAGAAGGATTCCACCGGGGATACCCATGACGGCATAAGCGATGAAGTTTGCCATATTACCCAACAATCCCTGGAAGTTGGAGGCGCCGAACTGTTCTTTCAATACTTGTCCCATCGGTGCTGCCAGATTGGTTACGAATGAGATCATTCCAAACAGTGCGATCATCATGATAATGGGCACTATCCGGTTGCTTTTCTGATTAGTTGTTGTATTCATACTTGTTGATATTATTAAAAATGTTAATCTATTTTTGAACAATCTCGTTTTTATGTGGAGAATTTATATGTTGTCCTTGATTGGAATCTCTCTCCCGCTCTTAGTACCACCGAAGGATATCCGGGTTTGTTGATGCTGTCCGGATAGTGCTGCGTTTCGAAACAGACGGCGGAACGTTCGGGATAGCGGTGTCCCTTTTTTGCAGTGAATCGCCCGGTCATCCAGTTTCCGGTATAAACCTGCATACCAGGTTCCGTGGTGTAGATCTCCATCCGGATACCGGTTTTTGGGGACTCGCAGAGGCCTGCATAGCTATATTCATCTTCACGCTGCTTGTTCAGCACGAAGGTGTGGTCATACCCCCTGCCGAAACGGAGCTGCTCGAAATCATCGTTGATCCGTTCACCAATGGCGTGTGGAGTTGTAAAATCCATGGGGGTACCTTTTACCGGTTCGGCCTCACCGTAAGGAATGGCTGTTTCATCGGTAGGCAGGTAGAAATCGGCATTCAGTGTCAGCTGATGATCACCGATATAGGGATCCCCTTCACCCGAAAGGTTGAAGTAGGAGTGGTTGGTGAGATTCAAGATGGTGGTTTTGTCGGTCACCGCCCGGTATGATATATCGAGTGCATTGTCGTCAGTAAGCGTATAGGTAACGTATACATCCAGGTTTCCGGGAAATCCCTCCTCTCCGTCGGGCGACAGATAGTGCAGCTCAATGCTGTTTTCCGACACTTTTACCACGTCCCAGACAACCGCATTGAATCCTTTAATGCCACCATGGAGCGAGTTGGGCCCGTTATTGACTGCAAGGGTATACTCTTTCCCCTCCAAAGTAAACTTGCCCCGGGCGATCCGGTTGGCCGTCCTGCCGCAAACAGCCCCGAAATAGGGCTCTTCCGATGCAATATATTCATCGATTGAGGCATGGCCCAATACAACATCGATCAAGTTCCCATTTTTATCGGGAACCATCAGTGAAACAATCTTCGCACCGTAATTTGTGATGGTGATTTCACTTCCCCTTTCATTGGCAAGAACGTATAAGCCGGTTTGCTGTCCTTCGAACTCTTTAACGAACGCGCTTGATAGCAAACCGGACTTGCTATACATATGATCCATGTTTTTTAGGTTTTAAATATAAGATTTGATGAAGATTGGACTTTCTTTCAAAATTGGTGTAAAAATAACACATTTTTGACTCATTAGGTAAAAAAGGCGATGTGTTATAAAACATATTTTTTGACATAAATTTTATTTTTTGAAATATACCTTAACGACAATTGAATACAATACCCTGACAATTGATGGGTTAACCGTATCAAACCTCTTTCCCTCCATTTGCATTTTTGGTAACCATCACCTTGTCGATTTTGTGCCCGTCCACATCCACCACTTCAAATGTGGTGTTTTCGTAAGTGAAGAGGTCGCCCACCTGCGGAATCTTATTGATGTTGGACAATACAAAACCGGCTACCGTTGAGTAGTCGATCTCCTCAAAATCGATGATAAAGTCGTCGATAAAGTGGGTCAGCACTTCAATGGGAGCCTCGCCATTGATCAATGCGGAATTTTCATTGCGCATGAATATGTCGGGCTCTTCAGATTCATTCTCGTCGGGAATCGATCCAACCAGATTCTCAATGATGTCGTGAAGCGTGATGATACCATCGAGGCTGCCGTATTCATCCACAACAACCGCAAAGTACATATGGTGTTGACGGAACTGCTCCAGCACCTTTCGTGCACGCAGGGTAGCAGGAATGATAAGCGGCTCCTGGACTATCGCCTGGATATTGATATCACGTTGACGGTAAAGTTCCGAAAAGAGCTCCTTCATGGTTATGATACCCACAAACTCGTCGAGTGTCTTGTTGCAGGCGAGTACCCTCCCGTGCCGGGTATGCAGCAGATCGTCGATCACCGCGCTCTTCTCCTTCGAAATATCCACCCACTCCACATCGGTGCGGTGGGTCATCAGGTGGCGGGCACGTTTGTTGGAAAAGTAGAAGACCTGCTCATGGATGATATTCTCCTCCTTTTCGATAACTCCCTCCTTTGATGCGGTTTTCAACATTGCCCTGAGCTCCATTTCCGAAACCACGTCATCCTTGGGTTTCAGTCCGATCAGCTTGTTGACCAGGCTGGTAGAGAAGGCCAGGAAGGTGACAAAGGGATAAAAGACGACACTGATGGCATGCATGGGCCTGGAAACGGCCATCGCCACCTTCTCGGCATGGTTCAAGGCAACTGTCTTGGGAACCAGCTCGCCGACAACGATCGAGAGATAGGTGATACCTACCACCACCACTATCATGGAGATGGTCTCCGCATATGGCCCGCTCCAGGCAAACTGATCGAAAAATGGGGTCAGGTAGACCGAAAGCGTCACACCCCCATAGGCACCGTTAACGATTCCGATGAGTGTGATCCCAACCTGTACCGAAGAGAGAAAACTGTCGGGGTCGGATTGCAATTTCAATGCCCTCTCCGCCCCCCTGTTCCCTCTCCTCCTTTCCGTCTCCAGCTTGGTCTTTTTTGCCGATACCACGGCAATTTCAGACATGGCAAAGAAGCCGTTGAGGATGATCAGAAAGAGTATGATCAGCAGGTCAATCATGTTTGTCTACCACAATGGCGACGGATAGGTTCCCTGATTTACAAGTTGCTGCAGCTTATCGACCACCCCGGGGCGATCTTCCGCATAAGTGACACCAAACCATCTTGATGGCGTATCCAGCACCTTCACCTTGGACACTCCGTTAACGATAAGGTGGTTGACCAGTAACGGAATAAAATACTCCGCTTTTATATTTCCGGCATTCTCTTTGAGGAACTGCACGAAATAGTTGTCCGAATGGTTGAAATAGTCGGGAGTAAACCCCCACATATTCATCGAAACCGGCGTATTGTCGTCGATCGCCACCCATTTGCCATCTTCATCGCAATAGCAAACTGCACCGTCGATGCGTTTAACCTGAGTACGCTCCACAACCCCTGTCAGGTTTCCCGACTCATCGGTTTCACAAACGCCACGGGCAACCGTACCACTTTCGGAAAGCGTGTTCCCTACCCGATACCCGACCATGCAGTAGCTGTTCTCCGAATTTGACAATCCCTTCAGGTAGTCGGCCAATATGGCATAACTTTCGCGACCGTAGAAATCATCGGCATTGATTACTGCGAACGGTTCACGGATCACATCCCTGCCCATCATCACCGCATGGTTGGTACCCCAGGGTTTCACACGGCCTTCGGGCACGGTAAATCCTTCAGGAAGCGCGTCAAGCTCCTGAAAAACGAGCTCTACGGGAATCAGCTTCTCATACTTCCTGACAATCTTTTCCCTGAAATCCTCTTCAAACGTTTTCCGTATGACAAAGACAAGTTTTCCGAATCCGGCATGCACCGCATCATAGATAGAATAATCCATGATGGTTTCACCGCTTGGCCCCACACCGTCTAACTGCTTCAAGCCACCGTAACGGCTGCCCATTCCGGCGGCCAATACAAATAATGTTGGTTTCATTGACGAAAGTAAAATTGTTTAATTTATGATTTACAAATTTACGTAAAAAAGATGGATGAAAACGGAAAGCGTGAAAAAAGATTACATATAAAAAGCCGGTTGTCCGCCTTGAAGCTCGACAACCGGCAATAGTGATCTGGACCTTTATCTCATCCCTGCTCGGCAAGTGCTGCGTCCGAAAGTACTTTCCACAACTGGTCATCGGGAGTTGGGGCGGTAACCTCGATCTTCAACTTCGAAACCGGATGAATAAATGATATCTTCCTTGAGTGGAGACTGATGCTTCCATCTGGATTGGACCGTTCTGCACCATATTTCACATCTCCCCTGATCGGACTTCCAATCTTCGACAACTGGCACCGGATCTGATGATGCCGGCCCGTCTCGAGATCCACCTCCAGCAGGTTGTAATTCTGCGACCGCGCGATTACCTTGTAGTGCAGTACCGATCTCTTCGTGTTGGGCTTCTCTACGTCGTATGCCCTAGATTTATTGGTACGCTCGTTCTTTATAAGGTAATGCGTCAGCGTAGCCTCGATCTTTTCAGGAAGATTCTTTACAACTGCCCAGTAGGTTTTTTTGATCTCGTTTTTTTTGAACATCTCGTTCAAGCGGGTCAAAGCCTTGCTCGTTTTGGCAAAGACCACAATTCCGCTTGTCGGCCTGTCCAGACGATGCGTTACTCCGCAGAAAACATTCCCGGGCTTGTTGTACTTCACTTTCAGATACTCCTTTACCGCTTCCGAAAGTGGTTTATCCCCGGTCTTGTCGCTCTGCACAATTTCACCCGGGGCCTTGTTGACTATTATGATGTGGTTATCTTCGTATAGGACCGTCATCTTTTTTACATGTTCATTCCCCCGCACACGTGAATTACCTGTCCAGTCACGTAGGAAGAGAGTTCAGATGCAAGATAGAGAGCCGTGTTGGCAACATCATCGGGTGTGCCGCCACGGCGTAACGGAATCTGTTTTGCCCACTCGTTGCGGACCTCCTCCGAGAGAGCGGCGGTCATGTCGGTAATGATGAAACCGGGAGCAATGGCATTTACCCGGATACCCCTCGAACCGACCTCTTTCGCCATCGATTTGGTCAAACCGATCATCCCTGCCTTGGAGGCCGAATAGTTCGACTGACCGGCGTTACCGGACACCCCTACGACCGAACTCATATTGATGATGCTTCCCGTTTTCTGACGCATCATCACCGGAGTGACGGCATGGATGAAGTTGAACGCCGATTTCAGGTTCACATTGATCACGGCATCCCACTGCTGTTCCGTCATCCGCATCATCAGTCCGTCTTTGGTGATTCCGGCATTGTTCACCAATATATCGATTCGCCCGAAGTCATTCAGAATCGACTCCACCACACTGTGTGTCTCGTCGAAATTTGCAGCATTGGATGCATATCCCTTGCATTTCACGCCCAAAGCGGCAATCTCCTGTTCGGTTGCCTTTCCGGCATCATCAATGTTAAGATCGGTGAAAGCAATGTTTGCTCCTTCCGAAGCATATTTCAATGCAATGGCCTTTCCGATACCGCGAGCCGCACCGGTAATGAGCGCTGTTTTTCCTTCTAATAATTTCATATTAAATAAATTATGGATTGTTTATAATAATTGCCGTTGACTATCTTTTGTTTAATCCCTCAAATATCAGGTTATATACTATCTCTCTATCCTCCTGCCTGTCGAGCCTCAGGTTGAGTACCCCACGAATAACAGGCACTTCCAGCCCTTTAAGCGCAAAATGGAGGATCTCTGCCGTCCTGGGGATATCGGCGACCGCAAATATCTCCGATTTTACACCGTCGTCAAGAATTGACTCCAGGTAGTGGATCTCCTTCTTGTCAAACTCCTTGCGAACATTCTCCACCAACCAAATATCCCGGAAGAAGTCGGCCCGCAGTGTTCCGTTGCGTGTAACGACCTCCTTGATGACATTCAGCCTGGAAAAGGTGAAGATCATCAACTTGTCGTCGGCCGGCAAATCCCGCCTGATCACATCCTCCAGCGATGCATAGAGCTTTTCGAGTTCCGACCCGATCACCGCCTTGTAGATATCCTTCTTGTTTTTAAAATAGGTGTAAAGTGTTCTGCGCCCATATCCCGATGCTTCTGCAATCTCGTTCATAGTGGTCCCGTCCACCCCTTTTTTTGCAAAAAGCTGTCTGGCTATCTCAATGAGGTTCCGTTTAGTTTTGGGTATTGCAGCACTCATATATGCACAATTCTTATACGTTTGTGCAAAAATAACACAAAGTTTCTTAGAAATGAAATGATCGGCAAATAAAATTTTCCTGCAGTCGCACCATCCGCCATTAAACTATCATTTTATTTGCTTAATAAAAAAATAATCATACTTTTGCATATCAAAACCGACTTTCAGAATCGGGATGATACTACTGCCTGACCTTATGGCTCCAGGCTTTTTTTTCGCATCCAGAAAATCAATTAGATAACCGATGAAAACAAAGAAATTCTTATTACCCGAAAAAGAGATCCCCACGCATTGGTACAATGTGGTGGCAGATATGCAAAACAAACCGCAACGGTTGATACACCCCCAGACAAAGGAGCCATTGAAACCGGAAGACCTCTACCCCTTGTTTGCAGAAGAGCTTGCCCGTCAGGAGTTCAATGAGACCGACAGGTGGATTGAGATTCCCGAAGAGGTGCGCGACAAGTACAAGATATACCGTCCATCGCCGCTGGTAAGGGCCTACGGCCTGGAAAAGGCGCTGGATACGCCTGCCCATATCTATTTCAAGAACGAGAGTGTCAGCCCCGTAGGGTCGCACAAGCTCAACTCGGCCCTTCCACAGGTCTATTACAACAAGATCGACGGCACAACCAACCTCACCACCGAGACCGGTGCCGGACAATGGGGAACTGCCTTGGCATTCGCCGGGAAGGCCTTCGGGCTGGAGATTGCGGTATACATGGTCAAGATCAGCTACGAACAGAAACCTTACCGGCGTTCGCTGATGCAGACCTGGGGTGCGCAGGTGATTGCCTCGCCTAGCATGTCCACCAAGTCGGGTAGAAAGGTACTGACGGAGCGTCCCAACTACCAGGGAAGCCTGGGGACTGCCATTTCGGAGGCGATAGAACTGGCGATGCAGACACCCAACTGCAAATATGCGCTGGGCAGTGTATTGAACCATGTATCGCTACATCAGACCATTATCGGACTGGAAGCAGAAAAACAGATGGAGATGGCTGAAGAGTATCCCGACATTATCATCGGGTGTTTTGGCGGCGGATCCAACTTCTCCGGAATCTCCTTCCCATTCCTGCGTCACGTCATAAAAGGGGAGAAAAGCATGAGGTTCATTGCCGCAGAACCGGCCTCCTGTCCCAAGCTCACCCGGGGTAAATTCAGATACGATTTCGGCGATGAAGCCGGTTTTACGCCGCTTATCCCGATGTATACGCTTGGGCACAACTTCTCACCTGCCAACATCCATGCCGGAGGATTGCGTTACCATGGTGCCGGAAGCATCGTCAGCCAGCTGAAGAAGGAGAACCTGATCGAGGCGGTAGCCATTCCGCAACTGGAGACCTTTGAAGCCGGCGTTCTTTTTGCCCGGACAGAGGGCATCATCCCGGCGCCCGAATCGACACACGCCATTGCGGCAGCCATCCGTGAGGCAAATAGGGCAAAGGAGGAAGGGAAACCGAAGGTGATCCTCTTCAACCTGTCGGGTCATGGATTGGTGGATATGAGCGCATACGATCAATACCTGGCGGGCGACCTGAAGAACTACGAAATTCCGGAAGGGGAGATCGAGAAAAACCTGCAGGAAGAATAAAATGTCCGGAGGAGGTCCTGGTGAAAAAAAAGCGGAAAAAATTTGCCTGTTACACTTCTCTTTTGTATCTTTGACATAGAAAAATGAATGAGTATTGCCGCATTGGTCGATTGGGAAACTCATCAATTACATTTTTCAAACCGAGACTCGTTTTTGGTATTAATGGCGGGCCGCAACCTTCGGGTTTCCGATTTATCGGAACAGCGGATTACAAAGATACCGAGACACTCAAATCCTGTCATAAGGAGTTTCGACTTTTTCCACCGATGCGGCTTCCTATAGAAAGCAGATTTGCAAAACGATCCGATCAATTTGCAGTCTGCTTTTTTCAATTTGCCCCTGTTAGCACGCCAGGCCACGGCAGGGGTCTCTCCGGGTCTGATGATCAACAACCGCTATGATATCTATTTACAAGCAATATTGGGAACTCTTTCTGGTTTTTTTTAAAATCGGCGCATTTACCTTTGGTGGCGGATACGCCATGGTTCCATTGATTCGCAACGAGGTGGTGGAGAAAAAAAAGTGGCTCGACGGAGATGCATTTATGGATATGCTTGCAGTTGCCCAGTCGATGCCGGGACCGATCGCACTCAACACCTCCCTCTTTGTGGGCAACAAGAGGCTGGGATTCAAGGGGAGTCTCTTTTCGGGACTGGGAATCATCCTGCCGTCGTTTCTGGTCATTCTGCTCATCGCCTTCTTCTTTACGCAGTTCAAGGATAATCCCATTGTGGAACGCATTTTCAAGGGCATCCGTCCGGCAGTGGTGGCACTGATAGCGGCACCATTGCTGGGGTTGGGAAAATCGGCAGGAATCACGGCGAAAAAGCTCTGGATTCCGTTAGCAGTAGCTCTTGCGGTATGGCTCGCAGGCCTCTCTCCCGTTTATGTGGTGCTGGCAGCCATTCTTCTTGGAATAGTGCAGTTCGCATATCTCAAACGAAAAATGAAGGGGTGACCGATGGAACTGTTTGATCTCTACCTGGCGCTTTTCCTCGCCTTTCTCAAGATAGGGCTTTTCGGCTTTGGTGGCGGATATGCCATGCTACCCCTCATTCAACATGAGGTGGTGGAGACCCATAACTGGATCACGGTGGCCGACTTTACAGACATTGTCGCCATCTCCCAGACCACTCCGGGCCCCATCGCCTTCAATTCGGCCACCTATATCGGTTATACTGCCGTCACCGAGATGGGGTTTAGCTCCTTTCAAGGCATCTTCGGATCGGCTGTCTGTACATTGGCAGTCAGCATCCCCTCGCTGATCATCATGACGGTTGTCTGCGCCTTTTTCGCCAGGCTGAACAACAATCCATGGATGCGCGCCTCGCTGTCGATCCTCAAGCCGGCAGTGATCGGACTGATCGCGGCTGCCGCCCTGATGCTGGTCAACCGGTACAACTTCGTCGATTATAAAAGCTGGATAATTTTCGGAGCGGTCTTTCTGGCCTCCTACAAGAAGGTGGATCCCATCCTGCTGATCCTGTTCTCCGGGGTGGCCGGCCTGATACTGTACTGATAGGCAAGCCGTTCGGCGCCGTTTTCCAGGTAGATGATGCCGCAATAGCTAAATCCGATCTTGTTCAGGATATGCTGCATCACCCTGTTGTCGCGATGGGTATCGATCCGGATGTTGCCGCACTGCTCCAGGCACCAGGCGATGCAGGCCTGCGCAACACCCTTCCGTTTTCCGGACGAGGCGATCCGGTGAATAACCCCGTACGGGGCATCGTCGAGCCACGCTCCATCAAAGATCTCAAGGTAAGTGGGCTCCTCGCCCACCCTGAAATAAAATGTCCCGACAATTCCGTTATCCCCGTCGAGACAAACGTAACTCCTTTCCGAAGCAATATCTTCCAACAGGAGCTCCTCTTTCGGGTATCCATCCACCCACTGTCCCCCATTGCCGGTCTCCACCATGAAACGGCGTGCGGTCTCATAGATCTGCAACAGTTGCGGCAGATCATCGATCTGTGTAGGACGGATCCTCATCTCTATTTTTTCGTTTTCTTGGCCGCAGTTTTCGACCCTTTTCTGGCACTCCCCTTCGGGGTGTCGGCACTCGTCGTTCCCTCGATAATCTGCCGGCACTGCTCAAGCGTCAACTCTTCCGGCTTCTGTGATTTTGGAATCTTGTAATTTTTCTTCCGATAGGCGATATAGGGGCCATACCGTCCGTTCAACACCTGCACTTCAGGATCTTCGGTAAAGGTCTTGATCACCTTCTCGCGGTCCTTCTGCTCCTTTGCCTCGATCAGCTCGATCGCCTCCTCGGCGGTAATTTCCAAAGGATCGACTCCCTTGGGTAACGAAACAAACTTGTTGTCGTGACGGATATAAGGACCGAAGCGGCCAACGCCGACAACCATCTCCTTGTCGCGGAACGTACCGAGTGAACGGGGCAGATCGAACAGCCGGAGCGCCTCTTCCAATGTTATGGTTTCGATCGACTGTGTTTTCTGCAGTGAAGCGAACAGCGGCTTCTCCTCTTCATCGGGAGTACCCACCTGTACCAACGGACCGTAACGGCCGATTTTTACCGAGACCTGACGTCCCGACTTGGGGTCGGTTCCCAATACCCGCTCACCCGCCTTATGCTCCATCCTCATCTCCATCGTCTCTTCCACAATCGGATGGAATTCTTTATAAAAATCCTTTATTGCACTGTTCCACTGCTGTTTACCTTCGGCAATGGTGTCAAAATCCTTTTCTACGTTTGCAGTGAAATGGTAATCCACAATCTTCGGGAAATACTCCACCAGAAAGTCGTTGACCACTATTCCGATATCGGTGGGCACCAGCTTGTTCTTGTCGGTCCCTACCGTCTCCTTCTTGTCGGTGTCCTTGATCTTCCCATTCTTAAGTGTAAGGATATTGTAGACCCTTTCAACACCCTCCACGGTTTTCTTTTCGACATATTCCCGGTTCTGGATGGTGGAGATGGTGGGTGCATAGGTAGATGGACGCCCGATGCCCAACTCTTCCATTTTCCGTACCAGTGAAGCCTCGGTGTATCTGGGGGGCCGTTGCGTGAATCGCTCGGTTGCGGTCGTTTCCCGCATCGACAACTGTTCGTTCACCTTCATCGGAGGCAGCAGCCCCTCTTCATTTTCGCCGTTCTCTTCGTCGGTCCCTTCGAGGTAGACACGCAGGAACCCGTCGAATTTGATCACCTCTCCCGTGGCAATGAATTTTCCGTCGGCATTGGAGATATCGATGGTAGCCACCGTCTTCTCCAGTTCGGCATCCGCCATCTGCGAAGCGATGGTCCGTTTCCAGATCAGGTCGTACAACCGCTTCTCCTGTGCGGTGTCGCCCGCTTCATGCTCGTTGATATAGGTAGGCCGTATAGCTTCGTGAGCCTCTTGCGCTCCTTTAGATTTGGTGGTATATTTTCTGATTTTCAGATAGTTTTCTCCATACTGATCCAAAATTTCCGCTTTGGCGGTATTGATGGCCAGGGAGGAGAGATTGACCGAGTCCGTTCTCATATAGGTGATCCTTCCCGATTCATAGAGGCGTTGTGCCACCATCATCGTCTGGGCTACCGAGAAGCCGAGCTTCCGTGAGGCCTCCTGTTGCAAGGTGGAGGTGGTGAAAGGGGGTGCCGGTGATTTCCGTGCCGGTTTGATGGAGATATCCTCCACGCTGAAAACTGAGGTTTTCAGTTTTTCCAGCAGTGCCAGCGCCTCCTCCTTTGTTTTCAGCCGTTTGTTGTACTCGGCTTTCACCTCGTATTGCTGCCCGTTTTCCTCTTTGGTAAAGATAGCTACCACCCGATAGGCAGCCTCAGATTGGAAATTCTGGATCTCCCGTTCCCGCTCGACAATAAGACGTACGGCGACCGACTGTACCCTTCCTGCCGAAAGTGCCGGTTTAATCTTGCGCCACAAAACGGGCGACAGTTCAAAGCCGACTATCCTGTCCAGCACGCGTCGTGCCTGCTGGGCATCGACCAGGTTCCGGTTTATCTCCCGTGGATTCTTTACTGCTTCCTGAATGGCCGGCTTGGTGATTTCATGAAAGACAATCCGTTTGGTATCCTTGTTCTTCAGGTCCAGCACATCATAGAGGTGCCAGGAGATGGCCTCTCCTTCACGGTCCTCATCGGAAGCGAGCCAAACGGTTTCCGCACGTTGAGCAGCAGCTTTCAGCTCCGAGACCACCTTTTTCTTGTCGGCTGGAATCTCGTAAATGGGTTCGAAATTGTTCTCCAAATCAATACTGAAATCTTTCTTCTTGAGATCCCGGATATGCCCGTAGCTGGACATCACTTTAAAATCGCTGCCCAGGAATTTCTCAATTGTTTTTGCCTTTGCAGGCGACTCAACGATTACCAGATTTTTTGCCATTCATCTTGTTTTATTCTCCCATCGGGATATTTCACTTCATTTTCGGGAGCAAAAGTAGTAATTTTGCATCAGCAAAAAGAATTTTTCACCCTTTTTCGATTTTTACGCCGTAAATTCGCGAAAGGATATCGTATAACCGCTGGAATTCCGATTTCCGGATGCGGAGTTTCATCGTGCAGCTCTCCTTAAAATCCTGCTCCCAAGTCACATTCTCGAATTGCTTCAGGACACGCATCACATCGTTGAGCAGGAGATAACCGAATTGAATGGTCAGGGTACTCTCCACCGTACGTTCAACGATCTGCGCATGGCTGATGGCATCTTCGGCCGCCTCCCTGTAGGCCTTGATCAGCCCGCTTGTACCCAGGAGCGTTCCGCCAAAATAGCGGACGACGATAATCAACACGTTGGTAAGCCCGTACGAATTTATCTGTCCCAAGATCGGTTTCCCCGCAGTACCGGAAGGCTCCCCGTCGTCGTTTGACCGGTACTCCTCACGCTCGGGACCCAGCATATATGCCCAGCAGACATGCCGTGCATCGTAATATCTCTTGCGATGCTCCTCCACAATCCTCTTGACCTCCCCAGGTGATTCCACGTGAAAAACAAACGAAAAGAACTTGCTCTTCTTTTCGGTAATATAACCTTCGGCCGCCTGTTCGATCGTTTTATAGGTGTCTTGCATAAGACAAAAGTAATAAATTACCATCAAAAAAGCGATACCGGTTGGCATCGCTCTTTTGGTTTTGTAAAACGCCAGACGTTTACCGGACTATCCGCACTTCGAAGCTCCGCAGTTGCGGCACTTGAGACACCCCTCCTCGAAGACCAGCGACTCTACTCCGCAGACGGGGCACTTCTGACCCTTGGCTTCGGTTTCGTTGGGCAGATAACGCTTCAACGCACGCTCCACACCGTTCTTCCAGGTGTTGATGGTCTCGCTGTCCAGCTCGAGGCCCGACACCAGCTTGATCACCTGGTCGATCGGCATACCGTAGCGCAACACGCCCGAAATCAGTTTGGCGTAATTCCAGTATTCGGGATTGAACTTTCCGTCCAGTCCTTCGATGGTCACTTTGTAGCCCTTGCGGTTCTGGAACTGGAAGTCGTAATGTTTACGTCCGTCGCTGTCGTACGCCTTGATGATCTTTCCTGAGGTGACATTCTTGGGCAGAATAATGCCATCGTCCTCGTCGTTGAGACCGGTAAAGATCTCGTAGGGCCTGCCGTTGAGCAGTCCGATGAAGGCTATCCACTTCTCCTTGTTGTTCTGGAACTTGATCACATCGGCATCCAGCTCGGTCGGACGGGAGGTGACCACCGGTGGCAGCTCGTAACAATCCTCGTTGTTGTTTCTCTTCTCCTCCTCCTTATTGTCATTTGTGATCAGCACGCCAGAACGGGAGCCGTCGCGATAGACCGTACACCCTTTACAGCCACTCTTCCATGCCTCCATGTAGAGTTCGCCCACAAGTTCCTCGGTCACGTCTGAGGGCAGATTGATGGTCACACTGATGCTGTGATCCACCCATTTCTGCACACGCCCCTGCATTCGCACCTTCATGAGCCAGTCCACATCGTTTGAGGTAGCCTTGTAGTATGGTGATTTTGCCACCAGCTCATCGATCTCCTCGTTGGTATATTTCTTCGTGGTAGGATAGCCGTTCGCCACCATCCAGTCCACAAACTTGTGGTGGAAAACCACATACTCTTCCCAGGAATCGCCGTTTTCATCTACAAAGTCGATCTTCACATCCTTGTCGCTGGGATTTACCTTGCGCCGACGTTTGTATACCGGCATGAAGACTGGCTCGATACCCGAGGTGGTTTGCGACATCAGACTGGTTGTCCCCGTTGGAGCAATCGTCAGACAGGCAATGTTGCGACGGCCATATTTCACCATCTTCTCGTAGAGTTTGGGATCTTCGTTCTTCAACCTGTTGATGAACGGATTGTTCTTCTCCCTCTCGGCATCGTATACTTCAAACGCTCCGCGCTCTTTCGCCAACTCCACCGAAGAGGCATATGCATTGAGTGCCACCACCTTGTGTACCTTTTCCGAGAAATCGTTACCCTCTTCAGATCCGTAACGGATTCCTAGGGCGGCCAGCATATCGCCTTCGGCAGTAATGCCTACTCCTGTACGGCGGCCCTCGAGCGTCTTCCTGCGAATCTTCTCCCACAGGTGGCGTTCGGCCGACTTCACCTCTTCCGATTCGGGATCGCTGTCGATCTTCTCCAGGATCTGGTCGATCTTCTCCGACTCCAGGTCGATGATGTCGTCCATGATGCGCTGTGCCAGGCGGACATGTTTTGCGAAAAGATCAAAATCGAAATAGGCATCCTTTTTGAACGGATTCACCACGTATGAGTAGAGGTTGATTGCCAGCAGACGGCAACTGTCGTAAGGACACAGCGGGATTTCACCGCAGGGGTTGGTCGATACCGTCTGGAAACCCAGATCGGCATAACAATCGGGAACCGATTCACGGATGATCGTATCCCAGAAGAGTACGCCAGGTTCAGCCGAACGCCAGGCGTTGTGTACGATCTTCTCCCAGAGCTTTTTGGCATCGATATCCTTGACATACTTCGGTTTATCCGAGTCGATGGGGTACTGCTGACGGTAAACCGTGCCCTCCTTGACCGCCTTCATGAAGTCATCGTCGATCTTAACCGATATATTGGCTCCGGTAACTTTTCCCTGTTCCAGCTTTGCGTCGATAAAGTCCTCCGCATCGGGGTGCTTGATGGAGACACTCAACATCAGTGCCCCGCGCCTGCCATCCTGAGCCACCTCACGGGTGGAGTTGGAGTAGCGCTCCATAAAGGGAACCAGCCCCGTGGAGGTTAGCGCGGAATTCTTTACGGGTGAACCCTTGGGACGGATGTGAGACAGGTCGTGTCCCACTCCGCCGCGCCGCTTCATCAACTGGACCTGCTCCTCGTCGATACGGATGATCGCCCCGTATGAATCGGCGTTTTTACCCATACCTATCACAAAGCAGTTCGAGAGAGATGCTACCTGGAACTCATTCCCGATCCCAGTCATTGGACTGCCCTGAGGAATGATATACCTGAAACGGTCAAACAGATCAAACAGTTCCTTCTCGCTCAACGGATTGGCATACTTCCTTTCAATTCTGCCCACTTCGTTGGCCAGTCGCCAATGCATATCCTCGGGTGTTTTCTCGTAGATCCTGCCCTCACTGTCCTTCAAGGCGTACTTGCTGACCCAAACCTTTGCAGCAAGTTCGTCTCCTTTAAAATACTCCAACGTTGCACTATAGGCCTCGTCGAAAGTATAAATCTTTTTTCTCATTTATTTACCTTTTTGACCAATTAATTCTACTAACTATTCCCACGCATGAAACATCTCCTCTCATGCAATTTTTTCATAGTCTAAATTTGGAACTACAAGTTTAAGAAATGTTTCAGAGTTAACAATAAAAAACAAATAAAAGTTTTCAACAAAATAAAAAGTTTTCCAAAATATTTTTTAATTGATTTATTGTCAAGATGTTATGTTTTTACCGGGTCGAAAAAGTTTTCCATTTTGTTGAACTACCATACATATCAGTAACTTACACGATAAAAAAACCGATCAATCTGCCTGCAGAAACCGAGCCAGAAATGAAAGAGATCGGCAGCGTTCTCGATTAAGTTTACAGGAGTAATTGAGGGATGAAGAAGGATGTTGAGGAAAAGGGTCAGAATAACAAATAAAATCATTACTTTTGCAACCTGATTTATCCACTTTATAATTACAGAACCGATAATGAGAAAATGGCGCATTGAGGATTCGGAAGAACTGTACAATATTGACGGTTGGGGAAACGGATACTTCTCAATTAATGAAAAGGGGAACGTGCAGGTAACTCCCCGCAAATCGTCGGGAGGGGCTGTTGATTTGAATGATCTGATGCGTGAGCTCTATCTCCGCGACGTTTCAGCTCCCGTTCTGGTACGGTTTCCGCAAATTCTGGACAACCGGATCGAAAAGATCTCGACCTGTTTTGAGATTGCAGCAAAAGAGTATGGCTATGCCTCGCAGAATTACATTGTCTATCCCATCAAGGTTAACCAGATGCGTCAGGTGGTTGAAGAGATCGTGACGTACGGGAAACGGTTCAACATAGGTCTTGAGGCTGGCTCCAAACCTGAACTCCATGCTGTTCTTGCCATCAACACCAGCGAGAACTCCATCATCATCTGCAATGGCTATAAGGATGAAAGCTACATCGAACTGGCCTTGCTGGCGAAAAAGATGGGGAAAGAGGTTTTTATCGTGATTGAGAAGCTGAATGAACTTGAACTTACCATTGAGATATCCAAGCGACTGAAAGTCAAGCCCAACATCGGTATCCGTATCAAGCTAGCCAGTTCCGGAAGCGGGAAATGGGAAGAGTCGGGCGGCGATGGAAGCAAGTTCGGATTGAACTCCAGCGAACTGCTCGTGGCACTCGATCTGCTCAAGAAGCACAAGATGACCGACTGTTTCCGGTTGATCCATTTCCATATCGGTAGCCAGATCACAAAGATACGCCGAGTGAAGACCGCCTTGCGGGAAGCATCGCAGTTCTATGTCCAGCTTCACCTGCTGGGATTCAACGTGGAGTTTGTGGATATCGGCGGCGGACTGGGCGTCGATTACGATGGAACACGATCTTCATACAGCGAGAACAGTATCAACTACTCCATCCAGGAGTATGTGAACGACTCGATCTTCTCGTTTGTGGATGCTGCAAACAAGAATGAGATACCACACCCCAAAATCATTACCGAATCGGGTCGGGCTCTCACGGCACACCATTCGGTACTTATCTTCGAGGTGCTCGAGACGGCCACACTCCCCGAATGGAAAGAGGATGTGGAGATCCAGGAGAATGACCATGAGCTGGTAAAAGAGCTGTACAAGATCTGGGACAACCTCACTCAGACGCGAATGTTGGAGGCGTGGCACGATGCACAGCAGATCCGCGAGGAGTCGCTAGACCTCTTCAGCCTTGGATTGCTCGACCTGAAGACCAGGGCACAGGTGGAACAGCTCTATTTCTCGATTATCCGGGAGATCAACATCACCATCAACCGGTCGAAACATGCACCTGAAGAGCTTCGCCAGCTCTCGTCGCTGCTGCCCGACAAATATTTCTGTAATTTTTCGTTGTTCCAGTCTCTGCCCGACTCGTGGGCAATCGACCAGGTATTTCCCATCATCCCCATTCACCGGCTGGACGAAAAGCCGGAGAGGACGGCTACCCTACAGGATATCACCTGCGATTCCGACGGAAAGATTGCCAGTTACACGGCACAGGGCGGCTTCCATCGATCGTTCATCCCGGTCCATACGCTCAAAAAAAACGAGCCCTACTACATCGGGGTATTCCTGGTGGGAGCATACCAGGAGATATTGGGCGACCTGCACAACCTGTTTGGTGACACCAATGTCGTTCACGTCGTGACGGATGAAAACAGCGGATACAAAATCGAGCAGGTAATCGACGGCGAGACAGTTGCCGAAGTGCTGGAATATGCACAGTACAACGCCAAGAAGCTGGTTCGTACGGTTGAGACGTGGGTAATGAGTTCGGTGAAGAAGGGTCAAATATCGGTGGAAGAGGGAAAAGAGTTCCTGTCGAACTACCGTTCAGGACTGTACGGATATACCTATCTGGAGTAAACAATCCTCCATCACCGGTAGAGTCCGTTGGACAAGATATAATCATACACCTGTGCGGGCAGAAATGCCCGCATGTTTTTTCCCATCCGTATGCTCTCACGGATGAATGTTGAAGAGATCTCCACTATAGGGGCGTCTATCAACTGTACATTCTCCGGAAGCGGCCTGTCTGCTCCCACCTCCTCTCCCGGTCGGGGATAGATCAGGATCCTGAACTCCTCTATCAACCGTTGGTGCTCTTTCCACCGGGGGAATTTCCTCCAGTTATCGCTGCCAATAACAAGCGTGAACTCCACATCCGGGTTCTCACTCCTTAATCTTGTCAACGTATCGATGGTATAGGAAGGCTTCGGCATGCAGAACTCGATATCCGAAACCAGCAGGCGGTCGAACTCCTCTACCGCCAGTCTCGCCATCTCCAGCCTGATCTTCTCATCCAGCAGGCTGTCTGCCTCTTTAATTGGATTATGCGGGGAGACCACGAGCCAGATCTCGTCGAGACTGGTAAACTCCAAAAGATAGTTTGCCAGTATCAAGTGGCCTGTATGAACCGGATTAAAGGAGCCTGAAAAGATGCCGACCTGCTTTTTCTTCATCAAACTGATCACTTATGCTGTCAGTGGAACTACTTCCGTTTCAAGAGGGAAATTATCCAAAGCAGAAGAATTGCTCCTACCAATGCGGTTATCAGGCTTCCGATCAATCCATTGCCCACGCCTATTCCCAGCAGGTCGAAGACCCAGCCGCCGATAAGTGCGCCGATAACGCCTACTACGATATTCATCAGCAACCCGAAGCCGCCTCCACGCATAATGTTTCCCGCGAGCCAGCCCGATACTGCTCCGACGATGATAAACCACAACCAACTCATAAGCAACAGTTTTTAGTTAATGATATATTGTATCGACAAGACGATCCCATCAACAACTAAACAGAAAAATGTGGCTATTTGTTTAATCTGTGCAACTATTTTACCTGATCGGTCAGAATATTAACTCATCCGGTTTTTATAATCCTCATAACCGAATCGCCGGTAGAGTAGAAACTCGTTCTCCTTTGTCCAGAGTCCGATAGAGGGATGCGACACTCCGTTGAACATGGTGGTCTTTACGATGGTGTAATGGATCATATCCTCGAACACCACCTTATCCCCCACCTTCAGCGGTTCATCGAACGACCAGTCGCCCATGAAATCGCCGCTCAGACAACTGTTTCCGCCCATCCGGTAGGTCGGCTTCCCGGGTACCGGTTCATGGTACGCCCCACGGATTCTCGGCTTGTAGGGCATTTCGAGACAATCGGGCATATGACAGGCGAAGGAGACGTTAAGCATGGCGGTCAGGATGCCGTCGTTCTCCACGATGTCTGCCACATCCGCCACCAATACTCCGGTCTGCCAGGTGAACGCACTGCCGGGCTCGAGGATAATCTCCAGGTTGGGATACTTCTCCCTGAAACGGAGCAGCAACCCGATCAGGTGCTCCACATCGTAATCCTTGTGAGTCATCAGATGTCCTCCCCCCAGGTTCAGCCACTCCACCCGGGTCAGAAAGTGCCCGAATTTCTGCTCCACAACCTCCAGGGTCTTTTCGAGGTCGTAGGAGTTGCTTTCACACAGGTTGTGAAGATGGAGGCCGGTAACTCCCTCCGGCAGGGTATTCCCCATGTTTTTTGCCGTAACACCGAGACGTGAACCGGGCATGCTGGGATTGTAGAGGTCGGTCTCCACTACTGAAAATTCCGGGTTGATACGGATTCCGCATTTGATTGTTCCGGGTGAAGCCATCACTTGCGGATAAAACCGATGAAACTGGGCCAGCGAATTGAAAGTGATATGGCTGCTGTATTTCAGAAAGTGCGGAAAATCGGCATCGGTATAGGATGGTGCATAGGTGTGGGCAGGGCTCCCCATCTCTTCGAAAGCCAGTTGTGCCTCCGCCACCGAACTTGCCGTGGAGTGGGCAATGTACTCCCTTACGATGGGAAATGACTTCCAGAGGGCAAACGCCTTGAATGCAAGTATGACGGTCACCCCCGCCCGCTCTTCTACCGATTTTATCAGTTGCAGGTTGTTGCGCAGCAACTGCTCTTCCATCACATAGCATGGGGAAGGAATTTTACTGAGATCGATCATCTGTTTACTGTTTACAAAACGCAAATCTACAAAAAAATCGGCGAACAGAAGCCTGGCACACGAAAAAGAGTCTCCCAGTAAAGGTCCGGCAGAACCTTAGTTCCTGAAATAGACATTCTCGTCTATAGCGTCGATCACAATCGGCCTGGAGTTGTCCACCTTGCCTGAGAGGATATCCTTCGACAACTGGTTCAGCACCTTCCGCTGAATGACCCGTTTCACAGGACGTGCCCCGAACTCGGGATCGTAGCCCGCTTCCGCGATGCTCTCTACCGCCTCATCGGTATACTCCAGCGTAATGCTGTTGCCGGCAAGCATCTTTTTCACCCCATCCAGCTGGATGCGGACGATCTGTTTGATCTCCTCCTGTTTGAGCGGGGCAAACATGATGATGTCGTCGATCCGGTTCAGGAACTCGGGACGGATGGTCTGCTTCAGCATGCTCAACACCAGGTTCCTGGTGTTCTCCACAACCTCCTCGCGGTTCCGTTCGGTCAGCTTCTCGAAGTTCTCCCGGATCAGGGCTGAACCCATATTGGAGGTCATGATGATGATGGTGTTCTTGAAGTTCACCACCCTCCCCTTGTTGTCGGTCAGACGGCCATCATCCAGTACCTGCAGCAGGATGTTGAAGACATCCGGATGAGCCTTTTCGATCTCGTCGAACAGTACCACTGAATAGGGTTTTCTCCGGATCGCCTCGGTCAGCTGTCCACCCTCGTCATACCCGACATATCCGGGAGGTGCCCCGATCAGCCGGGTTGCACTGAACTTCTCCTGATACTCGCTCATGTCGATACGGGTCATCATGTTCTCGTCGTCGAACAGGTAGTCGGCCAGCGCCTTTGCCAGCTCGGTCTTACCCACCCCGGTCGTCCCCAGAAAGATGAACGAGCCGATTGGCCGTTTCGGATCATTCAATCCGGCACGGTTACGGCGCACGGCATCGGCAACAGCTGTAATGGCCTCTTCCTGTCCAACAACCCGCTTATGCAACTCCTCCTCCAGGTGAAGCAGCTTCTCCCGTTCGCTCTGCAGCATCCGGGTCACCGGGATTCCAGTCCAACGCGAAACCACGCCGGCGATATCTTCAGCATCCACCTCCTCCTTGATCATGGCACTGTCGCCCTGTGTTTCATGCAACCGGTTCTTCAGTTCTTCAATCTCGGCCTCCTTTTCCTTGATCTTTCCATACCGCAGTTCGGCAACCTTTCCGTAGTCTCCTTCACGCTCGGCCTTTTCTGCCTGGAACTTGGCATCCTCTATGTCGATCTTGTTCTGCTGAATACGGTTGATCAGCTCCTTCTCCGATTGCCACCGTGCTTTCAGCACACTCTCCTCTTCGCGAAGGTTCTCAATCTGCCTGGTGAGCATCTCCTCCTTTGCCGTATCGTTTTCGCGACGGATCGCTTCACGTTCGATCTCCAACTGCTTGATACGGCGCATGATCTCATCCAGTTCATACGGTACCGAGTCTACCTCCATCCGCAACTTGGCAGCAGCCTCGTCCATCAGGTCGATCGCCTTGTCCGGCAGGAACCGGTCGGTAATATACCGGTGCGACAACTGTACCGCCGCGATGATCGCCTCATCCTTGATTCTCACCTTGTGGTGGTTTTCATACCGCTCCTTCAAACCACGGAGTATGGAGATGCTGTCAGGCTCGGACGGTTCATCCACCATCACGGTCTGGAAACGTCGTTCAAGAGCCTTGTCCTTCTCGAAATATTTCTGGTATTCGTCGAGCGTGGTGGCACCTATCGCACGCAACTCACCCCTGGCCAACGCAGGCTTCAGGATGTTTGCGGCATCCATGGCTCCTTCGCTTTTTCCAGCCCCTACAAGGGTATGAATCTCGTCGATAAAGAGAATAACTTCCCCATCGGCTTTCACCACCTCGTTCACTACCGATTTCAACCGCTCTTCGAACTCCCCCTTATATTTGGCACCGGCAATGAGGGCTCCCATATCGAGTGAATAGATCTCCTTGCTTTTGAGGTTCTCGGGTACGTCTCCCCGAACGATACGGTGTGCGATACCCTCGGCGATGGCGGTCTTTCCCGTTCCCGGTTCGCCGATAAGAATGGGGTTATTCTTGGTGCGGCGGCTCAGGATCTGGAGTACACGGCGAATCTCCTCATCACGGCCGATCACAGGGTCGAGTTTGCCGTTCCTGGCCCTGTCGTTCAGGTTAACGGCGTATTTCCCCAGGGATTGATAGGTGTCCTCTGCCGACGGGCTGGTCACCTTCTCGCCTTTGCGCAACTCCCTGATTGCAGTCTCAAGCCCGTTCTGCGAGATTCCGGCATTTTTCATCAATTGCGATGCACCGTTCTTCTCGCTGATCATCGCCAGTAAAAGATGTTCCAGCGCCACAAACTGGTCGCCCATCCTGTTCGCAACATCCACAGAATGCTGGAAGACCGCATTGGTCTCCCGACTCAACATCGGATCTCCACCCGAAACACGCGGATAGGATTCGATCTCCCTATTCAATGCTGTCTCCAGGTTTCTCACGTTCACGCCAAGTTTCTGAAACAGAAAGCCGGTAACGTTTTCACCAACCAGCATTACAGCTTTTAGCAGGTGCGCAGGCTCAATCATCTGCTGATTGTTGGCCTGAGCCAGTTCGATGGCCTTTTGCACTGCCTCCTGCGACTTGATTGTAAAGTTATTGAAGTTCATATGTTGTATATTTATTTGTTCTATATAATGGGTTGACCGCAGCTACGGTCGGCTCGTCGGTCTACAACCTGCTCAGGACAATTACCTTGCCAAAGAGAAATTTATGACGATTTGGCAGGAGTTGAGATCGAATTTCTTATTTTTGTGAACCGAAACTGATCTGTTGAAAAACAGGGTTTGGAAACGGAGCAGGAAGATGGTAAAACTATCGAACAATGAGTAACGAAAAATTCTACACTCCAAGAGAGGAGAAGGCAAACTACCTCACCCACGCTGCCGGTGTCGTGATGGCGCTGGTTGCAACCATCATCCTGATCTACAAGGCAACCGTTGCCGATAACCGCTGGGCTATGCTCGCCTACTCCATTTTCGGCTTCGGAATGGTAGCCTGCATGCTCTCCTCCACCTTATACCATTTTGTGAAGGAGCCTAAGCGAAAGGCGCAGTATCGTCACTTCGACCATGCAAGTATCTACCTGCTGATTGCGGCCAGCTACTCGCCCTTTACGCTGATTCTGCTACGTGAGGAGCAGTTCTGGGGCTGGTTGCTGTTCGCACTGGTCTGGAGCATCGCTGTTGTAGGCATTGCCATCAGTTTTGGTCAACTGAAGAGAAACAGCCACCTGAAAACCGCATCTTACGTTATTATGGGCTTGGTGATTCTAATTGCCTTTAAACCGCTCATTGAAACTGCAAATGAAAAAGGGTGCATCGAGGTGGTCTGGTGGCTGGTATCGGGCGGGCTCTTCTACATTGCCGGTGCCATTATCTACGCTACGGCCGGGCGGGAGTTTATTCACGCCATATTTCATCTCTTTGTTCTCTTGGGACTGGCATGCCATATCATCGGCGCTTCTATCATTCCTCTTGGTTGAGTGAAGTTTTTTACAAAAAAAAATATTTTCTTTTGTTTGTATCAAATAGAGAGATATATTTGCAGAGAGAGCATCGCAAATTTTCTCAAGGGGTTGACTCATTTTCACCGGAACAAATGGCGATAAATGAGAGCGAGCGATATCATATTGACTGGTTACCTACCTAGAAACGAATCTACAGGTTCTACTGATGTAGTTTTTTTAAACTAACTTCCGGCACTTTTATCCAAAATTGATCAAGCTGTTGATTTAACGCATTTAGTTATGACTCACAGAAAACTATGGACTGCATTCTTTCTGGTAGTGGGGATCTCATTTGCCGTCTTGTTGTTCTACGGCAATCAGATCTACCAGAAAGCGCCGCCAATCCCTGAAAAGGTATTGGATGAATCTGGCAACGTTCTCTTCACCGGAAACAACATCAGGGAGGGGCAGAACGTATGGCAAAGTATGGGAGGACAGGAGGTGGGAACGGTCTGGGGACACGGAGCCTATGTTGCACCAGACTGGACGGCCGACTATCTCCATCGTGAAGCGCAATACCTGCTGAACAAGTGGTCGGGTGGCAATTTTGAATCGAAAAGTTCTGAAGAGAAAGCGCTGTTGGAAAAGCGGCTCCAGAATTTTTTACGGAGGAATACCTACGACGACCGCTCCAGAACACTGACACTTTCGGCAGAAAGGATTGAAGCCTTTGAACACAACAAGCAACACTACACCTCGCTGTTTATGGATGATCCTGCATTGGACGCGCTCCGTTCAGCCTATGCCATCCCCAAGAATGCCATCAGGGACGACAAGAGAATGGAACGGATGGTTCAATTCTTCTTCTGGGCATCCTGGGCCTGCGTAACGGAACGACCCGGCGAGAATATAACCTATACCCACAACTGGCCCAACGATGCCCAGATTGGGAATGTGCCGACAGGCGATCTGATCATCTGGACCGGATTCAGCATCATCATGCTGCTGATCGGCATCGGTATTCTTGTCTTCGTACAGGCGCGCTCGCAACAGGAGGAGGTGTTGAAACCGGTAAAGGACCCCTTGATGAATCTGGCTATCACTCCATCGATGCGGGCAACGAAAAAGTATTTCTGGGTGGTGAACATCCTGATACTGGTCCAGGTAATGTTGGGCATCCTCACCGCCCACTACGGAGTGGAGGGTGATTCGCTATACGGCATCAACATTGCAGGCTTCCTTCCCTACTCCATCACACGTACCTGGCACGTCCAGATTGCCATCTTCTGGATAGCCAGCGCCTGGCTGGCAACCGGTCTCTATATCGCCCCGTCGTTGAGCGGAAAAGATCCGAAATTCCAGAAACTCGGGGTAAATATCCTCTTTATCGCCCTGCTCATCGTGGTTGCCGGTTCACTGGCCGGACAATGGTTCGGCGTCATGCAGCGGATGGGCCTGGTAGAGAATTTCTGGTTTGGACATCAGGGTTACGAATATGTCGACCTGGGAAGATTCTGGCAATTGCTGCTTGTTGTGGGCCTCTTTCTCTGGTTTACACTGATGATCCGCCCCATCATCCCTATCATCTCGAAAGGGACAAACGAAAGAGGGCTGCTGATACTCTTCCTGATCTCCTGTTTTGCCATCGCACTATTTTATGCGGCAGGCTTGATGTGGGGAAGGACCACCAACCTGGCCATTGCCGAATATTGGCGCTGGTGGGTTGTGCATTTGTGGGTTGAGGGATTTTTCGAAGTATTTGCCACTGTGGTTGCCGCCTTCCTCTTCACCCGGATGGGCTTGCTAAGAATTGGATCGGCAACCAACAACGTGCTCTTCTCAACCATCATCTTTCTTTCGGGAGGAATCCTGGGAACATTCCACCATCTCTATTTCACCGGAACGCCCACGGCGGTAATGGCACTGGGTGCCACGTTCAGTGCGTTGGAGGTTATTCCGCTGGTGTTGATAGGGTTTGAAGCCTTTCACAATTACCGGATGAGCAAGTCGACCGCCTGGCTGGCGGACTACAAATGGCCCATCTATTTCCTGTTGTCTGTAGCCTTCTGGAACTTCCTGGGAGCCGGCATTTTCGGTTTTATCATCAACCCTCCCATCGCACTCTACTACATGCAGGGATTGAATACGACACCCGTTCATGGACATGCAGCACTCTTCGGTGTCTATGGCATGTTGGGAATCGGATTGATGCTGTTTGTGCTTCGAGGTATGTACCGCAAGCAGGTCTGGAACGACAAGGTGATCAGATTCACCTTCTGGACACTGAACATCGGACTGCTGCTGATGGTGGTCGTAAGCCTGCTGCCCGTAGGGTTGATGCAGACATTTGCCAGCGTAAACCACGGGATGTGGTATGCACGTTCGGCAGAATTCATGCAACAACCGGTGGTCAATCTGTTCAAATGGTCCCGGATTATCGGCGACACAATATTCGGCATCGGCTCGATTTCGCTTTTCCTGTTCGTTTATCAACTGACGACCAGAAAAGAAAAGCCTCCAGTTGATTAACCGCTTCATCCAAGGGTTGTATCTCCGCTCACACCAGTAGGAGGTGCAACCCGCTATTCTCCCAGCCACATTTCTTGCCGTTTTTTTATCCCGAAATCCGATTCCTGTTGCTATCTTTGCAACAAACCTTCCACAATGAGATCAGGAAAGAGAGACGACGGTTCCACGGCGATAATTGTAGCAAACGGCAACTATCCACGCCATCCTCTACCGTTATCGGTAATTGAACAGGCACCTTACATCGTCTGTTGCGACGGGGCAGCCAACCATTTTATAGAAGCCGGCGGCTCCCCTGATGCGATCGTGGGCGATTGCGACTCCATCTCTTTCGAAAACAGGATCCGTTTTGCAGACCGGATATTTCCCGACGGCGAACAGGAGAGCAACGACCTGACCAAGTCGGTCCGTTTCTGTTTGGAGCGGGGCAGAAAAAATATCGTGATCGTGGCGGGGACCGGGTTACGTGAAGACCACACCTTGGGAAACATCTCGCTCCTTGCCGATTACCAGGTGGAGGCCAATGTGAAAATGATTACCGATTACGGTATCTTTACCCCTATCCGGTCGAGAACCACCTTCCACAGTTTTGCCGGCGAGCAGGTCTCCCTCTTTTCCATCGACCGGAAACCCATCACCACCACCGGATTGAAATATCCCATAGTGAACAGGGTCCTGGACAACTGGTGGCAGGGTACGTTGAACGAATCGCTAGGTGACAGTTTTACGGTGGATAGCTGCGGTAAGGTTATCGTTTTTCAGGTATTCGGTTGCTGACTGCATCAGTGCAGCTCTCGGAGCACTTCAAGCGACCGGATCGACTGGAAATCGTAGAGGTGCAACCTGTAGTAGGTCAGCAGCCTGTCGATAATCAGGTTCCTGTCGTTCCGCGAGAGGCGAAAGAGGTGCATGTTGGAGAAATTTATTCGGGTAAGGAGATGGAGATAGGCACTTTCCCGCTCGTTCAGGAGATACTGGTGAGTCGGGCTCCGATAGGTAAACTCCCCGTTGAGCATATCAAAATAGCACCCCCGGGTATAATTTTCCAGATTGGGGTAGATTCCCAAAAACCGTGTAAGACCCAAGAGAAACGTCAGATGAAAATTGGCCAGACCCCTTTTCGTCCTTTCAAGCACCTCGATAGCCTGTTTCAGGTAATCGAACAGCACCTCATTGTTGTCGGTCTCCCGCAACACTTTCGACAAAAATTCAGAGAGGAAGAGCGTCAGCGAAACCTTGACCGGGTTTGAGCCGATTTCGAACAGCAATGTTTGCCGGTCGACCTCCTTCAGCCGCTGAATATCACGCAGCGGAAGATGTTCTACCTCCATATTCAATATCGAGAGCGGCGTAAAAAGCGCCGTGTTGATCTTTGAACGCCGGCCGCGTGTTTTGGGCAGCAGGTAGGAAACAGGGCCAAAATCGCGTGTAAAGAGGTGCGTAATGGCATATTTGTCGTTATATCCGGCATTGCTCAACACAATGCCCTCTGTCTTGTAGAGCATTTCAGTGATGCTGGTGAAAGTTGATAAGATAATTTAAGTTTCGCATGCTCTGTATACAGCTAAATTATCGAGTGACAATGTTTTGTGGATCTCATCTTTAGCTGTTTCTACCCAATTTTTTTGAACATGCGAAAGTTCAGTAAGAAAGTTCAGTAAGATAAAAAACGCCCCGATAAAGTTCGGAGCGTTCGGGTGTTTGTTCTAATTTTATTAAAACGTTTTCTTTTTGATGCGGGCTGCTTTTCCGCGCAACTGACGGAGATAGTAGAGCTTGGTTCTCCTGACCTTTCCTTCGCTGTTAACCGTAATACTATCGATGAAGGGAGAGTTGATGGGGAAGATACGCTCAACGCCGATGTTATCCGACATTTTGCGAACCGTGAACCGCTTGTTATCGCCCTGACCAGAAATGCGGATAACTACTCCGCGGTATTGCTGGATACGCTCCTTGTTACCTTCCACAATACGGTAAGCAACCGTTATGGTGTCGCCGCTCTTGAACTTGGGCCATTCTTTCTTTCCCGTGGCGAAAGACTCTTCTGCAATTTTAATTAAATCCATTGTTATTAAAAGCTTTATGTTAATATTTAACTCACAGGACGCAATATAACGATAACGAATCGACAGAGATTGCGCAAAGCGGTTGCAAAGGTAACAATAATTATTTAAATCACAATGAGGTGATTCTTTTTATTCGTAAAAATAGTTGCCCTCGTTGTTTAAGTGACAAAATTGGCGTATTTTTGACAACATAAAATTAAAATAACCTACTCAAAAGGATGAACAGACAACCCATTGCTCTAGTTATTGCCGCTACCTTGCTGATTTCATGCAGTTCGCGCCAATACAGGATAAGTAACATGAGCGGCACCGTTGTGGAGATGGATAGCCGTTTCGATAACAACCCAGACAAAAAGATGGTGGCTTTGGTGCAGAAATACAAAACCGAACTCGATCGCGAGATGAGCGAGGTGATTGGTACTTCATCACAGTTGCTGGATTATGGCCGTCCCGAAAGCCTGCTCACCAACCTCACTTCCGATGTGATGAAACTCTACGGTGACGAACAGGTTTCGGGTGGTGTAGACGTAGCCATCATGAATGTACACGGACATCGGGCCAATATGCCGAAAGGGAACATCACGGTCAGGGACCTCTATGAGATCTACTCTTTTGACAACTCCATCACTTTTCTCGAACTGAAAGGCTCCGACCTGAAGAAGATCTTTGATGCCTATGCCTGGATTGGCGGAGCAGGAATCTCTTCCAACGTGAAACTGACGATCAAGGAGAGAAAGGTCAGCTCGGTTACGGTTGACGGCTTGCCCGTTGATGAAAACAGGGTTTACAAGATTTCAACGCTCGACTATCTTGCCGACGGCAATAACGACATGGATGCGTTGCGTAACGCGATTAAAGTTACCCATACGGGCATTACGCTCCGCGACGTGATGATCGATTATGTGAAGGAGCAGACACGACAAGGGAGCGAGATCACCTCCCGGCTAGATGGCAGAATAACCGTTATTGAATAACCGTCAACATCCTATGAATAAAAAATATTTTACCTTTTTGTTTTTCGCCCTTTTTGCGTGCGTTACCGTTCTCTTTGGACAAAAGAAGATTGTCATCATCCATACTAACGACACACATAGCCGTATTGAACCTCTTCCAGAAACTGACCGTTATGCCGCAAATAAAGGCGGGGTTGTCCGCAGGATGAGTTTTATCGGGCAGGTAAGAAAAGAGAACCGGAACGTTCTGCTCCTGGATGCGGGAGATTTTCTGCAGGGAACCCCCTACTTCAATCTCTTCAAAGGGGAGGTTGAAACCGAAGCGATGAACCTGATGCAGTACGATGCGGCCACGCTCGGGAACCACGAGTTCGACTATGGACTGGAGACCCTGGAACAGGTAGTACGCCGTGCCAAGTTTCCGATCATCAGCAGCAATTATGACTTCTCCAAAACCTCGTTGAAGGGTCTGATCAAACCCTACCTGATTCTTAAAAGGGATGGAGTAAAGATCGGGGTGATCGCCGTCAATGTTCAACCCAAGGGGCTGATTGCTTCGGGCAACTACAATGGGATGAAGTATCTCCCGCCCGAAAAGGTGGCCAACGAACTGGCCCTGATGCTGAAAACGGTCTACAGGTGCGACATGGTCATCTGCCTGTCGCACCTGGGATACACCTCGGACAAGCAATTTGTGAGTAAAACAAGAAATATCGATATTGTGATCGGCGGTCACAGCCACACCAACATGAAGGCGCCCGAGATGGTGAAAAATATCGATGAGGAGGAGGTACTGATTTTTCAAACTGCAGGGAGAGGGTCTCATATCGGGAGGATCGATGTGGAACTCGAAAAAGTGAATAGAAGAGAGTGATCATGTTCAAAACAAGAGAGAGGCTGCTTGTTGTTTATTGTTTCCTTACGCTGACGCTTGCCGCACAAACCGAAACCAACCTTTACCGGCAAGCCGACAAAAAGGCACTGGAGCAGTGGGTAGATTCCGTCTACAACAGCCTGAGCCCGGATGAAAAGATAGGGCAGCTCTTCATGCCCATCGTGGAATCGAAGAGCAGCTGGAAAACAAAAATTGAAGGGTATATCAACAACCAGAAAATCGGAGGAGTGCTCTTCTCCAAGGGCTCACTTGCAACGCAGGCCGAAATGACCAACTACATCCGGAGCATCGCCAAAACACCGCTATTTGTGGCATTGGACGGTGAATGGGGATTATCGATGCGCCTGAACGATGCACCCCGTTTTCCCCGAAACCAGATCATTGGAGCCATTCACGACGAGGAGACGTTGAAGCTCTACGGAAAAGAGGTTGCCCGGCAATGCCGTGAAATGGGGATCCACATAAATTTTGCCCCCTCCATCGATGTGCATAGCAATCCCGACAATCCGGTCATCGGCACTCGCTCTTTCGGCGAGCTCCCCTCCAACGTAGCCAGGCAAGGAATCGCCTTTGCCCTTGGAATGGAAGAGAATGGCGTGATGGCGGTGGCCAAACACTTTCCCGGTCACGGTGACACGTCGGAAGATTCGCACCACACGTTGCCAACCCTTTCACACAATCTGAACCGGCTCGATTCGGTGGAGCTCTATCCGTTTCAACAATTCATCAATGCAGGGCTATCCGGCATGATGCTCGGTCACCTTAACGTCCCGGCGTTGAACACAAACGGGTTACCTGCCTCACTGTCGGCAACTGTCGGGCAGAAATTGCTGAAAGAGCGGATGGGATTTACGGGCCTTACCTTCACCGACGGCATGGCAATGAAGGGGGTATCCAACCAGCCCGACATGAGCGTGAAAGCTCTGCTGGCAGGAAACGACGTGATTTTGGGGGTAATCAATCAGGAGAAGGAGTTTCAACAGGTAAAACAGGCTGTCGAAAAGGGTATTATCACTCCGGCAATGCTTGAAGAGAAGGTCAGAAAAATCCTGACCTATAAATATATTCTCGGCGTTCACAACAACAAGCCGATAGATATCAGGTCACTATCCCGAAGCATACACACTCCTGAAAGTGAATGGGTACAACGAAAGATCTACGACAAGGCGGTTACCCTGATCAAGAACGACAGTACCCTGTTGCCGGTAACGGCACTCGACAGGAACCGGATTGCCGCAGTTGCCGTCGGGGTTTCAAACCAGAACAGATTCCAGCAGTGGTTGAAAAGATATGCCGAAGTGACCGCTTTCCAGGTGGCAACAGTCGACAGCCTCCGGTTGTTGAGCTCCAAACTGAAGGAGTTCGAAACTGTAATTGTCTCCCTCCATGCCGTACCGAAAAGTGAACTCGCCGCACTTCAGCAAGTGATCAACAGTGCCGGGAAATCGGTGCTGGTGCTGTTCGACTCACCCTATGCGCTCGACCGGCTGAAACCGGTAGTGACCCAGGCGGGCGCTGTAGTGGTTGCATACGACAACAGCGACTTTGCCCAGATAAGTAGTGCGCAGGCGCTTTTCGGCGGGATTCCCTTTTCGGGTAGACTGCCGGTATCTGCCGGTGGATTTGCCGCAAACAGCGGAATCGAAACCCGGAAGTGCCGCCTCTCCTATTCATTTCCGGAAGAGGTCGGAATCTCCACTGAAAGCCTTGCGGGAGTGGAGAGGATCGCGCTCGAGGGGATCCGCCAACGGGCCTACCCGGGGTGCTATGTGCTGGTAGTGAAAGATGGCACGGTCATCTACGACAGAGGATTCGGAAATCTGGAATACAACTCCACGGCAGCAGTCGACGCTGAAACCGTTTACGACCTGGCCTCCATCACCAAGGCCGCGGCAACACTTCCTGCAATCATGAAACTGTACGACGAAAAAAAGATCCGGTTGCAGGATCCGATCGGGAAGTTCGTGCCTGAAACCCGGGGGAGCAACAAGGCAAACATAACCATCCGCGAAGCGCTATTTCACGAATCGGGGCTCGTTTCGTATATTCCCTATTACAACACGGCCATTGATCCCAACAGTTTCAACGGACCACTCTTCGGGAAAAGGTCGTCACTCTATCACGCCCGTTATGCCGGGGCATGGGGAAGAACCGATTATACCTTTATTCCCTCCTTCATCTCGGATAAGCGCGACGAGACCTTCCACAGACCCGTAGCCAACGATCTCTACGCAAGCAACAAGATGCACCAGGCCCTCCTGAAAGATATCATCGCCACTGAACTCCGATCAAAAACCTACCGGTACAGCTGCCTCAACTTCATGTTGCTGAAGGAGGCGGTGGAGCAACTATCCAAAACCGACCTGGATAGCTACGTGAAAGAGAACTTCTATCGGAAACTGGGAGCGGTCAACATGACATTTCTGCCGTTAAACCATATGCCGGTGGAGAAGATTGCGCCCACCGAGAACGACCCCTTCTTCCGCAAGCAGCAGCTACGGGGATATGTCCACGATGAGGGAGCAGCACTGTTCGGTGGAATATCGGGTAATGCGGGACTCTTTTCCAACGCCAACGACCTGGCAAAGCTCTGCCAGATGTGGCTGAACGGTGGAGAGTATGGCGGTGAGCGGCTCCTGAGCAAGGAGACCGTAACCCTCTTCACCGGGACAAAAAGTAGTAAAAGTCGCCGTGGACTGGGGTTCGACAAACCCGATCCCCGGAACAACAATGCAAGTCCCACCAGCCCGCTTGCCCCTCTCTCCGTCTACGGTCATACAGGGTTTACCGGTACCAGCTTCTGGGTCGATCCCGACAACAACATGATCTATATCTTCCTGTCGAACCGGGTCTATCCGGAGCGTACTCCCAACCGATTATCCACACTAAACATCAGGGAGCGAATCCAGGACGAGCTTTACAAGGCCCTCGTTTCACTCCAAACATCGAGTCAACCATGCAACGAATCATCAAAAGCAACAACCCGATAGCCGACCTGGCAACGATCATATCGGAGATCAGGCACGACAGGCTCTTCGTGCTGACAGACGAACATACAGCCCGCCTCTGTCTCCCGCTGATTGAATCACTACCGGTGATACAGGAGGCAGGCCAGATTGTGATTCCGCCAAACGACACAGGCAAAACGCTCGAAAACCTGGCGCGGATATGGAGTCACCTTACCCGCAACGGGGCCACGCGCCATTCGTTGCTGATCAACCTCGGCGGCGGAATGATCACCGATATCGGGGGATTTGCAGCAGCTACATTCAAGCGCGGAATCAGCTATGTCAACATCCCCACTACATTGCTGGGGGCAGTGGATGCCGCCGTCGGCGGAAAGACCGGCATCAATTTCGAGGGATTCAAAAACGAGATAGGTGCATTCTATCCGGCAGCTTGCGTCTTGATCTCTTCCCGTTTCTTCCACACGCTCGGACGCGGAGATATCCTGTCGGGCTACTCCGAAATGCTGAAGCATGCCCTGATCAGCTCTACTGAAGAGTGGAAAAACTTGCTCACTTTCGATGCCGGAGATATCAACTACGACTGGCTTACCGAGACGGTTTTCCATTCGGTCTCCATCAAGGAGGAGATTGTGGAGAAAGATCCCTTTGAACGCAATCTCCGCAAGGCGTTGAATCTGGGACACACGGTGGGCCATGCCTTTGAAAGTTTCGCCCTGGAGAGCGGCAGGCCAGTTCTGCACGGATATGCGGTGGCCTGGGGACTGATTTCGGAGTTGTACCTATCACACCGCCTGTGCGGCTTCCCGAAGGAGGAACTGCTACAGGCCATCCACTTTATACACCGGAACTACGGTGCTTTTGAGATCGGTTGTGATGATTATGAAAAGCTTTACGACTTCATGAGGCACGACAAGAAGAACGAGACCGCCTCGTCGGTAAACTTCACGCTTCTATCCGACATCGGAAAGATCGAGATCAACCAGGTTGTCGACAAGGAGCTGATATTCCAGTCTCTCGATTTCTACCGCGACAGCGTAGGTCTCTAATTAAAAGGTGAGGACGGCCTTCAGCGAAGGGATGCGTTGATCTGCCCGATGTAGTCGAGCAGCTCTTCCCTGCCCGACCGCTTTTCGGAAGAGGTGACAAAAACAGGTGGAAGCTCTTCCCATCTCTCCAACAGCTTCTGCTTGTACTCCTCCACGTTCTGCTTCAGGCGTACCGGTCCCAACTTGTCGATTTTGGTAAACACGATGCTGAACGGAACTCCGTTCTCGCCCAACCACTCCATAAAGGCCAGATCGATCTTCTGTGGTTCGTGACGGCTGTCGACCAGCACAAAAAGGGAGGTTAGCGACTCACGCTGCAGGATGTAATCCTCAATAATCTGCTGCAACCGCTCCCGGTTTTCTTTTCCCCGCCGGGCGTATCCATATCCCGGCAAGTCTACCAGGTACCACTCGTCGTTAATCAGGAAATGGTTGATCAACATGGTCTTGCCGGGTGTGGAGGAGGTCATGGCCAACCCTTTACGGTTGGTCAGCATATTGATAAGCGATGATTTTCCAACGTTTGAGCGACCGATAAATGCATATTCCGGTCGATTGTCCTGCGGACACTTCCGGTAGTCGCTGTTACTGATGATGAACTGGGCAGATTTGATAAGCATAGGATTAGAGTTTACGGGGGTTTAACGACAAAATCCAGAGACCGGTTACGGTAAGTGCAGCATTGACAAGCAGCAGCTCATACCCTACCTGGTAACCGAACTGCAGTTTCATTCCGGTTTCGAAAACGAAACAGAGCAGCGGTGCGGCAACGGCGACGTAAGGCACCCATTTGTCGACCGGCTTCACCCGGGTATACAATCCGCAGAAATACAATCCGAGCAGGGGACCATAGGTATAGGAGGCCAGTTTGTATATAGCCGTGATGATGCTGTCGGAACCTACAGCCTCGATCAGCAGTATGATAAGTACAAAGAGAGTGCTGATGGCCAGATGAACGTGGCGGCGTGTTGCAATGTTACGGTGCTCGGCTTCGGGATTGTCGGCCCTCCCCATCTCCAGGATATCCACGCAGAACGATGTGGTGAGGGCAGTCAGCGCAGAATCGGCACTTGAGAAAGCCGCCGCCACAATTCCAGTAACGAAGATTCCCAGCACCACCTGCCCCAGGTGCCCCCTGGCCATTACCGGGAGAATGTTGTCCGACACGTCGGGGAGTGCGATGCCGTTTTGCTCCGCAAAGATCAGCAGCAAAACGCCCAGCGATAGAAAGAGCAGGTTGATTGGGGCAAAGGCCAGGCCATAGGAGATCACATTTCTCCTGGCATCCTTCAGACTTTTGATTGTCAAGTTCTTCTGCATCTGATCCTGATCCAGGCCTGTCATCACGATGGTAATGAACATCCCGCTGAAAAATTGCTTGAAGAAGTGTTGCGTGCTGGCCCAATCATCAAAGACAAAAATCCTTGCATGCCGGTTTGCGGTTATCGCGCGGAAGGTGTCATCCCAACCGAATCCGAGACGCGTCGTAACCTGCCAGATGATCAGTACCAGGGCAGTGAGGAAGAGCAGCGTCTGTATCCAGTCCGTCCAGATAATCGTCTTGATACCGCTCTTGTGGCTGTAAAGCCAGATAACCAGGATAATGCCGATAACCGTAACGACAAAGGGAACACCCCATGCATCAAAAACCAGCGATTGCAGAATAAAGGCCACCAGATAAAGCCGGGCGGCCGCCCCCACAATCTTCGAAAGGAGAAAGAACCAGGCACCGGTCTTGTAGGAGTTGCGGCCGTACCGCTGACCGAGATAACCGTAGATGGTGGTGAGGTTCAACTTGTAGTAGAGCGGCAACAGCACATAGGCAATGACCAGATAACCGAAGAAGAAACCCAATACCATCTGCATGTAGGTCATGTCGTGATTGCGCACCATCCCCGGTACCGAGACAAAAGTTACGCCGGAGATGGAGGTGCCGATCATCGCAAACGCCACGACATACCACTTGGAGGATCTGTTGGCCCGGAAAAAAGCATCGTTGTCACTCCCTTTCCGGCTGGTAAGGTAGGAGATCAACATCAGCATCAGGAAATAGGCGGCAATGACGACAAGAATAAAACTGCTCTGCATATGGATATTATATATGTAGAAAGTAGTCAACCAGCTGCGGGAACGAGTCGAAACTGCAAATGAAATTCTCTGTCTTCCCGAATCCGTACGTCACAAAGACAAAGGGGAGTCCGGCCTCTGCCGAAGCTTTGCTGTCGGAATCGGTATCCCCGATGTAGAACGGAGCCTGTAGCTGATTCCGCTCTTTCAGCAGCCTCATGTTGTAGGACTTCGGTTTCAGGTTCTCACCATGTTCCAGGAAATCGGTGAAGAGATGTGCGGTACCGGTATGCTTCATGAAGTTTACCAGACCACCTTTCTCGCAGTTGCTCAACAGGAAGAGGGGGTACCTCGACGACAGTTTTTCAAGTCCGGCATAAACCCCTTCGTAGATATGCGGTTTCATATCGGGCACCAGCAACTGGTATTGACTGACTACCCCGTCGAACAACCGGTCCTGGGCCGACCGGGAAGCATCGGGAATGATGGTCTCGAGCATCACGCGCGCCTCCCGTCCCATCAGGCCCAGGAGCTCTTCGCGATTAACCCGCCTACTGTATCCTTCTGCTTCCAATGCCCTGTTCCAAGAAATTGCGTAAGAATCGACATTGTCCCAAAGGGTGCCGTCCATATCGAAAATCAGGCTATCGGGTTTTACCATACAATCTTCTGTCATTTTCCGGTCCGCTTGCCCCGCCAGCACGAAGGCAGCGCCTTCCAGTGACCGGATCCATCTTGCAGACCTCTTTTATTATGAGGTGCAAAAGTAGTCAACAATGGCCGAAAGGACAAATTAATGCCCCTTAAAATAGCGGATAACCGGTTTTTATCCTATTTTTGTATAAAATTGAAGCTATGGAAAAGAGAAGCGTTTGCGTCATCATCAATCCCGTTTCCGGCACGGAGTCGAAAAAAAATATCCCCGAGGAGGTCGCATCCGCTTTTGACCAGACCCATTTCGATGTCATTTTCCGGATTACAGGTTATCCCGGCCACGCCACCGAGATTGCCAGGCAGGCGGTAAAGGAGAAGTTCGCCTACGTGTTGACTGTCGGAGGCGACGGTACGGTCAACGAGGTTGCCAAAGCCCTGGTGAACAGCGATACGGTACTGGGAATCATCCCGTTCGGATCGGGGAACGGCTTGGCACGCGACCTGCATATCTCCATGGATTCGGAGAAGGCCATCCAGACCATTCTCGAAGGAAATGTCCGCACCATTGATTACGGCTCCGCCAACGGTCACATCTTCTTTTGTACCTGCGGCGTCGGATTCGATGCATTCATCAGTGACAAGTTTGCCGAAGAGAAGAAACGGGGCCCCCTGGGTTATGTTCGTAACATTGTGGAAGGCGTGGTTGAATTCAAATCGGAAGAGTATGAAATCAGGCATGACGGGGGAACACTCCGCGAACGGGCATTTCTTCTCACTTGTGCCAATGCCTCCCAGTACGGCAATGAAGTATATATTGCTCCCGGGGCCGACATGGAGGACGGGAAGATGAATGTCTCCATCCTGAAACCGCTTGATCCCAACGAGATTCCGCAAACCACCCTGCAACTCTTTACCAAGAATATCGACAAGAACAGCAAGATGGTCTCGCTGCTCACCAGCAGACTGATTATCAAGCGGGAGAAACCGGGAGTACTGCATGTCGACGGGGAGCCGGTAAGCACAGGCGACGAGATCGACGTGCAGATTTTTCACAAGGGATTGAAGGTCTTTGCTCCGAAGCAGATTGAAGAAAAGAGGGTAAAAGAGAAGGAGAACATCTTCACTGCCATTACACGCTGGATCAACATCTGAGATGAACTGACAGAGAGCAGGCCCACGCCATGCGTGAGCCCTACCCCTGCCTTATGGAGCTGCTAACGGCTCCGGTCAGTTTTTAAGTAAAATTTCGTTGATTGCCTGCCTGAAGGCATCCTTCGGCAATGCACCCTGCGCCATTTGCGGCGCTTCATTCATCGGAACGAATAGCAGTGTTGGAATGCTGCGGATCCCGAAATCGGCAGCCAACTCCTGTTCAGCTTCGGTATTTACCTTGTAGATATAGATCTGCCCATCATATTCTGCAGCCAGCTCCTCCAGTATCGGAGCTATCATTTTACACGGTCCGCACCAATCGGCATAGAAATCTATGATTGCAGGTTTATCACCCAGATACTCCCAGGTTTGGGAATTTTTCTCATAATCAGCCACTTTCGTCAGAAATTCGGCTTTTGTCAAATGAATTGTCTTGCTCATATTATTACGCTTTACATTGATTTTCTGTTGAGTTTCAGACTCCGGTAACGGGGAAACCGACCGGTTACTGTTATTGCCGCAAGCGACAAGTATTACCAATGCCGCAACTGCGGCAAAAATCACAACTCTATTTTTCATAACCCTATTTTTTTTACCGATCATTCTCTTTTGTCTCGGTTTTTGTAAAAATATCGAAGATAAGCACCCCCAGAACAGCACCGTAAATCATCATTCTCCATGGATTTGCGGTGATGGGGCAGCTACCGGTGCCACAACCCACAAAGTAGTAATAGAGAAGGCCCCCGAGGGCACCCACAATGAGCCCAGCTACCCTTAATCGATGTTTCCTGAAAAAGTCATTCATATTCAGCTCCTCTCAATTACAACCCGCAATGCAGTGCAGCAACTGGACAACTCGCCTGTCCCTTATCGAATAGAAACAGTTTTTTCCGCTCCGGCGACAGGATAGTATGCCCTTTGCACGCATATCGGTAAGGTGATACGATAGAAGCGACTGCTCGCACTTAATGTCCGACTGCAATTCGGTGACCGATTTCTCCGACCCGTCCGACAGCAGAGCGATCACACAGAGCCTGATCTCACTGGCCAGGGCCTTCAACAGATAGGCCACCTCTTCAAACTGCTCTTTGGCTACTTCTTGCACCTTTGTCTCCTGCATACAGATCCAATTTTATAAAATCAATATATAAACATATATTCATATGTTTTTGTTCACAAAGTTGGAAAATTTTGTTTACTGTTACTGTGCAAACCTCACCCTACTACTTCACTTTAAACAGATAGGAGAGTTTCGCCTCGATGATGCGATGTGCCGAACGGCTGAAGAAAAAGTCGGCTTTAGATTTGCGGTTCTCGAAGATATCACCCAGACCAAAGTAGTATCTACCCTCGAGCTGCAAACTGCCCGCTCCGGTTCTCACCTCCATTCCGACTCCCCCAACCAGTCCATAATCAAAACGTCGCGGTTCCAGGGTATATTGCATGCCAATCTGGGTATCGGGGTCGGCTTCCCGTCTTGCGGCAATATCAGCCGCAAGGGCATCGTTCATGTTGTCAGAGCTGGAGAGCAGAAAGCCAAGCTGCGGCCCGGCGTTGATAAGGAACCGGACCTTCTTGCCGAAATAGACGTGTGTCATAAAGGGGAGTTCCAGGTAGTTCAATCTCTTGTCGTACGAAAATCCGCTTTCGGGAGAAAAATCCTCCATCCACCCACGCTGGGCATAATTGAGTTCTACCAGTAATCCTAGGTGTTTTTCCGAGATATACTTTGCCGAAACGCCGCCATGAATTCCAATGAACGGCTGCTGGGAAACCGAAGGTGAAAAATCGACCGATGAAGCAAATGCTCCGCCCCCTACTCCGATATAGAGCTCCTTGTCGAACTGGTTCTTCTGTGCAGATATCTGTGCGGAACAGAGAAACAGGAGGATTCCGGCAATCAGCTGTCTCATTTACAAACATTTATTTATTTTTTGAACACTATTTTCAGCACCGTAATGAATCAGGTACAATCCGGTATTGATAAACCCGCCCCAGTTGTTTACCCGGTCGAACTTGAAGGAGAACTGCAGTGAATTTGAGGGGAGCCGGTTGATATAGTGCTCGAAATTGATACCGTAACGATAGATGGCATTCAGGAAATAGAGACCGGTTTCATATCCGAATATCCCGTACTTTGGATAGGTGTTAATCAGGTCGCGGCCATACCAATGCCTGAAATTCTCAATGAAATGCCGGGTGTTCTCATCCTGTTCATCAACGTAGAACGATGTGTAGAAATAGGTTCCAAACTGGTGTAAAGATCTTTTGATCTCCAAATTATAGGTCTGCCACTCCGGATATCCGAACAGCCGGGTAGTAATTCCCGGATGGGCCTGATGGACCTTTGAAAGGGCATCGATCACTTCGCGAAGTGCTCCCGAATCGCCGCTGGAGGGAACGATCACATTGTTTCCGCCGGACTGGAGCAACGGTGCGATTGCGGTTGAAAGTTCAGGTGTAAGGGAGACCTCACGGTAGCGGATACTCTTCCGTTTCAGATCACCTTTGAGGGTGGAAAGGAATTCAGCCTTGTCAGTCCGCCCAGGCACATTTACAAAAACCACATTGGCATTTCCAAATGTTTCGGTAAAAACTCCCGATGCTTTGGAATAGAAGTATGATTGGGGTGAGTTTACCTGGAAAATATGGTGATTGTTCTGCACCTCACTATTTTTTGATGAAAATGGGATGATATACTTGATATTGTGCTTCTTAGAGAAATTGGACATCAGCGAGATCTGCTCGTCGGTCATTCCTCCGATCAGCAGGTGCAGCGACTCCATCTCCATGGTTCCCAGCAGGCTCTCAAGCTTTGCCCGGCTACCGGTCTCAAAAACATACACCTCGATGTTTGCCCCCTCCTTTTTCATTTTATTCACCGCCAGCAGAAAACCTTCATAATACTCCTGCAACCTAAGGTGTTGTCCGTCAGAGCTGTCGAGGAATGGCAAGAGAAGACCTACCCTGATCACATCAGTATGTTGCATTTCGTTGCTCCTGATGAGAAGCCGGTTCGCTTCAATCTCCTTCACATGAATATCGTCGTCTAACCGGGAAATCTTCACCGGAATGATCAACTCCATATTGGTTTTCAATCCTGATGCAAGGGTAGGATTTGCTTTTTCGATCAACTCAACCGGAACATCATATGCCTGGGAGATCGAGTAGAGTGTCTCTCCCCGCTTCACCTTATACCGGATATTTTGCGTCTGCTGTTCAAATGGCACGAAGTCTGCCTGTTGCCGTGTAACCGGAATGCGGATCGTTTTTCCAATCTGGAAAGTCTCAACGGAGAGTCCTGTATTGGCGGCAATCAGATCTTCAGGTTTCAGGGAATAGGTCCTTGAAACCGAATAGAGCGTCTCTTTCGGTTGAATCGTGTGATAACGGTAATTCTCGCCGGAAGGGGAATAACTCTTATGCTGCGGAATAGCGATGGTCTCCCCTTCGGTTATATTCTCGGTCAGCCCGTAGTTGTATTGGAGGATCTCGCTTACAGTCGTGCCGTACATCTGGGCAATACCGAAGAGTGTCTCCCCCCTTGCAACACTATGCCTAAAGGTCTGGTTCTGGTCCGACGGAAGCGGCTGAGCAGCCTGAACCGGCTGCCGTGACACCGTTGCATCATCGATAACCGGGATCAACAGCTCCTGTCCATCCTTCAGCCCCGAAGCTGCTGATGGGTTGTACTTCAGGATATCATTCACCGAAACGTTGAAAGTCCGGGAGACCGCCATCAACCCCTCCCCCTTCTTAACGTTGTACCTGTAAAATGTCTGCCCGTTTGCTACAATTTTTTCGTAAGCCGGTCCCTGTGTCTGGGCTCCACCTGCCGCCGTGAAAAGAATGGCCATGGCGAAGAGCAACACAATTTTTTTCATTCGAAGTGACGTCTGCATTCCGTTTGTTTTAATCATACAGTAAAACTAGCAAAAGGGCAAAATTACAAATAAATATTTTTTATGGAACTTCGCCGGTGTTAATTAAAGTGATAATAACCCTATCGGCGATCCTGTTCTTGGGGAACAACTCTTCCTTCGTCCCTGTACTGCCGGTAAAGTCTACTGAACTTCTCCTGTTTGGGATGTGATTCATATTTCCGGATAATGGCCTGCGACTTCTTGTAGAGCTTCTCTGCATCGTCGAGCTTCAGCTGACTGGTTCTCTCAATCGACCGGTTGGTAAGTGAAGCCGCTTTTTTTGCATCGGAATCGACTCCGCCGCATGAGACCGTCAGCAATAGGAGCAGAAGGAAAAAGGGTGCTGCAGGATGGTTGGTTCTCTTCATCGTGTTCTGTTTTAGAATGGCAGTTCCTCTTTTCCGTTTTCGGTCATGAAGTTGGTGGAGGTCATTTCCGGAAGTGAATCTCCTCCCTTGGAAACCGACCTCGAGTTCATCTTCGAGGTCCGTTCGATATAGTTGGGTTGCTTCCGGCTGGTATTGTGTTCGTCCAGGTTCTCGAACCGGGCATACTCATTATCGAAACGCATGGTTGCAATACCGGTGGGTCCGTTACGGTGCTTGGCCACAATAATCTCGGCCATACCGATAAGGGAGTTCCCGTTATCATCCTCAGTAATACGGTAATATTCAGGGCGGTGAATAAAGCAGACCAGGTCGGCATCCTGCTCGATTGCTCCCGATTCGCGCAGGTCGGCAAGCTGTGGCCGTTTCCCTTCGTTACCCTGACGGGTCTCCACCCCACGGTTCAACTGCGACAACGCAATGATAGGGATATTCAGCTCTTTTGCTAACCCTTTCAGCGACCGGGATATCATGCTCACCTCCTGTTCACGGCTGCCGAAATTCATGCCGCTGGCGTTCATCAACTGCAAATAGTCGATGATCAGCAGCTTCACGTCATGCTCACGCACCAGTCGGCGGGCCTTGGTTCGCAACTCAAAGACCGAGAGACTGGGAGTATCGTCGATATAAATGGGGGCGTCGTAAAGCTCCTTGATCTTTATATCGAGCCTGTCCCATTCGTCTTGCGTCAACCGGCCGCTCTTGATGCTTTCGCCCTTGATCTGGCAAACATTCACGATCAAACGGTTTACCAGCTGAACGTTGGACATTTCGAGCGAGAAGATACCGACAGGCTGTTGAAAATTGATGGCAATATTTTTTGCCATGGAGAGTACGAAGGCTGTCTTTCCCATGGCGGGGCGGGCTGCAATGATAATAAGATCGGAGTTCTGCCAACCCATGGTCATCTTGTCCAGCTGATGGAATCCGGTTGGAATACCGCTCATCCCGTCTTTCCGGTTTGCAGCAAGCTGGATGATCTTCATCGCCTCCTTGATGACGGGATTGATCTGGATCACATCCTTTTTCACGTTTCGCTGCGAAATCTCGAAGAGACGCCCTTCGGTCTCCTGCATCAGGTCGTCCACATCGATGGTCTCGTCGAAAGCCTGTTGCGTCACTTCGGATGAGAATGCAATCAGTTCGCGGGCCAGGTATTTCTGGGCAATGATCCGGGAGTGATATTCGATATGTGCTGCCGAAGCCACCTTCTCCGAGAGTTCGGCAATATAGACTGCACCGCCTGCCGCCTGCAGTTCGCCCCGTCGCTTCAGTTCCTCCACCACTGTGAGCACGTCGACCGGCTTCTGCTGAATCGCCAGGCTCTGGATGGCTCCAAATATCACCTTGTGAACAGGGTTGTAAAAGCTTTCCGGTTTCAGGATATCGCTCACCACCGAATAGGCGTCCTTTTCAAGCATCAACGCACCCAAAACCGCCTCTTCCAGTTCCGGAGCCTGTGGTGGCAACTTCCCGATTTCGGGAACGATAACCGTTTTCTCGATGATTTTACTATTTCTTTGTCGCTTCTGTTTTTCCATATCTAACCGACCGTATCCAAATTAGGAGTTCAAAGTTATCCCGTAAATTCCAAACATCCCAATTTTTGACGTTTTTATTATAATGAGTTTATCAACAAAGTGTGTTGAAAACTTTTTTATCACCTCATAGTATAGATTAAATCTATACGAAAAACATTTTTATACTATTTTTGTTATCATTGCCGTCCGATAAAAACTGATTTTAATTTTGCTTGACTTCCAACCGTCATATTATCAGACATGTTTTTTTAGTTTTCTATTATTCTCAAAAGTAAGCCCCCCTGAAAAGGGTGAGCATCCCTAAATTCTTGTCATCCCGTTGCCAGTCTCGTTCCGGATTTTCTAAAAATCTCATCAAATGCAAGTAATTGAACAGGTGTATCCTGCAAAATGATACCAGGTTCGAGAATGCCCAGCGCCGTTTCAACCGCTTTTGAACAACCGTGAGCAAGAGGTTCACGATCAAGGCGCAATATATCTGTGTTTTTATCGCGTTCTCGTTGTCCCCGAGGAAGTACTTCAAGGGGAAGTTACCTTTTAACTGCCTGAACAGCAATTCAATTTGCCATCTAATCTTGTAAAGGGCGGCTATCATGTCGGGACGAAGGTCGAACAGGTTGGTGAGGAACTCGAACTTGCGTTTCAACACCCTGTCGTAGAACACCACCTTGCGCAACATCAGCTTGCCCTGCCCATCGTCCTCCTTGACGGTCACCTCTATGATGGTGTCCTCCAGCACGCCGCTATGAATGCATTCTTCAACGTGAAGCTCTTGTTCCACCTTGTAAACGGCGTCGTCCTTGATGCGGGTGACGAAGCCGGCCCCCTTCTTGCCGAACAGCTTGAAGGCCTTGTAGTCGTTGTATCCCTTGTCGAAGACGTAAATGGTGTTGTCGTCGGGGCTGAGTTTCTTCAACAGCGCGTGGTCGTGCGTGGCGGCGGGCGTGAACCATACCATCTTGGGAACGGGCTCGTCCACATTGATGACGGTGTGCACCTTGATCCCCCCTTTGCGTTTACCGTTAGAGGGTGTTCTGCCGACGCACTTCAGGATGTCCTGAAACAAGCTGATGACCGTGCTGTCGAAGATCTCGACCTGCTTGTTCAACACGGCCTTGAACCGGGTGTCCGAGATCACGTGTTGATACTCGCGGAGCAAATCGTGATACACGCCCGAGAAGAAATCAACACTCCGGCGCTTGTTGGCGTCCGACAATGTGCTCCTGTAGGGTATGTGGCCGAGTTGGAAATGCCTGGTCTTGCCTGAAAGACCGAGCATTGCGCCCGCCACCTCTCGCAGGGAGGAGCATTTGGCGAAAACACAAAATAACATGCTTATGAGGTGATCCTTGGCCATGAAACGTTTCACGTAATGATCAGCCTTGTGGCGTTTGCTGTTTCGAGCGATGATTCCTGAATCTATCATAGATATGAGCTGTCCGAAAACCGATTGTCCGAAAAAATAAGTACTTTTGTTCATTGTAGTCTTGTTTTGTGCTAAATACAAAGCTACAATTATTAGTACGATGGGCAAACTCAGATTTGCCCTCGTACTTCTTCAGAAAAAAGTTTTATCGGACAACAGTGTTTTGTTATATAGATACAACATAAAATTGAAATATGAAAAATAAAAGTTTGCAAGATTCAATCCAAGATAGAAGGACCTATTATCAATTGAGCAATGAATCACCGGTTTCAGATGAAGAAATACAGAAAATCATCGAATACGTAGCCTATTGGGCCCCATCGCCTTTCAATTCGCAATCGGCTAGGATGGTATTACTTCTGGGTGAAAATCATAAAAAATTATGGGAACTCACCAAAGCTGAGTTAAAAAAAATAAGCCATTCGGAGGAGGCATGGAAAAAAACCGAAGAAAAAGTGAACGGCTCTTTTCTTGCAGGGTACGGTACGGTACTTTTTTTCGAAGACATGTCGGTGGTAAAAGGCTTACAAGGTAACATGCCCTCATACAGCGAAAAGTTTGCGCAATGGAGCGAGCATTCTACTGCCATAAACCAAATACTGGTTTGGATGGCGTTGGAGAACGAAGGGTTTGGCGCATCGCTGCAACATTATAACCCGCTTATCGACGAAGGCATCCAAAAAGAATGGGGTATTAGCCAAGACTGGAAACTTGTCGCACAAATGCCTTTTGGCACTCCCTTAGCGGAACCGGGTGAAAAAACGCACGAACCGTTGGAAAAGCGCGTATTGGTCTTTATGTGATTTTCGTTACCGGAAAACTTATACGAGGGTGTATCACAATGTGATTTCACCCTCATTTTTTATAAGGAAACCTATCTGAGAACAAATATCCAAATATTCATCTCTCTGGAGGTTGGTGTTTTAAAACAGCCTCTTTTTTTTAAAAAAAATTTGCAAATATACATTTTGTTCGTACTTTTGCAAACAACAAATTGCTATGGTTAAGAAAAAAGAGAGTGCCCAACAAGCAACAGACAAACAAATTGCAGCATTCGCTAAAGCGCTGGGACATCCTACCCGGGTGGCGATCATCCAGTTTTTGCTGTCGCAGGAGTCGTGTTATTTCGGCGATATCCACGATGTGTTTCCCAATGCCAAGGCAACCGTATCGCAACACCTGAAAGAGTTGAAAAACGCCGGGCTTATTCAGGGTGAAATTGAAACTCCCAAAGTGAAGTATTGCATCAACAAAGAGAACTGGGAAATTGCCCGCAACCTGTTTGGAAACTTTTTCGCATCGGAAATCAAAAATAATTGCTAAAAATTTTTTACAAACAATGTTCGTTGTTTGACGAACTATAAACAATAAAATCAATAAAATACAGAAATTATGGAAATTAAAATTTTAGGAACAGGATGTCCAAGTTGCAAAACACTGTACGAAACTACAAAACAAGCGGTAATTGAACTTGGTATTGAGGCTAATGTGGTAAAAGAAGAGGACATGGTAAAAATTATGCAGTACAATGTGTTCTCCGTTCCGGCATTGGTTATCAACGAAAAAGTGGTATCGTCAGGAAAAAAATTATCACTCGAACAAGTAAAAAATCTATTGAAAAAGTAGCGCAATGAAACAGTTAATCTTTGTCTGCCTTATCGGACTATTCACGATAAGTTGTAATCAAAATAAAAAAGCGGAACAAACTACCAATCAATCCACAGATGAATTTGCTCCATCGGGCGACGTGGTGGAGGTAATTTATTTTCACGGCACACAGCGTTGTCCAACCTGTCAGGCCATCGAAGCAGAAACCAAAAGTCTGATCGAAAGCAGTTTCGCTGACGCCATTAACAGCAAAAAATTGATATTCAAAATAGTGGATATCTCCGAGCCGGAAAATAAGGCCATCGCCGACAGGTACGAAGTGGCGTGGTCATCGCTTTTTGTCAACGACTGGAAAAAAGATCAGGAATCAGTAAACAATCTCACAGAGTTTGCTTTTACCAATGCCCGCAACAATCCCGATGCCTTCAAAAGGGGATTAAGCGAAAAAATAAACGAATTTTTGGCCAATTAATCCTTATATGGAGCAGTTTCTTCAAAACTTACTCGAAAGCAGTAACATTCCGTTTATTACGGCATTCATTCTCGGGTTGCTTACCGCAATCAGTCCTTGTCCGCTGGCTACCAACATTACCGCTATTGGCTACATAAGTAAAGACATTGAAGATAAAAAAAGAATTTTCAGAAACGGGTTACTGTACACATTGGGCAGAATAGTTTCATACACGGCATTAGGCATCATTCTGATTTTCATCCTCAAACAAGGTTCAAGCCTTTACGGAATTCAAAAGTTCATTGCGAAATTCGGCGGTGTCATTATCGGCCCACTATTAATTATTATCGGGCTGTTCATGTTGTACGGACATAAGCTGAATTTGCCCAAATTCGGGTTCAGTGGGAAAAACTCTGAAAAAATCAGAAAAAAAGGTGGTTGGGGTGCACTTTGGCTGGGTGTACTTTTCGCCTTGGCATTTTGTCCGACAAGCGGAATATTCTACTTCGGAATGCTTATGCCGATGTCGGCAATGGAAGCAGGAGGATATTTTTTCCCAGTTGTATTTGCTATAGCAACAGCATTGCCTGTAATTATCGTGGCGTGGCTACTGGCTTTCAGTTTTGCCGAAGTTGGGCGGTTTTACAACAGCGTTCAGAAATTCGAAAAATGGTTTAGTAAAGCCATTGCCTTAATCTTTATCATTATAGGAATTTATTACACGTACAGCTTTTATTTTTAGAAAATGGAAATCAGAAAAGAATTTAAGATACTTGTCACTTTTGTTGTTGTGTTCTTGGCGATATATTTCTTGCCTATTCACAGCAACGTGTTCAACACGGCCATGGATGCCACTTTCGATTTATCGAAATGGTACGCCCGGGAGCACGTGGTACTTTGTTTATTACCCGCTTTTTTAATAGCGGGAGTTATTTCGGTTTTTATCAGTCAAGGCTCCGTTATCAGATATTTTGGAGCAAAAGCAAAAAAATGGGTTGCCTATACGGTGGCTGCTGTTTCGGGAACTGTTCTGGCGGTTTGTTCCTGCACGATTTTACCCTTGTTTTCGAGTATTCATAAACGTGGTGCCGGATTAGGACCCGCTATCGCTTTTTTATATTCAGGTCCTGCCATTAACATTCTTGCTATAATTCTTACCGCCCGGATTTTAGGTTGGGAATTGGGAGCAGCACGCGTTATTGGAGCCGTTTCGTTCAGCATTATCATCGGGTTGATTATGGCGTTCATTTACCGAAAAGAGGAAAAAGTACGGGCCGATGAACAGATGAACATTATTCCTGAACCCGAAAAACGACCGTTGTGGCAAACATCTATTTTCTTTTTCACACTGGTACTGATTTTGGTTTTTGCCAATTGGGGAAAACCCACATCAGACGACACAAACAGCTTTTGGCATTTTATATGGGAAAACAAGTGGTACATTACCGGAGTTTTTAGTCTGGTACTGGCTACAGCCCTGATTTTCATTCTGAAAATGAAAACATGGAAAGTAGTTGCTGCCGTAGTGGTTACAGCCGTAAGTACATTTATTTTCAGGAATCCAGTCATTTCAATGGTAATAGGAATTGCTGCCGTCGCATTCCTTGGATTAACGGACAAATCGGACGACGAAGAAAACAAGAAGTGGATTCTTTCATCGTGGGAGTTTACGAAACAAATTGTTCCCTTATTGGCAATAGGCGTGGTCATTGCCGGATTTTTGCTGGGTTCCACGCACGATAATGTGGCTATTCCCGGAATAATTCCGAACGAATGGATTGCCTGGGCTGTGGGCGGAAACTCATTCAAATCGAATTTTCTTTCCTCCGTTGTGGGTGCGTTTATGTATTTTGCCACACTTACAGAAGTTCCAATTATTCAGGGATTAATCGCCTCGGGAATGGGGAAAGGTCCGGCATTGGCACTGTTACTTTCAGGGCCATCGATGTCTTTGCCAAATTTATTGGTTATCCGTGGAATTATTGGAACACAGAAAACAGTTGTCTATGCTGCGTTAGTCATTATTTTGTCAACCCTATCCGGATTAATTTTTGGAAGTTTATAATTAAGCAAAGCTAAAATCAAATTAGTTCCTATGTTTGAAATTGTAAAAGACGGATAGGTAGTCCAGTAAAAAAGCTATATCATTTTAGTTAACTTTGTTTTTGAGAGATAACAATCTTAACTTAAACAATATAGCTTATGAACAGAGGACAAAGTAACAAATTAGATTTCAAAGGGCAAAATATTTACGTAGGAATCGACGCCCATTTGAAATATGAATGCTAAAGATTTAAAAGTGGTTGTAAAGGAAAAATATGGTTCAATAGCCAAACAAAGCTTGTCAAATGATAAGATTAAATCATCCTGTTGCGGAACTTCGGGTTGTTGTGAGAAAATTGAATTCAGCATGATTGGAGATGACTACAACACCGTAGAAGGCTATAATCCCGATGCAGATTTGGGCTTGGGGTGCGGACTCCCTACTCAGTTTGCCAATCTGAAAACTGGCGACTGTGTGCTCGACTTGGGAAGCGGTGCCGGAAACGATTGCTTTGTAGCCCGCGCCATTGTGGGAGAAACAGGCAAAATCGTGGGTCTGGATTTCACGGACATGATGGTTGCCAAAGCTATTGAAAACAATCGGAAACTCGGATTCATGAATGTGGAATTTGTGCAAGGCGACATCGAAGAAATGCCTTTTTCTGACAACGATTTTGATGTGATTGTATCGAACTGCGTTCTAAATCTGGTGCCCAATAAGCACAAAGCATTTGCTGAAATGATTCGCGTACTGAAACCCGGAGGACATTTTTGTGTTTCCGATGTAGTGACCAAAGGTGAGTTGCCTGAAACCCTGCGCTCTGATGCAGAAATGTATGTAGGATGTGTTTCGGGTGCCATTACGCGGGATCAATATATCAATATCATCCACGACAACGGTTTTGAGAACGTAGCAATTCACAAGTTGAAGCCAATACCAATTCCCTATAAAGTTCTTTCGAAATATATGTCTGAGGAAGAAATCAACGATTTCAAAAAAGGAGAAACAGGAATTTTCAGCATTACCGTATCCGGCTATAAGTCGTTATAATTACATGAAAAATTTTGACAATGGAAGTCCTTATATATTCAAATTCACAGTTTAAAAGACATTAATAACATTTTAAAAATCAAATCAGTATGAAAATATTAATTCTTTGTACAGGGAACAGTTGCCGCAGTCAGATGGCTCACGGTTTCCTGCAATCGTTCAATCCGGATATCGCGGTTTGTTCCGCAGGAACAGAGGCATCGGGGAAATTAAATCCCGGTGCGGTGAAAGCGATGGCGGAAGTGGGTATCGACATCAGCCACCACACATCCGACCCGGTAGGCAAATACCTCAACGATGCGTGGGATTATGTAATTACCGTTTGTGGCGGCGCTAACGAAGTGTGTCCGGCATTTACCGGAAAAGTAAAGAAAAGGCTGCATATCGGCTTTGACGATCCGAGCCACGCCGTCGGCACACCCGAATTTATAGAAAGCGAGTTTCGCCGTGTTCGCCATGAGATAAAGGAAGCATTCAGAAAACTCTACGATGAAGAAATCAAAGCTCAATTGTAAAGCATGAAAGCAAAACTAAAAATACTCGACCGCTACCTTACGCTCTGGATCTTTATGGCGATGCTCTCCGGAGTGTTATCGGGATGGCTGTTCCCCTCCATCGCCAGTTTTTGGGATTCGTTATCCGTCGGCACGACCCATATCCCCATCGCCATCGGACTGATTATCATGATGTATCCACCTTTGGCAAAAGTAAAATACGAAGAACTGGGGGATGTTTTCAAAAACACCCGGATTTTAGGTTTATCGCTTGTCCAGAACTGGATCATCGGTCCCGTCCTGATGTTCTTTCTGGCCATTTTGTTTTTGCAGTTCAATGTCGATTATATGTACGGTCTTATCCTCATCGGGTTGGCCCGATGCATTGCCATGGTGATCGTATGGAACGACCTGGCTCACGGTGACCGTCAGTATGCCGCCGGATTGGTGGCTTTCAACTCACTGTTCCAAATCCTTTTCTTTTCGTTATACGCCTATTTTTTCATAGCCGTCCTGCCCGGATGGTTTGGGTTACCCACCAACGACTCGGTAGCCAACATAACGATGGCGGAAATTGCAAAAAGCGTCCTTATCTATTTGGGAATCCCCATGCTGGCAGGGTTTCTTACCCGCTATATCAGCCTTAAGGTAAAGGACGAGAACTGGTATAACCGGAAAATTGTTCCTAAAATCAGTCCGTTTACGCTTATCGCATTGTTATTCACTATTTTTGTCATGTTTTCACTGAAAGGCGAGTACATCGTAAAACTGCCGCTGGATGTGGTCCGTATTGCCATTCCCCTGATACTGTACTTCGTGATCATGTTTGTGGTTTCTTTCTACATGAGCAAGAGAGCGGGAGCAAATTACGAGCAGTCCACCACCCTTTCGTTCACGGCAGCAAGCAATAATTTTGAACTGGCTATTGCGGTGGCCATTGCTGTATTCGGCATCCATTCGGGTGAAGCTTTTGCTGCGGTTATAGGCCCTTTGGTGGAAGTTCCGGTAATGATTGCATTGGTCAACGTAGCCTTTTGGTTCAAAAAGAGATGGTTCGGGAGTTTATAACTCATTTTTTCGATTTATAACCCCGCTATCCGTAAGATGTTTATTCAACTTTTACTATCTTTGTGCGTTAAACCGTAAAACCACCGGATAATGAATTTCAAAAGAACAATTACTTCATTATTTTTGCTCTTTGTGTTATCTCAGGCTTTTCCGCAAGAGGTTATCAGCTGGAAGTTCAGCCTGCAGGACAGAGGAAACGGCGAAGTTGAACTGGTAGCCGATGCAACCATCCAGCAAGGTTGGCATATGTACGACTCGGCACTTCCCGACAACGGGCCCTACCCCACCTCGATAAGTTTCGACGAAATAAATGGAGCCGAGACCATTGGCGATTTTCAAGCCACCGGCAAACAGGCTACCGTAAAATATGACCCGGTTTTTGAGATGAATATCGGCACCTTCGACAATTCGGCCAGATTCATCCAGCGATTAAGGGTGATCGATAAAGAGAGTTTTCGCATTGCAGGCGATGTGCGGGCACAGGCTTGCGACGACAGGAGCTGTACACCACCGATACCCAACGAGTTTTCGTTCGGACCGGCCGATCTGCCCGCCACGGTCACTGCGGTTGCCCCGGCTGCGGCAAGTGTAATCACTCCGGCAGAGCCGACCGACACCTCTGTCGACTATTCGCCTGCTGCCATGCCTGTAGAGGTGGACAAGGAGCAGCTCTGGACCCCGGTTATCGAGGAGCTGAAAGTACTGGGTAGTAGCCACGGCGACAAGTCGTCGCTTTGGAGCATTTTCCTGAAAGGGTTGCTGTGGGGTTTTGCCGCACTGCTTACCCCCTGCGTTTGGCCGATGATTCCCATCACCGTCAGCTTCTTTCTCAACAGGAACAAAAAAGTCCGCAAAAAGGCGGTTGCAGATGCAGCCATCTACGGAGCCTCCATCATCTTTATATACGTTGCGTTGGGTCTCGTTATCACTGCCATCTTCGGGGCAAGTGCCCTGAACAACCTGGCGACGAGTGCGGTATTCAATCTCATCTTCTTTTCATTGCTCTTTCTCTTTGCCATCTCCTTCCTGGGTGCATTCGAACTGGTGCTTCCGGCATCATGGACAAACAAGATGGACAACAAGGTAGACAGCACCTCGGGACTGATCAGCCTCTTTTTCATGGCTTTCACCCTGGCACTGGTCTCCTTCTCCTGCACCGGTCCCATCATCGGATGGCTGCTGGTAGAGGCGGCTACCCAGGGCAGTTATCTCTCCCCTGCCGTAGGAATGTTCGGTTTTGCCATTGCACTCTCGATACCGTTTACACTGTTCGCCATCTTCCCCTCCTGGTTGAAAACCCTGCCCAAATCGGGAAGCTGGCTCAACTCGGTCAAGGTGGTACTTGGATTTATCGTGCTGGCCGTCTCGATGAAGTTTCTATCGGTAGCCGATCTCTCCAACGGATGGGGCATCCTCACCCGCGACATCTTCCTGGTTATCTGGATTGTGCTCTTCACCATCCTCGGTTTGTACCTGCTCGGGAAGGTGAAGTTCCATGGCGACAGCGATATCGCCCATATCACCGTTCCCCGGTTGTTGCTCTCCATCTTCTCCCTTGCATTTGCCCTTTATCTGCTTCCCGGACTGTGGGGTGCTCCCCTGAAGCCGGTCAGCTCCATCCTGCCACCATTGTCCACACAGGACTTCCGGCTGAACGAAGTGTCGCTCAACACGGTTTACACCGATTATGAGACCGGTATGGCTGTCGCCGCACAGACCGGAAAACCGGCACTGATCACCTTTGGCGGTCACGGTTGCGTGAATTGTCACAAGATGGATGCCACCGTTCTGGTGGATGAAAAGGTAAAGGGACTGATCGACAATGAATTTGTCTACATCTTGCTGATGGTGGACGAACGGGCCAAACTGCCCCAAGTGGTTGAAGTGGATGAGAATGGAAAGCGAGTCAAGCTGAAAACGGTTGGCGACAAATGGAGCTACCTGCAGCGTCACAAGTTCGGCGCACAATCGCAACCCTACTATGTCATCCTGGACCATTCCGGAAAACCGGTCGCTCCGGCACACGCTTACGATGAAAATATCGCCAGCTATGTGAACTTCCTCGAGACTGGACTGAAAAATTTCAAAAAATAGCCTATGAAGACACGGCAACAAAAACTGGAGGCATTCGGACGATTGCTGGATATTATGGACGAACTGCGCGAAAAGTGTCCGTGGGACAACGCGCAGACCAACGAAAGCCTTCGTGCCAACACCATAGAAGAGACCTACGAACTCGCTGAAGCGATCATCAACAACAGCGATCCGGAGATAAAAAAGGAGCTTGGCGACCTGCTCCTCCATGTGGTCTTTTATGCCAAGATTGGCGAAGAGAAGCAGGCGTTTGACATTGCAGATGTCTGCAACGCCATCTGCGACAAGCTCATCTTCCGGCATCCACACGTATTTGGAGATGCAGATGCCGATTCTGCCGGCATGGTCGAAAAATCGTGGGAACAGATCAAGCTGAAAGAGAAGGATGGTAACGGTACTGTACTGGCAGGTGTTCCGACATCGCTCCCTTCGCTTGTAAAAGCTTACCGGATTCAGGACAAGGCCAGGAACTCAGGTTTCGACTGGAACAAACGACACGACGTGTGGGACAAGGTAAAGGAGGAGATTGCAGAACTGGAGACCGAAATTGAACATCTCGACGCGGAGAAGACCGAAGCAGAGTTCGGGGATGTCCTTTTCAGCATCATCAATGCCGCACGGCTCTATAAGGTGAATCCCGACAACGCACTGGAACGGACCAACCAGAAGTTTATCAACCGTTTCAACTACATGGAACAGAAGGTAAAGGAGCAGGGGCGCTCGCTGAAAGAGATGACCCTGGGAGAGATGGAAGCCATCTGGCAGGAAGCAAAACAGCTATTATTATGAAGAACCTTCTCTGTCCCCAATGCAAAATCCGACGCTTCTATATAGTGAATGCAGCCGGCGAACGGTTGGTGGTAACCGTTACGGATGACAAGACAATCCGCCCCATCCACCAGGATGCGTCGCTGGAGGGATTCGACACCTCCCGTCTCTACTGCCTGGGATGCTCATGGAGCGGATCGGTGAATATGCTGACAGACAAGCATTAGGCCTTACTTCCCTACCCGCCAGCGGGTGAGGATATTTTTTCTTTTGGCAAAAATGCCATTCTGTTTCGTACGCACATCCTCGATCACATAGAAAATATTGGCATCGAAGCCGGTCAGCGTCGCCTCGAGATTCCTCATCTGGTTGCGATCGATAACCGTTTCGATAATATCCACTTCATTGGTCGACCCTTTACCGTGTGTCATCGTTGCCCCGAAATTCATCTTATTAAGGATTTGCACCAGCTCCATGCCGTTTTTCTGCGTGTAAATGCGGCACAGTATGATTCCGTATGCGATTCGCTGTTCGAGAAGAATGCCGACATAATTGCCGGAGGCGTATCCTGCGGCATACGACAGGTAGGCAACCAGGTCGTTGGCCCGGATAAGAATCTGTGATATGATGACCACCCAGATAAATACCTCGAAAAAACCGATGACAGGGGCTATGTATCTTTCACCTTTCGAGACAAAAATGATGCGTAACGTACCGAGCGACACATCAAAAATACGCCCGAAAAATATCATAACCGGCAAAAGCCAGGGATAAACATCCAGAAAGTCAAACATATTCAATTTACAATTTTATGATTTTATTGTTTCGAATTTATAATCGTTCGAAATATATAATTATTTAACAACGGTTCTCAAGTAGGAAATAAAGCCCGCAATATCTTCCTCCGTGGTATCCCACGAACAGACGAGGCGTCTTTCGTTCCGTTCTCCATCCCAGTCGTAAAAGAAATAACGCTCACGAAGCAACGTTGTTTCTTCTTCCATAAGCGTGAAAAAAACGGCATTCGATTGAACGTCCTGTGTCAGTTCAACTCCGGCCTTTCGCATCCCGGCCGCCAGTTTTTGTGCCGCAGCATTCGATTTTGTCGCGTTCTCCAGCCAGATTCCCTCCCGGATGTACGGGATGAACTGCGCCGCAAGATAGCGCATCTTGGAGTAAAGTTGTGTAGTCTGCTTGCGGTAGTAACGGATATTTTCGGCCAGCTCCTTGCGTAAAGGGACCAGCACTTCGCCTATCATCAACCCGTTTTTCGTACCTCCAAATGTAAAGATATCGACTCCACAGTCGACCGTCATCTCTTTGACCGTGACATTCAGAAACGCAGCGGCATTGGCCATGCGTGTCCCGTCGACAAATAGGTACATGCCGTGTTCGTGAGCCAGATCGGCCAACGCTCTTATCTCCTGTGGGGTATATGCCGTTCCCATCTCGGTGGTCTGTGAAATGGCGATCACCTTCGGCTGGGAATGGTGCTCGACACCGAAACCGTGCAGCAGTGGCCGCACCGCTTCAGGGGTAAGCTTCCCGTCAGCCACAACAATCTCCTTCAACGCGCATCCGGTCAACTTGACAGGAGCGCCACACTCATCCACCGCAATATGTGCGGTTGCAGCGCAGATGACATGGTGGAACGGCAATGTGCATGCCTGTAACGCAATCACATTTGCACCCGTTCCGTTAAAGACGAAAAAGGGGTCGATATCCTCTCTACCCACAAGTTCCCGTACGGCATCCTCTGCCTCACGGGTCCATGCATCGTCGCCATAACCCACTGCATGACCGCTGTTGGCGCCCACTATTGCCTCCATCACGCGGGGATGCACGCCTGAATTGTTGTCACTTCCAAAACTTCGCATATTGTTCCTGAATATTGAGATGCAAATGTACAAAACATTGCAAAGTTAACCCCTGTTTATTTGTCCCATTATTGGCTTTCATCTACTTTTTTACCGGTACCGGCATCTTTTCCGTATCCGTTTTTGCAGAACACATCCGTAAGGGATTGGATACATCCTCAAAAATTTCCAGACCGAAATAGGGGACAGCCGCCGTTACGTGATCGAAAATATCCGACATGATGTTCTCATATTCCGTCCAGCTGGTAGTCGCCGTAAAAAGATAAAGTTCCAGCGGCAGTCCCTGGGCGGTAGGAGCCAGCTGGCGTACCAAAAGCAAGAGTTCCTGATGTACCTGGGGATGGTTTTTCAGATACAACTCCACGTATTTTCTAAAAAGGCCCATGTTGGTAAAATTCCGACCGTTCAGGGGAAGGCTTCTGTCAGCACCCGTTGCGTCGTTGAACGAATCGATAATTTGTTTTCGCTCATCGATATAGCCTGAAAGAAGTTGTATTTTTCTGAAATGCTCCAGCTCCTCCTCGTTTACATAATGGATGGTGGATTGTTTTATGTTTATGGCTCTCTTGATACGCCGGCCACCCGCTTCAGTCATCCCGCGCCAGTTTTGAAATGCCTCCGTAACTAGAGAGTATGGAGGAATAGTGGTGATGGTTTTATCGAAGTTCAGGATCTTAACGGTTGTAAGGTTTATTTTGATCACGTCGCCGTCCACACCGTACTTGGGCATGGTTATCCAGTCACCGATGCGGACCATGTCGTTGGAAGACACCTGGATACTCGCCACAAGGCCCAGAATGGTATCCTTAAAAATCAACAGTAATATGGCTGATGCCGCACCCAGGCCAGCCAGGATAGTGGTTGGGGTTTTTCCGATAAAAAGAGATATAATGACGATGGCGCCAATGGCGTAGACAAATATCCGGATGAGTTGTCCGAAACTTTCCACCGGTTTATCCTTAAAGTTGTCTTTTGTTTTAAGGGTGTCTGTGAACGCATTAATAACCGACACGCTCAACCACATGAAATAAAAGACAAAAAACAGGTCGAACACTTTGAGCGAAAGCCTCATCGCAACAGGAAAATCGTTAAAGATAATTGGAATAGCTCCTTTGATTATGCTGATGGGGATGATCATCGCCAAGTACTTCGGGAACTTGTTGTTTATCAAGTGGCGGCTGATGGTCAGACGGTTTATTTTTACGGCTTTGTTGAGAATAACCGTAATAAGCTTGCGCAACATCGTTTGCATCACATACACGAGTACAACGAGAATGACAGACAGGAAGATAGAGTTGATAACCCCAATGTAGGTGTCCGGGACGCCTGTACCGTGAAGAAAATCCTTCGACCAACCGCTGATCAGGTTCGTTACTTGCTGCGAAAAACTCTCTACCCTGTCACTGGCTACGTTGTCTTTCAATTGTTCCATTTCGTCTTGTATCATAACGCTCTTTTAGTCTTTCCGTTTCTGAAATACAAAGGTAAACATTATTGGTATAGACAACCCTTTAAAACTCTAAATGAAGCTTAAATACCTATGAAAAAGAGGCTGTATTTAGCGAAATATGACGTATATTTGTGTCGTCGTTAGCGGAGAAGAGGCGCCAGGTTACATAGCACCGGCATTTTCAGATCCGACGAAACTAATCTAAAAAAAGTAAAAATGGGAAAAGTATTGATTATCGGTGCAGGCGGCGTAGGCACTGTTGTTGCAAACAAGGTAGCCCAGAACAGCCGGATTTTCACGGATATTATGCTGGCAAGCCGCACAAAGAGCAAGTGTGATGCCATTGCTGAAGATGTTAAACGGAGGACGGGCGTTACGATCAGGACAGCTCAGGTGGATGCCGACAACGTGCCGGAACTGACAGCACTCTTCAACATGTTCAAGCCGGAACTGGTTATAAACGTAGCGCTGCCCTACCAGGACCTGACCATCATGGACGCCTGCCTGGCATGCGGCGTCAACTATCTGGACACGGCCAACTATGAACCCAAGGATGAAGCCAAGTTCGAATATAAATGGCAGTGGGCCTATCAGGAGAGATTCCGCGAAGCTGGGCTGACAGCCATTCTCGGTTGCGGATTTGATCCGGGCGTAACCAGCATTTTTACTGCATACGCCGCCAAGCATCACTTCGACGAGATCCACTACCTCGATATAGTGGACTGCAACGCGGGCGACCATGGCAAAGCTTTCGCCACCAACTTCAACCCCGAAATAAACATCCGTGAGGTGACCCAGAAAGGGAAATACTGGGAAAACGGTCAATGGGTTGAAACCGAGCCGCACGAAATCCACAAGCCGCTCACCTACCCCAATATCGGGCCCAAGGAGTCCTACCTCATCTATCACGAGGAGCTGGAATCGCTTGTCAAGAACTTCCCCACCCTCAAACGTGCCCGTTTCTGGATGACCTTCGGCCAGGAGTACCTGACCCACCTGCGTGTAATCCAGAATATCGGGATGGCACGTATCGACGAAGTGGAGTATAACGGACAGAAGATCGTGCCGATCCAGTTTCTCAAGGCGGTCCTCCCCGATCCGGGTGAACTGGGAGAGAACTATACCGGCGAGACATCCATCGGCTGCCGCATCCGCGGAATCAAGGATGGCAAGGAGCGGACCTACTACATCTACAACAACTGCAGCCACCAGGCCGCCTATGAAGAGACAGGCGCCCAGGGTGTAAGCTACACCACAGGTGTTCCGGCAACCATCGGTGCAATGATGTTCATGCAGGGAATCTGGAAAAAGCCAGGCGTCTTCAACGTGGAGGAGTTTGATCCCGATCCGTTCATGGAACAGCTCAACAAGCAGGGATTGCCCTGGCATGAACTGTTCGACGTGGATCTGGAATTATGATATAAATCCGCACGCTTATGAAAACCAAGAGTTTAGTCTCCATCAGCGACTACAGCAAGGAGGATATTCTGAGAATACTGAAAGCAGCTGCAACGTTCAAGGCAAGACCCAACCGCGATCTATTAAAAGGGAGGGTGTGCGCCACGCTATTCTTCGAACCTTCCACTCGTACACGTTTAAGTTTCGAGACGGCTGTAAACCGCCTCAGGGGAAGGATTGTCGGGTTTTCAGATGCGTCCACCAGCAGCTCAACCAAAGGGGAGTCGCTGAAAGATACCATCATGATGGTGGGCAACTATGCCGATCTTATCATCATGCGGCACCACCTGGAGGGGTCGGCCCGCTATGCGTCGGAAGTATCACCGGTGCCGATCATCAATGCCGGCGACGGCTCCAACCAGCACCCTACGCAGACCATGCTCGACCTCTTCACCATCTACGAGACGCAAGGGAGAATGGAAAACCTCACCGTCACTATAGTAGGCGACCTGAAATATGGTCGTGCCGTTCACTCGCTGATCCAGGGGCTGTCGCACTTCAACCCCTCGTTCAATTTTGTGGCGCCAGACGAGTTGAAGATTCCGGATAAATATAAAACCTTCTGCGACAAGCTGAAGATCCCCTACAGGGAGTTCACCGAATTTTCGCCAGAAGCGGTCAATTCTGCCGATATCCTCTACATGACCAGGGTGCAACGTGAGCGGTTTACCGACCTGATGGAGTACGAGAAGGTAAAAAACATCTACGTTCTGCACAATGAGATGCTGAACGGATCAAAGGAGAACCTGAAGGTGCTCCATCCACTTCCCCGTGTGAAAGAGATCAGCCAGGACGTTGACGACAATCCCAAGGCATACTATTTTCAGCAGGCCGAAAATGGTGTCTATACACGTCAGGCGATCATCTGCGACTTACTGGACATTCCAATGGAGTGAGTGTTACCCGAAGTATAAACAGGTTAAGAAGATGGGAAAAGAATTACAAGTAGCAGCGCTAAAAAACGGAACGGCAATCGACCATATCCCCACCGAAGAGCTGTTCAAGGTGGTGACCCTGCTCCAGCTGCAAAAGCTGGGGAACCGGATCACCATCGGCAACAACTTGAAAAGCAACAAGATGGGAGTCAAGGGAATCATCAAGGTTTCCGATAAGTTTTTCAGGGAGGATGAGATAAACCGCATCGCACTGATTGCACCGAACGTCAATCTGAACATTATCCGGGATTATGAAGTTATCGAGAAGAAGAAGGTGACTCTTCCCGACGAGATCATCGAGATTGTAAGATGCAACAATCCGAAATGCATCACAAACAACGAACCGATGAAAACCCGTTTCGAAGTGGTGGACAAGGAGCGTGTGGTGCTGCAGTGCCACTACTGCGAGCTGAAGATCACGAAAGAGGAGATCGAACTGAAGTAACTCAATCCTTCGCAAGAGGCAAGTAGAATGAAACATAACTGGAAACCGGGAACGCTGATCTATCCCCTTCCCGCAGCGATGATATCCTGCGGCAGCCATCCCGAAGAGTACAATATAATCACAGTTAGCTGGCTCGGTACACTTTGTACCAATCCGCCAATCTGTTACATCTCTGTCCGGCCCGAACGGCACTCCTACGAAATCATCAGACGGAACATGGAGTTTGTGATCAACCTCACCACCGAAGCGCTTGCCCGTGCCACCGACTGGTGCGGAGTACGCTCGGGAAAGGATTACAACAAGTTCCAGGAGATGGGATTGACGCCAGGCAAAGCTGTGGCGGTAAGTGCCCCCATCATCGATGAGTCTCCGCTCTCCATCGAGTGCCGCGTAAAGGAGATCATCGCACTCGGTTCGCACGACATGTTTATTGCCGATGTAGTCAACGTACAGGCTGACGACAGATACTTTGATGCCGAAACCGGAAAATTCGACATGGAAAAGGCGAGACTCCTGGCCTACTCGCACGGCAACTATTACGGCTTGGGCGAGCATATCGGAAAATTCGGATGGAGTGTAAGAAAAAAATAGCAAAACGATAAGAGCAGATAAGTTATATGCCCGTAAATTTACCAGATAATCTCCCTGCAATTGAGATCCTGCGGAAAGAGCATATTTTTGTGATGAGCGACCTGCGTGCCTCCACACAGGATATCCGACCGTTGAGGATACTGATCCTCAACCTCATGCCGCTCAAGATAACCACCGAGACCGATCTGGTCAGACTCCTGTCCAATTCACCGTTGCAGATCGAGATAGAGTTCCTGGGATTGAAGTCCCACACCCCCAAGAACACCCCCATCGAACACCTGAAAACATTCTACAAGACGTTTGAGGAGGTGGAGGAGTGTTTTTACGACGGTTTTATCGTTACCGGGGCTCCGGTGGAGCTGTTGCCGTTTGAAGAGGTCCGTTACTGGAAAGAGCTGACCGGGATTTTCGATTGGGCACGCAAGCATGTCACCTCCACCTTCTACATCTGCTGGGCCGGCCAGGCAGCCATGCACCATTTCTACGGCATCCAGAAGTATCCGCTGGAGAAAAAGATGTTTGGCGTATTTTCACACACCGTAAACGACAAGTCGTTTCCGCTTTTCCGTGGGTTCGACGACCAGTTTTATGCTCCACACAGCCGCCACACAACGGTTTCTGCCGAAGAGATATCCCGGCAACCGGAGTTGACCATCCTCTCCCAGTCGGAAGAGGCTGGAGTCTACATTGTAGCTTCACGCGGCGGCCGCGAGTTCTATGTTACCGGCCACTCCGAATACTCCCCGCTCACGCTTCATAACGAATATCTCCGCGACAAGCAGAAGGGACTTGAATCGGTGGAACTTCCCAAGAACTACTATCAAGACAACGACCCGGAGAAAGAGCCGGTAGTCCGCTGGAGAAGCCACGCAAATCTTTTGTTTATAAATTGGCTGAACTACTTTGTATATCAGGAAACTCCGTTCGAACTTGAAAAGATAAGCGAGCTGGGTGAGCTATCCTAGTTCCATCCGGATGCAGGGAATGATGAGACCACGTGCCATAGAGTTGCTGGCTCCGGCCAAGAATAAGGAGATTGGGAAGGAGGCCATTCTGCATGGTGCCGATGCGGTCTATATCGGCGTTGCCGGTTTCAGTGCACGGATGGCGGCAGGAAACAGCGTCGGGGAGATTGCCGAGCTGGTGGAGTTTGCCCACGGTTACAATGCCCGCGTATATGCTGCACTGAACACCATCATTTACGAACATGAGCTCCCGCAGGTGGAGAGAGTGATCCGGGAACTCTATCGCATCAATACCGATGCCCTGATCATACAGGACATGGGTATCCTGCAGCTCGACCTGCCCCCAATTCCACTCCACGCCAGTACCCAGACCGACAACCGTACGGTTGAGAAGGTGAAGTTTCTGGAGAAGGCCGGATTCACGCAGGTGGTACTTGCCCGGGAGCTATCACTGGCGGAGATTGCCACGATCTCGGCAGAAACCGAAGTGGTGCTCGAGGCGTTTGTACACGGTGCGTTATGTGTCTCCTACAGCGGTCAATGCTACATCAGCCACGCCATTACTGGCCGTAGTGCAAACCGGGGGGAGTGTGCCCAGATCTGCCGTCTCCCTTTCGATCTGCAGGATGCCGACGGACGCATCATCCAGAAAAATAGACACCTGCTCTCCCTGAAAGATCTTAATCGTTACGACAACCTGGAACAGTTGCTGGATGCCGGAGTTTCGTCGCTCAAAATTGAGGGAAGACTGAAGGATGTTGTCTATGTCAAGAATGTGGTGGCTGCCTACCGACAGCGACTCGACACCATCTTCAGCAGGCGGCCGGAATATGTACGGGCCTCATCGGGCAGCAGCGAGATCCGCTTCACGCCCAATCTGTCGAAAAGTTTCAACCGGGGTTTCACCTCCTATTTTCTCAACGGCAGGCAGCGCGACATCGGTTCGCCCGACTCCCCAAAATCGATCGGTGAGTTTTTAGGAGAGGTGGAGTCTCATAACCGGAACTGTTTCTCATTGAAGAGAGCACCCCTGATCCATAACGGCGACGGATTGTGCTATCTGGACAAAAATGGCCTGAACGGCTTTCGTGTAAACCGATCGGAAGGCAGGAGAATATTTCCGGCCGTGATGCCGGAACTCTCCATCGGCACAAAAATATACCGGAACTACGATCACCAATTCGAAAGCCTCTTAAGCCAGAAAACGGCCACCAGGAAGATCGGGGCAGAGATTATTCTCCGGGAGATCTCGTTCGGATTTGCATTGCAAATCTCGGATGAGGAGCACTGTTCCTATACATGTTCGGTGCCATTTGAAAAAGTGGCCGCAACGAAACCGCAACAGGAGAACATCCGCATCCAGCTCTCCAAAACCGGAGAGACCCTGTTCGCCATCAAAAACGTGAAGATCCAATTTTCGGAAGAGTGGTTCATCCCCTCGTCGTTGCTGGGAGAATGGCGAAAGAGACTGGTTGCAGGATTGCTGTCGGCCAGGAAGATCAACTACAGGCAGCGGCTCAGTCCCCTCCGACCAACTACAGAGCCCTTTCCTGAAAAAAGCGTGACATACCTGGGCAACGTCTCCAACTCAAAGAGCCGCTCTTTTTACATACAACACCGGAGTGATGTTTTTCAGCCCGCCTTTGAACAAGTTCAGCAGAAAAACGTTCCACTCATGTTCACCAGACATTGCATCAAGTACGCGATGGGCTGGTGTCCTCGCGAAACAAAAGAGAGGTCAGGTTTCCGCGAGCCCTACTACCTGGTAACCCGGCAGAACCGGCTGAAACTTACGTTCGATTGCCGAAAATGCGAGATGCTGGTTTCGCTTGAAGATCGGCAGGTAGCAACCACAACAAACCCATAACAAGAGATATGTCACAAACTGTACAATCACTCTCCCCCGCGGCGTTCAAAGCGGTCATTGCAGACAAGAGCGTTCAGCTGGTTGATGTCCGCACCGCCCAGGAATATGCCCAGGGTACCATTGAGCATGCCCTGCTGATGGATGTATCCTCAGTAGATTTTGAACAGGAGATCGAAAAACTGGACAGCAGCTCTCCCGTTGCGGTTTTCTGCCATAGCGGTGTACGTAGCCTCTATGCCGCCACGGTACTGGCGGAGAGAGGATTTCCCGCCATCTACAACCTGACAGGCGGGATCATCAACTGGCAATAGCTCTCTCTTATTTGTGGATAGCTCTATCCATGGCATCGAATCCGGCTTCAAAAAAGATCTCCGAAACCGTGGGATGGGCGTGGATCGTATTGGCCACATCATACACCGTAGCCTCTCCCTTCAGGTAGGCGCCCGCCTCGGCAATCATGTCGGTTGCGTTCTCCGCCACAATCTGCACCCCGAGCACCTCTCCGTACCGCTTTTCGGAAAGCAACCGGATGAAACCTTCCGTATTGTTTTCAATTAACGCCTTCCCGTTGGCCGAGAGCGGGAACTCGCTTATTTTATACTCGTAGCCCTCCTCCCTTATCCGCTCTTCCGTCATCCCGATCTGTGCGACCTCGGGAGTAGTGTAGATGTTTATCGGATAGGTGGAGTAATCGAAATGGGCATCTATCCCCTTGATCGTGTTTATCACGTGGATCCCCTGTGCAGAGGCCATATGCGCCAGAAAACTCTTCCCGGTCACATCGCCAATGGCATAGAGGCCATCAATATTGGTCCGGAACCGGTCGTCCGTCTTGATGAATCCCCGGTCGGTCAGCTGAAGCGGCGCTTCGCTCTCCGGAATAACCGCCTTGCGTGAATTGCAGTTGACAATCAGTTCGCATTTGATCTTCTTGTCGCCAACAACCAGGTGCCCCTCCGCATATTTTTCAGGATAGCCCTCCTTGATCAGCTCGATCTTGTCAGAGGCCAGTCTTCTGGTGACCTCTTCAACCAGATAAGCATCCAGCCCGTCGAGGAAGTAATTGCTGTTGGTCACCAGTGTCACCCTCCTGCCGATAAGCCGGAAGAACTGGGCCATCTCTACAGTGGAGACATGGTTACCGGTAACCACGATATTTTCCGGAAAACTCTCCTGTTCAAACAGCCTCTCCATCTCCACGACGGGTGCATCGAGAAAGGCATCGCCCATCGGTTTCGGTCTTGAGCCGGTCGCAATGATGATCTGCCCGGCAGTGATCCTCCGGTCGCCAACCCACACCGAGCGGTCCGTTCCAATCCTGGCTACACCGTCGATCAGCTCCACGCCGTTCTTCTTCAGCAGGAAATTTACCCCCGCCGTCAACTTCCGGGTAATCCGTTTCGATCTCCCCTTCACCTTCTCCCAGTTAAAAGCCAGCTTGTCGACCACTACCCCGTCAATGCCGAATTCGGCAATCTCCTTCAGCTTGTGGAACCGTCTTGCGCTCTCGAGCAGCACCTTTGTGGGTATACAGCCCCAGTTGAGACACATGCCCCCGATATACCGTCTCTCCACGACAGCGACCTTGAGACCGACCTGACCCGCCCTGATGGCGGCAACATATCCGGCAGGACCGGCACCGATTATCAAAACGTCATAATCCATAAGATACTCACTTTTATCTGTTTACACCTCCATCAGCAGTTCCATGGGATCGGCAAGATAGCTTATCACCTTGTTGACGAACCGGGTAACCTCTCCTCCGTCTACAATGCGGTGGTCGACCGATACCGACAATGCCATGAGATGACCGGCAACCACGTCATCTCCTTTCACGACGGGACTCTTCCGTATCCGGCCCACCCCCAGGATGGCCGCCTGCGGGTAGTTGATCACCGGTGTGCCGAAAATGCCGCCGATAGAGCCAAAGTTTGTAATGGTAAAGGTGCCTCCCTTCATATCCTCCAGGGTCAGCTCCCGGTTCCGGGCCTTCTCCGATATCTCGCCGATCCGTCTGGCAATTTCAAAGATGGAGAGCCGGTCGGCATCCCGGACTACCGGAACCACAAGCCCGGCAGGGGTATCCACCGCCAGTCCGATATTGTAGCGGTTATTGAATATCATCCTGTCATTCTCCATGTCGATCTGGGAATTGAGTTGCCGGTGCTGCTTCAGGGCATTGACCACCGCCTTCACGACAAAGGCCAGATAGGTCAGCTTAACCCCTTTGGCGGCATATTTATCCTTGTATCTCTCCCGTACCCTTATCAGATCGGATATCTCCACCTCTTCGAACAGCGACATGTGTGCCGCGTTATGCTTCGACAGGATCATGTTCCGGGCAATCGTCTTCCGTATCTGGGAAAGAGGTTCATAGGTCACCTCGTCCGCTTCCAACGGCAGTGAAGGTTTCGATTCAGGTTTCCTGAAGGCCTTGTGGTTGACGATATCTGCTTTGGTGACCCTTCCGGAGGGACCGGTTCCGTGCACCTCGCTTATGTCGATGCCCAGCTCCTTGGCCATGGCCCGGGCAACAGGCGTGGAGAGCACCTTGTGGCGCGATTGCTGCTTGACGACCGGTCTGCCGGTCACCCCTTCGCTGCTGGCTGGCAGAATTGCTGAATGGGATGCCACCTCCATCGTTCCCACTACCGTCTCGGCCTTCTCTTCAGGTTCAGGAACAGATCCACTTTTCGCCTCGGCCTGTGCCGCCTCCGCAAATACCCCCTCGATCTCGATCTCGACCAACGGGCTGCCCACCCTGACCACGTCGCCCACCTCGCCAAACCGGGCTGCAATCGTACCTGTTTTCGGCGACGGGATATCGGCCACCACCTTGTCGGTCTCCATCTTCACCAGGGGATCACCCGTGCTTACAGTCTGACCCTTGGTCACGTACCACTCCAGGATTGTTCCCTCCTCGAGCCCCTCCCCGATATCGGGGAAATTAAAAATATATCTCATCTGATTGCAGATTTAGAAATTAACCGTCTTTTCAATTTCGTAAAATATCTTCTCGGGCGTTATCATGAAATATTTTTCTCCTTGAGCAAGCGGAATAATCGTATCAAAGCCCATCACCCTCCTGGGTGGAGCCTCCAGATAGAGGAAAGCCTCCTCGTTGGCAATGGCTATCAGCTCGGAGCCGACACTGAACGACCGTTGTGCCTCGGCCACAACTACCAACCGGCCTGTCTTGCGCAGCGAATTGCGGATCGTCTCCCTGTCGATCGGATAGATTGTCCTCAGATCGATCAGCTCTACCGATATTCCTGCCTCCTTGGCCATGACCATCGCCCGCTGGCATTCACGGACCATCGCACCGAATGCCACCACGGTGACGTCGCTGCCTTCGGCAAGCAGACTGGCTTTTCCAATGGGAATGGTGAATTTTTCGGTACTCACCTCCTGCTTGATGGCCCGGTAGATCCGTTTGGGCTCCATAAAGATGACCGGATCGTCACTCTCGATGGCCGAAATCAGCAATCCTTTCGCATCGTGCGGAGTAGAGGGAATCACCACTTTCAATCCAGGAATATGGCTGTAGAGCGATTCGGGACTCTCCGAATGGTGCTCGATCGCATTGATGCCTCCACCATAAGGGAACCGGATTACCATGGGAACCTTGAACCGTCCACGAGAACGGTTGTGCATGCGCGACACATTGGAGATGATCTGGTTGAATGCCGGATAGGAAAACCCTTCGAACTGCATCTCTACCACCGGTCGCAAGCCCGAAAGCGCCATTCCCAGTCCGGTCCCCACAATTGCCGATTCGGCCAGGGGAGAATCGAAGACGCGCTCCACTCCATACTTCTTCTGCAAACCCTCGGTTACGCGGAATACTCCACCCACAACACCTACATCCTCTCCGTAGACCACAACACGTTTATCTTCAGCAAGCTTGATGTCCAGGGCGTTGTTGATCGCCTGAACCATTGTCATCACACTCATTTCCGATTTCCTTTCCAAAGTAAAAACTGTTGATACTCCTCCTTCTGTCTTCTAAGGTCGTCAGGCATCTCCGCATAGTTGTATTCAAACACCTCTTCAAGGGAGTAACCTACATTTTCGGCCTCGACGAACTGCTTCTCCACCTCTTTCTTGTAGCATTCACTCAGTTCATCTTCGTTCACCCGCCATATCCCACGCTTCTCCATATACATCTTCAGCCGCAACAGCGGATCCGACAATTTCCACTTTTCCTCCTCCTCTCTTGTCCGGTAGCGTGTGGGGTCGTCAGATGTGGTGTGAGCTCCGCAGCGGTAGGTGACCGCCTCGATCAGCACCGGACCCTTTCCTGTCCGGGCATGCTCCGATGCCTGCTGGTAGGCCAGATACATGGCAAAGAAGTCGTTCCCGTCGACCTTGATCCCCGGAATGCCGAATGCGATCGATTTCACGGCCAGGTTCAACGAGCGGGTTTGAGTGGAGACAGGGACGGAGATGGCATATTGGTTATTCTGGATGGTAAAGACCACCGGAACCTGCCATACGCCGGCAAAATTCAAAGCCTCGCTGAAATCACCCTCCGAGGTGCCCCCGTCACCGATATAGGTAAATACCACGTCCGGCTCCTTCCGGTATTTGATGGAGTAACCGATCCCTACGGCATGAGGCAACTGTGTGCCAATGGGAACATTGATCGGCAATACCCGCGGGGCATTCTTGAAGTTACTCCCCTGTTCGTTCCCGTTGTAGTAGAGGAAGATCTCTTTCATGCTGACCCCCTTTGCCAGCATCACCCCCACCTCCCTGAAGGCAGGCACGAGCCAGTCGTTCTCTCGGATTACCTCGCCGGCTGCTATGTGGATAGCCTCCTGCCCCTTGTTGGGGGGATAGGTGAACATGCGACCCTGTCGTTGGAAAGAGACGGCCATCTCGTCGGCTACCCGTTCAAAAAACATCGCTTTCCATGCCTCTGCAATGGTGTCGTCTGATATATCCGGAAACAGGTCGGGCCGGATTACATTGCCATCATTGTCAATAATCCGGAGCATCCTGTCTTCCATCGGATTAAACTCTTCAAATATCATGTAGCTATTTATTAATGAATGCGCGAATTTCCACAATCCCGGCACTGTCCGGAAAGTGTCTCGTCAGCGGGACTGCTTTGAAGTGAAACACACGCAACTGAAATGTATAAAATGATTCCTAAAATGTCAAAACTACTGACTATAACGAATAACTTCGGTTAAGGTTTGCACGGAAGAGAAATTTATTCATTTTCCAAGATTGGGGCAACCTCTCTCCCGAAGTATATATCCAGACACTTCACCCTTATATAGAGATAGTTAACCCGAAAATCGGAAAGAGTTGCATCTAGATTAGAATTACTCGCCAATTTTATTTAGTTTTGCATGTCTGAACCATAAAAAAACATCACATGAAACAGATCATCGGAATAGATTTAGGCGGCACCACCATTAAGGGGGGGTTGATCGCGGGAGAAAAGCTGGTAAGAGAAGAGGTGGCAGATACCAGGGCTGAAGAGGGCGGTGAAGTCACCCTCGCAGTGCTGAAAGAGGTTATCGGCAGATTGAAAACCGAAGATACCAGCGCCATCGGGATCGGCGTGCCCAGTGTAGTGGACCGCACAAGGGGGGTCGTATACAACGTACAGAACATCAGAAATTGGGAGGAGATACACCTGAAAAAGTTACTGGTGAACGAGTTCGGTCTGCCTGTCCATATCGACAACGATGCAAACTGTTTTGCCAAGGGAGAACGGATCTACGGAGTTGGCCGCAATTTTGAAAATTTTGTGGGCATAACCCTGGGAACCGGTGTGGGAGGTGGAATAATCCAGAGAGGGGAGTTGCTGAGCGACGCCAACTGCGGATCGGGAGAATTCGGTGAGATGCCCTACCTCGACGGTATCCTCGAGCAGTATTGCGGCAGCTTCTTCTTTAGCACCAACTATGGAACAACGGGGTATGAAGTTGCCCTTAAAGCGGGAGAAAACGATAAAGAGGCTCTGGGGATCATGCACGAGTATGGAAAACATATTGCCGCGCTGGTGAAAATGATTGTTCTCACCGTAGATCCGCAGGCCATTATCTTTGGGGGTGCGATCGCCCGGTCGCTCCCGCTGTTCCGTGATTCGATGTACGAACACCTGAGCAGTTTTCCCTATCCCAATTCAATCAAGAAACTCCAAATATTGCAATCGGAACTGAACCATCCGGGAATCCTGGGGGCCGCAGCATTGTGTTATTGAGCTCCCCCCATCCTGATCACCACATCCACGGCCGAGAGATGTCGCCCATGCCCGATTAGCGGATTGAGGTCCATCTCTTCAATCTCCGGAACCAGCGTCAGGAGGCCGGATACTTTGCATATCACATCGGCAAGGACCTCCTCGCTGATGCCCTCTTTACCGCGGGCGCCCTGGAGCAGCTTGTAGGACTTCAACGAGCGGATCATCTGCAGCGCCTCCGACATGCCAACCGGCGCCAGTGCGTATTGGATGTCGTTGAGTATCTCTACGAAAATTCCGCCCAGACCGCAGGTGATGAGATGACCGAAGCACGGTTCTTTCTTCACTCCCACAAACAGTTCAAGTCCACGTTCCATCTGGCAGAGTTCAACACCGGTGGCATCTTTTATCCCGATCAGCCGGGAGAAGTGGGTACGGACGGCATCAGGAGTTGTCACATCCAGCACGACACCGCCCACATCCGATTTATGGAGAGGTCCCACCACTTTCATCACCAACGGAAAACCGATCTTCCTGGCAGCATCCATCGCCTCCGTCTCGGAGGAGGTCATCAGGTGCATGGGACGTTTCACCTCCATCAAATCGAGCAGTTCAAAACCTGTCCGGATATCAACCAGACCTTTTCGTCCCTTCAGCAACTCGCTGATTTTCTCAGCATTTTTCAACCTTACACCCTCCATTTCCGTTACAGGTGCAACATACCGGCTTTCACTCAGCAGCGCATTTCCCAGCAGATACTCATCGTCGAATAAAACACCCCCCGCCTGCACAAACTGATCCATCTCCTCCTTCGCGTTCAGTATGGATGGCAATATGGTATAGACCGGTTTGCGGCAGATGTTTTGCTGTTCGCGTATCACCCGGTAAACGTCGATATTGGAGAAGAGGCCCGGGCTGCCGAAAATGACCACCATCCCGTCGATCGTATCCAGTCCCTCACAAAAGGTGATGCATCTCTCCAACTGCTCAGCTGTCCCTGTGGCCAGAATGTCAATTGGGTTGGCTGTAGATGCCCCCTCGAACAGCTCCTCCCTCAACCCCTGCATCAACTCGTCGGACAAGCGGGGAACCTCCATTCCGCCGGTAGAGAGCAGATCGGTAAGCATCACCCCGGGTCCTCCGGCATGGGTGATGATTGCAATCCGCTTCCCTTTCAGCCTGGGGTGCTGAAAGAGTGCCCCCATGGCGGTCAATTCACTGCGGCTGTTACACCTGATAATGCCGGCTTTCCTGAAGAGGGCATCCACAGCCATGTCGGAATTGAGCATTGCACCGGTATGCGATGCGGCGGCACGGCCACCGGCATCGGATATCCCCGACTTTACGGCAGCGATGCGACACCCCTTGGCGACCAGTTCCCGGGCAGATCTCAGCAGTAGCTGCGGTTTCCGGATGCTCTCGATGTAGATCAGGATAGATTGGGGTGATCTGCCATGCTCGTAGGTATCGTTTAGGTACTCCAGCACATCATCCACACAGGTATGTCCCCCGTTTCCCACCGAAAATATGGAGGAGAAGGCGAGCCCCTTGCTCAATGCCGATTCCAGGATAAAGACAGAGGTTGCTCCGGAACTGGAAACAAGAGCTGCTCCTCCCCACTCCATCTCAGGTACGGGAGAGATAAAGACCGACTGGTGATAGGGATTCATCACCCCGATGCAGTTGGGACCGATAAGGGTAGCCTGGTGCCTCTCTGCCAGACGCGACATCTCCTGCTCCATCTTCCTGCCCATGGGACCCATCTCTGAGAATCCGGCAGAGAGTACAATAACAGCTTTTGTACCTTTCTCCTCGAGCAGACCTTTTACTGCAGGGAGAGAGAGTTTGGCCGGAATGGCCAGGATGGCCAGATCGGTTTGAGGCAGATCCGATATGCTCTTGAAGGTTGGCACGCCCTGGATCCTCTCATGTTTTGGGTTCACGGCATAGAGCTCTCCATCAAAGTTTCCGTTCTTGATGTTGTAAAGCACCTTTCCGCCGGGTTTCCCGAGATTGTCGGAGGCTCCTACCACGGCAATGCTTTTCGGCTTTATCAGTTGCGGTGTTATCATATCATTCAACCGTTAGCGACCGGAAGGGTGTAATCGAAGTATCATTTAGAAAGTTCAAAGTTACAATTTTCCAGCAATTACCACCCTTTTCAGCCGTAAATTTAGTGTTAAATCTAATGTCGCCATACCTCCACTTACAACTCAAAAAAGTATTATCTTTGCACCCAAACACCTAACAAATCTGTAGTAAAAATGAAAAAAGTTATTTTTATGTTATCAACCTTTTTCCTGATGGCTGCCTGTTCGGGCGACAAATCGGGAACCGCCAGCCAATCTGCCGGACCGGACCTGCCGGACTCCACGTTCCAGTATAAGGTCGACCGGTTTGCCGATGTGGAGATACTTCGTTACTATGTTCCCGGATTCAAGGATCTGCCGTTAGCCCAGAAAGAGCTGATCTACTATCTCTCTCAGGCTGCCCTGGAAGGCCGTGACATTCTGTTCGACCAGAACAACCGCTACAACCTGACAATCCGCAGGGTGTGCGAAGGCGTTTATGAAAACTACATGGGCGACAAGTCTTCGGAGGATTGGAAGAACTTCGAGACCTACCTCAAGCAGATCTGGATGGCCAACGGAATCCACCACCACTACTCGGAGGACAAGATCCTGCCGAAATTCTCGAAGGAGTATTTTGTATCCATCGTCAAGGGGGTAGACCCCGGCCGCATGCCCTTCCGCGACGGAATGGCTGCCGATGAGACGCTGAATGAGATCCTTCCGGTGATGTTCGATCCCAAGGTGATGCCCAAGAGGATGAACCAAGCTGCCGGTGCCGACTTGATTGCCAGCTCAGCGGTAAACTTCTACGAGGGTGTTACCCAGAAAGAGGTGGAGGATTTCTACAACGCAATGAAAGATCCGAACGACCAGACGCCGATATCGTACGGATTGAACAGCAAGGTGGTGAAAAAGGATGGAGTCATCACCGAACAAGTATGGAAACTGGGCGGCATGTATGACAAGGCGATTGCCCGCATCATCGGCTGGCTTGAAAAAGCGGCCGCCGTTGCCGAGAACGAACAGCAGAAAGAGGTGATTAACACGCTGATTGATTACTATAAGACGGGCGACCTGAAAACGTTCGACGAGTATTCGATCAAATGGGTGAACGATACCGTTTCACGCGTTGATTTCATCAACGGTTTCATCGAGAGCTACACCGATCCGCTTGGCATGAAGGCCACCTGGGAAGCCATGGTGAACTTCAAGAGCGAGGAGGCCTCGAAACGGACACAACTCATCAGCGACAACGCGCAGTGGTTCGAGGACAATTCACCTATTGACGACCGATTCAAGAAGGAGCAGGTGAAGGGGGTATCGGCCAAGGTGATCACAGCAGCCATACTGGGTGGTGATTGCTACCCGGCAACACCCATCGGTATAAACCTGCCCAATGCCAACTGGATCCGTCGCGACCACGGGTCGAAGTCGGTAACGATCGACAATATCACATCGGCTTACGACATGGCAGCACAAGGAAGCGGATTCAACGAAGAGTTCATGTGGAGTGAAGCCGAACAGGAGCTGTCGAGACAATATGGCTCGCTAACCGACAACCTGCATACCGACCTGCACGAATGTCTCGGTCACGGATCGGGCAAACTGCTGCCTGGAGTTGACGGCGATGCATTGAAAGCTTACGGCTCTCCGCTTGAAGAGGCCAGGGCCGACCTCTTCGCGCTCTACTACCTGGGCGATGCCAAGCTGGTTGAGCTGGGACTCCTTCCCAATGCTGAGGCATACAAGGCAGAGTACTACAAATATATCATGAACGGCGCGATGACTCAACTGACTCGCATCGAGCCCGGAAAAGATATTGAACAGGCACATATGCGCAACCGTGCACTCATCTCCAACTGGGTGCTCGATAAGGGCAAGGCCGAGAATGTGGTTGAAATGAAACAGCGCGACGGCAAGACCTATATCGTGGTGAACGACTACGAAAAGCTGCGCGGACTATTCGGTCAGCTGCTTGCTGAAGTACAGCGCATCAAGTCGGAAGGCGATTACGAAGCTGGCAAAGCGCTCGTGGAGAGTTATGGCGTAAAGGTGAACCAGGCGTTGCACAAAGAGATACTGGAGCGCTACGCAAAGCTGAATCTGGCTCCCTACAAGGGTTTTGTAAACCCGGTTTACAAGCTGGTGACCGATGAAAATGGCAAGGTGACCGATGTGACCATCTCTTACAACGAGAACTACGTCGATCAGCAACTGCGCTATTCACGCCAATATTCGGTACTTCCGTTGAAAAACTGAGCGGGCCGGATTCTTGTGCACTGGATTGAACCCTGAGCAACTAAATTTCGTCATAAAAAGAAAATGCACTCTTTCGGGTGCATTTTCTTTTTATCTTTGTCGACTCTTAACAGCAAGCATGATGATGATGAGCTACCCTGAAACGCTGGAATACCTCTACGCTCAGATGCCTGAATATCAACGTATCGGACATCTAGCCTACAAACCGGGGCTGGAGAACAGCCACCGTCTCGACACCCTCTTCAACCATCCGCACCAACGGTACAGGACCATTCACGTTGGAGGCACCAATGGCAAAGGCTCCACCTCACACCTGCTGGCCGCCATTCTCGGGGAGTCGGGCTATAAAGTGGGCTTATACACCTCGCCCCACCTGGTAGACTTCCGCGAACGGATCAGGGTCAATGGTGAGATGGTGCCCGAAGGCTACGTGATCGATTTCGTCGAAAAATATCGAGATCGGGTCGAGCCCATCATGCCCTCCTTCTTCGAACTTACGATGGAGATGGCATTCCTCTACTTTGCAGAACAGCAGGTGGATGTGGCTGTCGTCGAGGTGGGACTGGGAGGACGGCTCGACAGCACCAACATCATCTCACCCGATCTCTGCGTCATCACCAACATCGGCTTCGACCACATGCAGTACCTGGGAAATACGCTTCCGGAGATTGCAGCGGAGAAAGCCGGCATCATCAAGCCCGGAGTAGCGGTTGTGATTGGTGAAGCGGAAGATGAGGCAGTAAGGGAGGTCTTTGATACAAAAGCCCGATCCGTAGGGGCTCCCATTCTGTTTGCAGAAAGGGAACTGAGCGGTTTTTCAGCAGATTGGAACAACGATCAGTGGAGAATCGATACATGCGAATACCCAAATCTGACATATCAATTGGGTGGATTCGCACAGGAAAAGAATGCCCGTACCGTTCTGACTGCGGTGTCGGAACTGAAACGTCAGGGGTACCGGATACCGGAAGAGGCGGTCTATGGCGGATTTGCCCATGTCAAGGAGCTGACCGGTCTGAGGGGGCGTTGGGAACTGCTGCAGACCCGGCCCAGGATCATCTGTGATACCGGCCACAATGCACACGGCATACGCTATATCGTATCGCAACTACAACAGGAGAACTACCACAGGCTGCACATGGTTTTCGGCATGGTCAACGACAAGGATATCACTCCGGTGCTGGCGATGCTGCCCAGGCAGGCCAACTACTATTTCACGCGGGCATCGGTGGAACGGGCGCTGGACGGGGAGACGCTGGCACAGCAGGCGGCGGCGTTCGGTCTGCAGGGTGACTGTTACGGCGGAGTGGCATCGGCAATTGAGGCTGCCAAAGAAAACGCCGACGAAGATGACCTCATCTTCATCGGCGGCAGTTCCTTTATTGTGGCAGATGCACTGCCTCTCTTCAGATAGTTACCAGATCAGCACCACCTGGAACTCTCTGTTTTCCAAATACTCATCAACCCTTTCCAAATCGGATGCCTCGATATAAAAAGCTACCGTGGAGGGGTTGCCAACTTGAAAATCACATTTTATGTGCTCAGTATAGAACCCGGTGTATGTATTACCATCGTTCCCGGTATAATCGTATGAATACGATTTGGAATACGGGAGAGGAGCCTTGGTGTTGGAGTTGAATTTCAGATAGGCAATAGCTGCTCCCTCATTATAGATAAACGGAGTCAGTTCAGGTAATGACACGATGGCTTCGTACTGACCATCAAAGGAATTCCATTTCCAATCGGATTTCTTGACCAGTATGTTGACCACTTTCCATTGCGTCTCGGCAATATCATCGTTGCTCGACGAACATGAAGTAGCACCGAGAGTCAATCCCAGAAAAAGGACAACGGCAAGAAGAGAAGTAAAAAAATTTCTTTTCATAAATGTAGGCATTAAGCGATTCTTAAATTTTGACTAAAAAAAAATAAACTCGTTTAACTGAAAAAAGTAATCATTGCTCATATTTGTTTCCCCGCCCCAAAAATAAGCAAAAAAACTCCTTAATCGGTCCGTTTAACCAAAAAATAGAAATTTGGGCACGCTTAATTGGTGATTCGGGTGTGACAATCTTTCAAACAATACTGTTTGAGATACGGAAATAATCAGCTATTTTTGTGAGAAACTCTCTCACAAGATGAAACAATATTTAGATTTACTCCAGCGCGTGCTGGATGAAGGGGTAAGAAAAGAGGACCGCACGGGTACAGGGACCATCAGTGTTTTCGGACACCAGTGCCGTTTCAGGTTGAGCGACGGATTCCCCCTGCTTACAACAAAAAAACTTCATCTGAAATCGATCATACATGAGCTGTTGTGGTTTCTTGACGGGGACACCAATGTAAAATACCTGAACGATAACGGTGTACGCATCTGGAACGAGTGGGCGGATGAGAATGGCGACCTGGGACACATTTACGGTTACCAGTGGCGTTCATGGCCCGATTACAACGGTGGACACATCGATCAGATAGCCCAGGTGGTAGAGACCATAAAGCACAATCCCGATTCGCGCCGCATCATTGTCAGCTCGTGGAACGTAGCCGATATCCCCAACATGAACCTTCCACCCTGTCATGCCTTCTTCCAGTTCTATGTGGCAGAGGGTAAACTGAGCCTGCAGCTCTACCAGAGGAGTGCCGACATATTTCTGGGCGTGCCTTTCAATATTGCCTCGTACGCCCTGCTGCTGAAGATGATGGCCCAGGTGACGGGACTTCAGGAGGGTGAATTCGTTCACACCCTCGGTGATGCCCACATCTACCTGAACCACCTGGAACAGGTGAAACTGCAGCTTACGCGTGAGCCGAGACCGCTGCCCGATATGAAAATAAATCCCGATGTGAAAGATATTTTTAGCTTCAGGTACGAAGATTTTGAACTGGTGAACTACGATCCCTATCCACATATCAAGGGGGAGGTTGCGGTATGACAGAGAAGCATCAGGCCATTGCTCTCATCGTTGCCCTGGACGGGCAGAATGGCATCGGTCGCAAGGGCGATCTGCTCTGCCATCTTCCCGACGATCTGAAACATTTCAAGCAGATTACAACAGGGCATGTCGTGATCATGGGACGAAAAACCTACGCGTCACTGCCGAAAGGGGCTCTGCCCAACCGGACCAACATCGTGATCACCTCGCAAGCTCGGGAGGATTTTCCGGGGTGCAAGGTTGCCCGCTCGGTAGAAGAGGCCCTCTCCCTTTGCAGCGGCCAGGAGAAGGTGTTCATCATCGGAGGGGGGCAACTCTATCGCACCTCCTTGCACCTGGTCTCCAGACTTTACATCACCCGGATTCATCACATCTTCGACGATGCAGACACCTTCTTTCCGGAGATCAATGAGACCGAATGGGAACTCACCGGAGAAGAGCATCACCTTCCGGACGAGCGGCACCCTTACGGCTTTACGTTCCAGACCTACTCCAGAAAAAACAGGTAGTGAGAAAAATTGAGCATGAAAAGAATAGACGCCTTTATCCCCTTCACGGATCCGGAACAGGTTAAGATTACAGTTGAGGAGCTCAGAGGGTCCGGATCGATTGGAAAAATCTTTCTGCTAACACCGGAAAGATGCGACCGGATACCGGAAGGGTGCATCGCCATTCCGGTGGACACCCTTCGAAGCAGCAGCACCGTGAAGCAGATTGCCGAGCGGTCGGAAGCAGATTTTACATTGATCTACCTGAAACAGACCCCATTGAAACCGGGGTATTTTGCGTTTGAAAGGATGGTTCGCATTGCGGAGGAGTGCGGTGCCGGTATGGTATATGCCGACCATTATGCCATTATCAATGGCGAAAGGTGCCCCCACCCGGTGATCGACTATCAGGAGGGGAGCCTGCGTGACGATTTCAATTTCGGCTCGTTGCTCCTCTACGACTCGGCTGCGCTGAAGAGGGCTGCCCAACGGATGGAAAGGGGAGAATACAGACATGCCGGACTCTACGACCTCCGGCTGAAGGTGTCGCAACAACATCAGCTGGTTCACATCAATGAATACCTCTATTCGGAGGTGGAGGAGGATACCCGCGACTCCGGACGGAAGATTTTCGACTACGTGGACCCCAGGAACAGGGAGGTCCAACTGGAGATGGAACAGGCCTGCACCCAACACCTGAAGGATGTGGGGGCATACCTGGAACCCGTATTCGAGGAGGTTGACCTGGAAGAGGGTCATTTTGACGTCAAGGCGTCGGTCATCATCCCGGTCCGCAACCGCATCAGAACCATCCGTGATGCCATCATTTCGGTGCTACGTCAGAAGACCGATTTTCCCTTCAACCTGATAGTGATCGACAACCACTCCACCGATGGCACTACCGAAGCCATCGCCAGCTTCAGCAACGACCCGCGGCTGATACATCTCATACCCGATAGGGATGATCTGGGCATCGGGGGGTGCTGGAATGCAGGCGTCCATCACGCAGCGTGTGGCAGGTTCGCAGTACAGCTCGACAGTGACGATCTCTACAGCGGGGAAGATACGTTACAAAGGATTGTCGATGCGTTCTACGAGCAGAAGTGTGCCATGGTGGTGGGCAGCTACCGGATGACCGATTTCAATCTGGAGACAATTCCTCCCGGTGTGATCGATCACAGGGAGTGGACACCCGGGAACGGGAGGAACAACGCCCTTCGTATCAACGGGCTGGGAGCACCCCGGGCCTTCTTTACCCCGCTGCTGCGTGAGATCAAGGCACCCAACACCAGCTATGGCGAGGATTATGCCCTCGGGCTCAACATCTCCCGCCGATACCGGATCGGAAGGATCTACGACGAACTCTATCTTTGCCGTCGCTGGGAAGAGAACAGCGACGCTTCTCTCGACATCACAAAAGTGAACGCACATAACCTCTATAAAGACCGGATCAGGACATGGGAACTGCAGGCCAGAAAAAACCGGAGGTAGCCGAACCGATTATTCGCGTGGGGATCATACAGGAGCAGGAGATGATCGGCTTTACCCTCCACTCCACATACAGGTTGGAAGGAGAGCCATTTCCGCCGGGCAATTATTCGGTTATCCTGAAAGGGAAGAAGATCCTCTTTCAGGGAAAGAGTTACGATAAGATCACGTTTGAACCGGACCGGATCCATGAGGATTCGTTCGAGTTGAAAGCGGTAACGATTGGCATCGGGTTTCACTGGGAGCGGAAAGAGGATCAGCGCTTTCTGGGTGGATTATCCTTCATCCGGGGGAGAGGGGGCATCACCGCTGTCAACAATGTCGCCCTCGAGGATTACCTCAAAAGCGTCATCTCCTCCGAAATGAGCGCCACCAGCTCCGGGGAACTGCTGAAAGCACATGCCGTCATCTCCCGCAGCTGGCTGTTGGCCCAATTGGTGAAGAGCAGAAATATTGGAGAGGGGTACCGTACCTCATCCGTTACGCCCACCGAGATTATCCGCTGGTACGACCGGGAGGATCACGACCGTTTCGATGTCTGTGCAGACGACCATTGTCAGCGCTACCAGGGAATTACCCGGCAGACCACCGCTCTGGTGAACGAGGCAATCGACTCGACACGGGGAGAGGTGATCACTTGCAACGGGATCGTCTGTGATGCCCGCTTCTCGAAATGTTGCGGCGGAGCGACGGAGGCTTTCGAAAATGTGTGGGAACCTGTTCCACACCCCTATCTGCAAGGAATGGCAGATAATGGTGAAGGTTTCCCGTTACCCGATCTCACCTGCGAGAAGCATGCCGCAGCATGGATCCACTCGTCACCACCCGCCTTCTGTAATACGCAGGAGAGCCGGATACTCAGGCAGGTCCTGAATGATTACGACCGTGAGACGAACGACTTCTACCGCTGGAAAGTGGTCTATAGGCAAGCGGAACTGAGTCGACTGATCCGGGAACGATCCGGCATCGATTTCGGCGGGATCATCGCGCTGGAGCCGCTAGAACGGGGTGTATCGGGACGTATCATTCGGCTCAGGATCGTGGGAACCGAACGGGTGACAACGATCGGAAAGGAACTGGAGATACGGCGTACACTCTCGCCCACGCACCTCTACAGCGCTGCCTTCGTGGTGGATGCCGGAGAGATGGATGAAAAAGGTGTACCGCAAAAGTTTACGCTCACCGGAGCAGGCTGGGGACACGGCGTAGGTTTATGCCAGATCGGTGCAGCAGTGATGGCAGAACGGGGCTACGGATATGCAGCCATCCTGCACCACTATTTTCCCCACACCAGGATCGACCAAAAATATTAAATCAATAGACCAAGCATGAAAAAAAGAGTGTGTTCACCGTGGAGCTGGATACCGACGCTCTATTTTGCCGAAGGCCTCCCCTATGTGGTGGTAATGACCGTTGCCGTGATCATGTACAAACGTTTTGGCCTTTCGAATACCGATATTGCCCTCTATACTTCATGGCTCTATCTTCCGTGGGTCATCAAGCCCTTCTGGAGTCCGTTTGTGGATATCCTGAAAACCAAGCGGTGGTGGATCATAACGATGCAGCTGCTTATTGGTGCAGGCATGGCTGGTATCGCCTTCACATTACCTACCCCCCTCTTCCTGCAGGCATCCCTCGCCTTTTTCTGGCTGACCGCTTTCAGTTCGGCCACTCATGACATTGCTGCCGACGGCTTCTACATGCTCGCATTGGACCAATCGCAACAGTCGTTTTTTGTAGGAATAAGGAGCACCTTCTACAGGCTGGCCATGATTACCGGTCAGGGATTGCTGGTCGTACTGGCAGGCTACCTGGAAAAAACGACCGGTACGATTCCTTATGCCTGGAGCCTCACCTTTTTCATACTGGCGGGACTCTTCCTAGCATTCTTTATCTACCACCGGTTTCTGCTCCCCTACCCTTCGACCGATTCCGGGAGAGCCGCCCGTACACCGCAGGAGGTGCTGATCGAATTCGGAAGAACCTTCAAATCCTTTTTCTCCAAAAAGGGAATTGGATTGGCCATTGCATTCATGTTACTCTACAGACTGGCAGAGGCAATGCTGGTGAAACTGGCATCGCCCTTCCTGCTCGACAGCCGTGGGGTCGGCGGTCTGGGGTTAACCACTTCCGAAGTGGGCATAACTTACGGTACGGTAGGTGTGATCAGCCTGACGCTCGGGGGCATTCTCGGCGGTATCATGGCTTCGCGACAGGGGTTGAAATATTGGCTCTGGCCCATGGCGTTGGCCATCACCCTGCCCAATGCAGCCTACCTCTACCTCGCATATTTCCAACCGGAAAACATCTTATGGGTAAACGTCGCCGTGGCGATCGAACAGTTTGGCTACGGTTTCGGATTCACCGCCTATATGCTCTATCTGATCTATTTCTCTCAGGGCGAACACAAAACAGCCCACTACTCCATCTGCACGGGATTCATGGCACTGGGAATGATGCTGCCGGGAATGGCGGCCGGATGGATACAGGAGCAACTGGGCTACCACCATTTCTTTGTTCTGGTCATGATCCTCACCATACCGACCCTGCTGCTGATTCCCTACATGAAAGTGGATCCCGGTTTCGGCAGATCGAAGAGAGGGGAACCGGAGAAACGGCAATGAAATTATACGAAAAGCAAACAACGAGAGCATGGAGAAAGCATTATCCGAAAAGATAGTGATTGCCGACAGCGGCGCTACCAAGACCGACTGGTGCCTGGTTCAAGGAGGGGAAATCTTGAAGCGGTTTTTCACCCACGGTATCAGTCCCGTCTACCAGACCGAAGCGGAGATGGCCAAAGAGATCAGGTTGCATGTCTACCCCCAGTTAAGGGAGCAGCAGTTTCGATCGATCCGGTTTTACGGTACCGGCTGTATCCCGGAGAAGAGTGCAGCCGTGAGCCAGGCACTATACCAATCGTTCCCCATCGAGGAGATTCAAGTCTACAGCGACCTGATGGCCGCGGCACATGGCCTCTGCGGATATGAACCGGGCATTGCCTGTATCCTGGGCACCGGGAGCAACTCCTGCGAATGGGACGGTTCAAGCATCATCAAACAGGTGCCGCCACTTGGATTTATCCTGGGTGATGAGGGCAGCGGCGCCGCACTGGGAAAGCTGCTGGTGGGCGATGCGCTCAAGAACCGGTTGCCCGATGGATTGAAGGAGCGCCTCCTTGCCGAGTACGACCTGGATCAGGCAACCATCATCGAGAGAGTTTACCGCCAACCCTTCCCCAGCCGTTTTTTGGCGGGACTGGCACCCTTCCTGCTGAAACATATCGACCACCCACATATTCGCCATATGGTTATCCGGAGCTTCTCAGATTTCCTTGAGAGAAATGTCATGCAATATGATTATCGGAAAAATAGGGTTAATTTTGTGGGCTCCATCGCCTGGCACTTCTCCGGACTGCTGCGTGAAGTTGCCGCAGAGAAGGGGATTGAGACCGGGAAGATCGAGCAATCTCCCATGGAAGGATTGATAAGTTATTACGCTTGATGGTATCTGATATGACATTTATCAACATAACCGAACAACCGTCGCTCTATAACGACCTGGAGAACAAGCCGGTTTCTGAAATCCTTACCGATATCAACCGGGAAGACCAGAAGGTGGCCCTTGCAGTGCAACAGACCATTCCCGAGATAGAGAAGCTTGTCAACGGAATTGTGGAACGGATGAAACGGGGCGGACGGCTCTTCTATATCGGAGCAGGCACCAGCGGAAGGCTCGGCGTGCTGGATGCTTCGGAGATTCCCCCGACATACGGAATGCCCGACACCTACGTTATCGGATTGATTGCCGGTGGCGACACCGCTTTGCGCAGGCCGGTGGAGTCGGCCGAAGACGATGAGGAACAGGCTTGGAAAGAGCTGCAGGCATATAAGATCAATCGGCACGACACCGTGGTGGGTATTGCGGCATCGGGAACAACACCTTATGTGATAGGGGCATTGCGCAGGGCACGAGAAGCGGGCCTCCTCACCGGAGCGATAAGCTGCAATCCCGGTTCACCCGTGTCGGCGGAAGCCGAGATCAGGATCGAACCGGTTGTCGGACCGGAGTATGTGACCGGAAGTACCCGGATGAAATCGGGCACGGCACAGAAATTGGTGCTCAACATGATTTCGACTGCCGTGATGATCAAACTGGGCAGGGTCAAAGGCAACAAGATGGTGAACATGCAGCTGACCAACCGGAAACTGGTCGACCGTGGCGTCCGGATGATTGTCGACGAGCTCGGATTGCCCTATGACCAGGCAAGGAACCTGCTGCTCCTGCACAGAAGCGTCAAGGCAGCAATTGAAGTGTATAAGAACCAATAGTGCATCATCCTATGGCGATCATCATAAAAACCGATAATCCGAACCTTTTGCTTGACAAGATCTACGAGGGTCTTGCCAGCCGGAAAGTGGAGAAATGGACGGTTATCCCGGATGGACGAATCACCCCGTCACCGCTGTTATGGAAAAACGAAGCCTTTTTGAAACCGCAGATATGGGTTGAGGAGAGTGAATTGCGTTTCGGCCTGATAAAGCGGAAAGACCGCAAATATATAACATCGAAGCTCTACACCTACTTCCATGTCAAGTTCGTTGAGATGTTGCTTGCCAACTTCGAAACCGATTTCAAGGAGGTAACGGTAACCGCATTCAGTACGCCGCCCGATAATTTCTGACAACCAAACTCTTCCACGATGACCATTTCGCAAATATGCCATCCCGTCGCCCGTTATCGGCGGCCTGCTCTTTGCGTTTGTTGCACTGGCACTCCACTCTTCGCAGCTGCTCTTCCTGCAGTTTGACAACGTATTGCAAGCCTTTTTCATGACCTCTTCTTTACCTCCATCGGGTTCAACGTAAGTCTCAAGCTGCTGAGAAAGGGTGGCACCATTATGCTTATCTTCCTCGGATTGGGCACAATCTTCAGTCTCCTGCAAAACCTCGTGGCTATAGGATTGGCAAAACCGCTCGTTCTTTCCCCGCAACTGGCGATGATGAGGGTCTCCACCTCCGGATTGACCGGGTTTGCCATGGGTTCCACCGCCAATGCAATGGCCAACCTCGATTCCATTTGCGAAAAGTTTGGCTATTCACGTGTTGCCTATTTTATTCTCCCCGTAGTGGGCGCCCTCTTTATCGACTTTATCAACGTGCTGATGATTACAGGATTCCTGGCTTTTTTATAAAAAAATCTGCACATCTATGAAGAGTTGTTGAAAAAATGGTTAAATTGGACCCCTCAATTGCCCGAACACAATGAAAAAAACTGTTTTTATCCTTTTACTACTCATTACGTCGCTCAGTTGCGTTTCTCAGGAGACGAGATACAAGACCGTCAGGGAGATTCCCTACTACGATGATGCGATAAGAAGTTCAGACAGCTACATCAGGGAGCGCTGCACCCTCGACATCTACTATCCTTTAAATAAGAAAGATTTTCCCACCGTCGTATGGTTTCATGGCGGCGGGTTGACAGGCGGGGAGAAGGAGCTGCCCGAAGGATTGAAAGAGAAGGGATTCTGTATCATCGGCGTCAACTACCGGCTCTCACCGAAAGTTCAGGCACCGGCATACATTGAGGATGCCGCGGCTGCAGTGGCCTGGGCATTCAAGAAAATCGGGGAATATGGCGGTGATCCATCCAAGATTTTTGTTTCGGGACACTCGGCCGGAGGCTATCTCACCTGCATGGTGGGGTTGGACAAGAAGTACCTGGCGGCACACCAGATCGACGCCGACCGTATCGCGGGACTTATCCCCCTAAGTGCGCAAACCATCACACACTTCTCTATCCGTGAACAACGGGGAATAGCAAATACCAAGGCGGTGGTCGACGAATTTGCCCCTCTCTATCATGTCCGTCCCGATGCCCCCCCGCTCCTGCTGATTACTGGGGACAGGGAGCTGGAGATGTTGGGCAGATATGAGGAGAATGCCTACCTGGCCCGTATGATGAAAGTGGCTGGACACCAGCATACCCGCCTGCTAGAGCTCGACGGTTACGATCATGGCATGGTCTATCCGGCTCTCCCTCTCGTAGTGAAGGAGATCGAGAAAATTTCCTCCGAAGCCAGCAGGTAAAAAGAGATCGACCCATTTTTTTCAATACTGTTTGTTTGGCAGTACCGCAGATAGCCCTATCTTTGCAGCCGCAATGAGGCAACGGGCTAGAACTCTATCGGGTTATTTTCTGCTGATACTTTTCGTAAGTTATTACGGAAATATCTCCTTATTCATTCATGCCCATGAAATCAACGGTAAGCATCTCCTCCATTCCCATCTCTATCATCCGGCACTGGACGGCAATAAACCCGATCACCAGCATGCCACCTCCTCGCTGAATCTCATCCATTCGCTCACTCATTTCTACTCCACGGGGCTATTCGCCCACCCTGAATCTGCTGTGCTACAAAGGCTGATTACCTGCTTCAACCAGTGCAGACAGAAAGATATCGCCCTGAAACTGGCACTTATCCAGGCCAACGGCTGGCGCGCTCCTCCAGTTCAATTACACGTATAATAATCGCCCTGAAATTTTTTATCCGCTTGCCACGCACGAAGAATCAGACCGTTGTGTGGAGAGGCATCTATACACCTGTAATTAAATTGCTACCAGAGATGAAGAAACTTATATGGATCTTGATTGCGACAATTTATACCGTCGCTGCTTTTCCGCAACATAGCAACCCGGAACCCCAACAAACGAGAAACCGGCAAGGAGAGGGCGACGCAACCGTCGTCGGCCACATCCTGCACAAAAAGACCAAGGAGCATATTCCGTACATCACGATATCCCTAAAGGGTACACCACACGCAACCTCAACCGACGAATCGGGACATTACTACCTGAAGGAACTCCCCCGAGGCGACTTTAAGCTTGTCGTATCGGGAGTCGGCTACAAAACGGTAGAGCTACCCGTAACCCTATACCAGGGAAAAACCATCGAGGTGAATGTCTACCTGGAGGAGGATGATCTCCTGCTAGAAACCGTAGTGGTATCGGCTAACCGGACAGAGACCAAACGGAAGGAGGCCCCTTCGATGGTCAGCATCATATCCCCGATGCTACTGGAGAACACCAACTCGGTTACCCTGGCCCAAGGGTTGAATTTCCAGCCCGGTTTACGGCTCGAAAGCAACTGCCAGAACTGCGGGTTCCAGCAGGTTCGTATCAATGGACTGGACGGTCCCTACTCGCAGATTCTTATCGACAGCCGCCCCATATTCAGTGCCTTGGCCGGAGTATACGGCATTGAACAGATACCGGCCAACATGATCGAGCGGGTAGAGGTGATGCGTGGTGGAGGATCGGCCCTTTTCGGGTCGAATGCCATAGCCGGAACCATCAACATCATCACGAAAGAGCCGAAAAACAACTCCATTTCGGTAAGCAACATAACCAACATGATCGGCGGCAGCACTCCCGACAACAATCTTGCATTCCATGCCTCGCTGGTAGATAACGACCTGAAGAACGGATTGCTGGTTTTCGGTTCAAATCGCCAACGCGATGCATTTGACTACGACAAGGACGGCTTCACCGAGATCGGCAAACTGGAAGGAAGCAATATCGGAATGCGTGCTTTTTACAAGTTCAACAATTACAAGAGGCTGACGGCGGAATACCACTTTATCAACGAGTTCAGGCGCGGAGGGAACAAGCTCGACACTCCACCCCACTTTACCGATATCACCGAACAGACGGAACACAACATCCATTCGGCAAATGGCAGTTACAACTACCTCTCGCGCAACTACAGGCACAAGTTCAATGCCTACCTGTCGGGACAGTTTATCGATCGCCAGAGCTACTACGGGACACAGGGAGACCCCAATGCATACGGCACCACGGCCGACAACAGCATTATGGGAGGAGTCCAGTATAGCTACTCCATAGAAAAATTGCTGTTCATGCCTTCTGAAGTAACCACAGGAGCTGAATTGAATTACAACAAGATGAGCGACGAGATGGTCGGCTACAACCGCAAATTGGACCAGGAGGTGAACACAAAGAGTCTTTTCCTGCAGAATGAATGGAGAAATGCTGCCTGGAGCATCTTGGCAGGAGTCAGGGTGGACAAACACAACCTGATTAAAGATGCCATAGTGAGTCCGAGAATCAATATCCGGTTTGCTCCGGTCCCCCTCATTGTACTACGCGGCGGCTACTCCACAGGATTCCGCGCCCCCCAGGCTTTCGACGAAGACCTGCACATCACCGCCGTTGGTGGCGAAGTAAGCATCATCCAACTGTCACCGCAGTTGAGACCCGAGTTTTCCCAATCCTTTACCCTCTCTGCCGATTTATACAGATCGTTTGGATCGGTGCAGACAAATCTGGTTATCGAAGTCTTTTACACGCACCTGAAGGATGTCTTCCTGCTGGAGGAGATGGGACGGGATGATCAGGGCAATCTGCTGATGGAACGACGAAACGGATCGGGTGCCCTGGTAAGGGGGGTAAACGTCGAGGGTACCATTGCTCCCGACAAGAGGTTCCAGCTGCAGCTGGGTGGAACACTCCAGAAGAGTCTCTATACCCGACCGGAAGTCTGGAGCAGCAATCCCGACATCAAACCGCAACGCAACATGTTCCGGACGCCGGATCTATACGGCTATTTCACGGCAACCTGCACGCCGACAACCGCTTTCACTCTCTCCTTCTCCGGCATCTATACCGGCCCCATGCTGGTACAACACTTCGCCGGATATATACCGGAAGATCGGGAGTTCAGGACACCCGACTTTTCCGATTTCACGGTCAAGCTTGCATACAACTTCAAAGTGACCGGCGATGCCACTCTTCAGCTCAACGGCGGCATACAGAACCTCTTCAACAGTTTTCAGGAGGATTTCGACCAGGGACCGCTTCGCGATGCGGGATACATGTATGGACCGTCACTGCCGAGAACGCTCTTTGCAGGAGTAAAATTCACGATGTAACTTCCGGTACTTCACAACCGATCCCCCGGTTCATCTGGTGGGATCGGTAAAACTTTTCGCCTACTTTTGTCAAACCGGGGCAATTTTCTGCCAGATTTTGAGTAATTTTGGGTCCCGAAAGCAGATGTGAAACCCGCAGCTCTCGTGCGAAATTACAACTCTCTATTATTCGGAAGATTACAAAAATGAAAAATTTTAGCCGTATTGGTTTTGACAACGAAAAGTACCTTCAGGAACAGACTTCAGCCATCCTCGAACGCGTAAACCGCTTTACCGATAAACTCTACCTCGAATTCGGAGGGAAAATCTTATACGATTATCATGCCGCCAGGGTCTTGCCTGGTTTTGCTCCCAACGTAAAGATGCGTCTGCTGCAAAAGCTGAAAGATAAGGTAGAGGTGATCATGTGCGTCTATGCCGGTGATATCGAACGCAACAAGATCAGGGCCGATTTTGGCATTACCTACGATGTGGATGTCTTGAAAAGCATCGACGATTTAAAATGGTACGGCATCAATGTGGCTGCCGTTGTCATTACCCGATACGAAAAACAGCCCGCCGCCGAAATCTTCAAGAATAAACTTGAACTGAAAGGGATCAAGGTCTACCTGCACTATCCCACGCGCGGTTATCCCAAGAACATCGACCTGATTGTAAGCGATGAGGGATACGGTGCCAACCAGTATATCGAGACCACACGCCCCATCGTTGTGGTAACCGGTCCCGGACCGGGCAGCGGCAAGCTCGCCACAGCCTTGAGCAACCTCTATCACGACTTCAAGAAGGGGAAGAATGCCGGATATGCAAAGTTCGAAACCTTCCCTATCTGGGATCTTCCCCTGGATCATATGGTCAACATCGCCTACGAGGCAGCCACTTCCGACCTGGGCGATATAAACATGATCGATCCCTTCCACCTGAAGGCTTATGGAGTGGAGGCCGTCAACTACAATCGCGACATTGAAGCTTTCAACCTGTTGAAAGAGATCCTGACCAAGATTACCGGAAACGATTCGGTCTACCTCTCCCCCACAGATATGGGAGTAAACCGGATCAGTGCGGGGATTATCGACGACGAGCGCTGCCAGGAGGCTGCTTTCCAGGAGATTATCCGTCGTCACTTACGGGGATTTGTCGATTACGGTATGGGGCTGATCGACAAGGAGACGCTCGACCGTAACGCCGCAATCATGCAGCGGGTCGGAGCGAAAGATGAAGATCGCCTTGTAGTTGAACCGGCCCGGAGAGCGGCCAAGGAGGCGGAAAGGAGCGGAAAGGGATATGGAGGGATCTATTGCGGAGCCGCCATCGAGCTGCACGACGGCACCATCATTACCGGCAAGAACTCCTCGTTGCTGCATGCCTCGTCGGGGATGATACTGAATGCCATCAAGCATCTGGCGGGACTGCCCGACAACATGGTGCTGCTACCAGAAAATATCATCGACTCGGTTACCCACCTGAAAAAGGATATCCTGAACGGCAAGAATGCGAGCCTGGATGTGGAAGAGACACTCATTGCCCTGTCAATAAGCGCAATATCCAATCCGGCCGCACAAATGGCCTTGCAGAAACTGACCGAGCTGAACAACTGCGAGATGCACTCCACGCATATTCCCACACCTGGGGACGAAGCCGGGTTGAGAAAGCTGAAGATCAATGTAACCAGCGACCCGCTCTTTTCCAGCAAGCGGTTGTTTGTAAGTGAATAAGATAAGATCTATCCCAGAAACGATATCAGCACGCCTGCAGCCACAGCTGAGCCGATAACGCCCGACACGTTGCTTGCCATACAGTACTGCAGGATGTGATTCGATCTGTCATATTTCAACGCCATCTCGTTTGCCACGCGTGACGCCATAGGTACGGCGCTCAATCCCGTAGCACCTACAAGCGGATTGATCTTTTTACGGGAAAAGAGGTTGTAGAGTTTCACAGCCAGAATTCCACCCGCCACAGAGATGGCAAAGGCAAGAAAACCGCCCACTACGATGCCGAGCGTCCGGGCCGTGAGGAAAACCTCCGCGGTCATGGTTGCCCCCACCGTCAGCCCCAGGAAGATGGTAGCCGTATTCATTATGGGTCCGGAGGCCGCATCGGCGAGGCGGCTGGTATTGGCGCCAATCTCCTTAACCAGGTTTCCGAAGAGCAGCATGCCCACCAGAGGCGCAGCGGAGGGTACAAAAACGGCCACCACCACACCCAGCACAATCGGGAAAACGATCTTTACCGTTTTAAGGTGTTTGATTTCATGCTTGGGCGGATATTGCTTATCCATTTTTTTCATATGGATAGAGAACTCCTTTTTTGTCATCAGCAGACTCGATACCAATGGAATAATTACCGGAACCAGGGCCATATAGGAGTAGGCGGCGATGGCAATGGGACCAAGCAGGTGCGGAGCCAGCTTGATAGTGGTATAGATGGCAGTGGGCCCATCGGCACCACCGATAATTGCCAGCGATGCTGCCTCTTTCATATCGAAGCCCATCAACACGGCAATAATGAGTACCGAAAAGATACCCAACTGTGCAGCACCGCCGAACATCGAAAGTTTCAGGTTGCGGAGCATGGGGCCGAAATCGGTGAGTGCCCCCACACCCATAAAAATGATGGGCGGTAACAGCCCTGTCTTGATAAGCGCATAGTAGAGGAAATTCATGATTCCATACTCATTGGCAATATCCAGGAGATTCATATAGCTCCCGTCGGGCAACAAGACAAGCGAGCTATCCACGATACCCAGGCCGGCCATCGGCAGGTTTGCCAGCAACACGCCAAAACCTATGGGGACAAGAAGCAGCGGTTCATACTCTTTTCTGATACCCAGGTAGAGCAGAATGAAAGCGATCAGCCACATCAGCAAGGTTCCCCAGGAGATACTCCCGAAGGCGGTCATATCCACCAGTTTAGAAATGATCTCGTTCATGGGCCTATCTCATTTTAACAAGGACATCATCCTCTTCCACAGGGTCTCCATTCGAAAAGCAGATTTCAATCACCTGGCCGTTCTCTTCGGCAGCCACAGCATTGTAGGTTTTCATCGACTCGATGTAACCGACAATATCGCCTGCCTGAACCGAGTCCCCCACCTTTAGTGCTTTTCCCGAAGGATCTTTGGTCAGGTAAAACCTTCCCTCGAGCGGGGAGAGAACCTCCTTTGTCACTCCGCTAGAAAGAGGGGGCTGGGTTGCCGGCACGTTCGGCTGAGGCTGTAGGGTCTTCTCCACCGGATGAAATGGAACGCCATCGTTCTCAGGATAGGATATATAGACCCGGTACTCCTCGTTGTCCACATTTATCACCAACTGCCTGGGCTGGAAACTGCCACTCTCCCCGTTATTTGCAGGAGCCGGCACTGGCGTTGGGTGAGGCTGTTCTGCCGTTGCAGCAGCTCTTCGCCTGGCCAGGTCCTCATTGAACGCCTTTTTGGCGGCACCCGACTTATACGCCCTATACTGTTCTGGATGCATGGCAAGCTCGAACAGCTCTTCGTCGTCTTCTCCGAAATCCCAGTTGTTCCGCCTCATTTCTGCCCGGAACTCGTTCAGCTGGTCGGGATAAAGATCCTGCGGGTTCCCCGCGTAAAACTCCTTACCCTGCTCTTTTATCAGCTGAACGATTTCTGGAGCCAGCGTTCCGGGTAGCTTACCCGATCTGCCCAGGATCATGTCCCATATATTGTCGGCGATAACAGACCATCGCTCCTTCCCTCTTTCAATCTGCATGACGTTCATCAATGCCAGGTTCTTCACATACTGACTGAAGGGGGTAACCAATGGCGGGTTCCCGATCTTGGGCCAGACGTATGCAACCTCGTCGAAAAGCTTGATCAGCAGATCATCGAGTGTAATCTCCTCTTTTCCGTTCTTGGCCAGCCACCTGTTCAATGAGGCCAGGTTGCTCTCCAGATCGGCCATCAGGCTACCCATCATCCCCCCGGGAAGTCCCGGTCCGATCAGCAGCGAGTTCATCAACCTGTTCTTAGGGTTGATGTAATAGCCCAGAAAATCGTCGATATATTTCTGTGTCAGGGAGCGGACCTTCATATAGGCCTTCATGTTGATATCGGGAACAATGAAACCTGCATCCTTGAGCATCGCCTGCACGGCGAGCACGTCGGCATGTCCCGTTCCCCACGCCAGCGGCTCCATGGCCGTATCGACATAGTCAACCCCCGCATAGGCCGCCTCAAGTATGGAAGCCATCTGGAATCCCGGCCCGGCATGCCCATGGTAGGTAACAGGAACATCGGGATGTCGCTCCTTGATGGTCCGGACAATCTTGCCAACGGTTGCCGGACGGGCAATTCCGGCCATATCTTTTACACAGATCTCATCCGCGCCCATTTCAATCAGCGTGTCGGCCAGCTCGGTATAATACTCCACGGTATGCACTTCAGAAACAGTAAGACTCAATGCAGCCTGCGAAATCATGCCGGCCTCCTTGGCGTACCGGATGGATCCCTCCAGGTTACGCGGATCGTTCAACCCGTCGAACGACCGGGCAATATCTGTCCCCTGCTTCTTCTTCACATGAAACATCAACCGTCTGACATCAGCCGGAACAGGACTCATCCGGATGCCGTTCAAGCCCCGCTCAAGCATATGGGTCTGAATGCCTGCATCATTAAACGGCTGGGTCCATTTCCGGACAGCCACATTCGGATTTTCACCGAAGAGCAGATTGATCTGTTCAAACCCGCCTCCATTGGTCTCCACCCGGGCAAAGCAACCCATGTCGATAATTGCCGGAGCCACCTCCAGCAACTGGTCAACCGTTGGGACATACTTCCCCGACGATTGCCACATGTCTCTGTATAATAAACTGAATTTAATCTCCTTAGCCATGTCTATTATCTACTTTTCAATTTTGTCGATTTTGTCGATTTTCTCAATTTTCCCCTTTCCTCCGGTTACGGCTTCAACAGCAGCAATAACCGCGGCAATTTTTGCAGGATTGGTGGGTTTAGCCTTCCCCTTGACAATCTCTTTTCTCTTGGCCATGGTCTCCTCCGGAACAAACCGGTTGGTAAGATAAATTACCCCATTTCCAATTAAACCCACCAGATAAAGTATGACAAACACAGTTGTCAAGCCCACCAGTAAAAGTCCCAGTGCTTCGTTGATATTTTCCATAAAACCACCTTATTTTCAGATTGATAACCCATTAATGCATTAACGAGGGAAAGCAATTTAAAATTTTAATGTATAAGTTTAATGCACAAATATAATAAAATATTTTACAACAAAGGCATAAAATATTCCAAACAGAAACAAATCGAGACCAAAATCTTTCTGATTGCAAGTCTCGACATACACAAACTGCAAAGAAATCTCCTCGTTGCATCCAAAACAGGATCAGTGACTTGCGGTGAGCCAGAGCAACGAGCTGTCGCCATAGCTCAGAAAACGGTAATTGTTCTGCAAGGCGTACTGGTAGAGATCACGCCACCGCTCGCCGATACATGCTGCTATCAGCAGAAGCAGCGTGCTCTGGGGTTGGTGGAAGTTGGTGACGATCGCCTGGGGATAATGAAACCTGTAGCCGGGAACGATCATGACCTGGGTATGGGCAATCAACTGATCGGCACTGTTCCTGTCGAGATAATCGATAATCGCTTTCAGAGCAAGCTGCGGTGAGACAGGAGTCTCCTCTTCATATGGTTCCCATTGGGAAACCAGCAGTTCATCCGGTTTGATGTCGGGATGGAGCAACACTCTCTTTCCCAGGTAATAGAGACTCTCCACGGTTCGCATCGACGTGGTTCCCACCACAATCAGCTTGTTTCTGTTTTCATACAACGCCTGTACCGTTTCTCTCGAAACGGATATGAACTCAGTGTGCATATCGTGATCGCCGATGGTTTCCGACTTGACCGGCTTGAAGGTGCCGGCACCGACATGCAATGTTACACGGGCTATGCGAATACCTCTCTTTTCAAGCGACGCCATCACCTCGGGAGTAAAATGGAGGCCCGCCGTAGGAGCAGCCACCGATCCCTCCACTTCGGAATAGACCGTTTGGTAGGTCTCGTCATCGCTCGCTTCGGAATTGCGGTTCAAATAAGGAGGAATAGGCAGTTTCCCTGCTACCTCCAGCAATTCGGAAAAGGTCACTTCCGGTCTGTCCCACGAAAACTCAACCACCGTATCATTTCCGTTCTTGGCAATTTTCCTGGCCGAGAGCAACAGCTCCGACCCCTCCATGACGATTCGCATCTGCAACACCTCATCCTTCCACCGTTTTGCGTTGCCAATCATGCAATGCCAGGAGCAGCCTCTCCTTTGCTGGAAATTTTCGGAATAATCGCGCGGTGAATGGGGTGAAAGGCAAAACACCTCGATCAGCGCCCCGCTACCCTTTTCGAAGATCAGCCGGGCATGTATCACCCGGGTATCGTTGAAGATCATCAGGCTGCCTTCCGGTATCTCTTCGGCAATCGACGAGAAGGCGAGGGTGGATATCTGGTTGTTGCAGAAAAGCAACAGCTTGGAAGCATCTCTTTTGGGGAGTGGATATTTGGCAATCTTTTCCTGGGGAAGCGTATAGTTGTAGTCGGCGATCCTGACTTTTTCGGCGTCACATTTTTTCATTTTTAAGAAAATTAGTCTTTTTTTATTCCGTTTTCAGCAAATAATCCGACAAAATTAGGCAACTTTGCGCTTGCATCAAAAAAAGCATTTAAGAAACTGAGCGCTCCAATGAGAAAATTACAAGTCGGCGACAAGGTCAGGTTTCTGAACACCGTTGGTGGTGGACAGGTGAAGAGTTTTTTAAACAAGCAACTGGTTATTGTGGAAGAGGAGAACGGATTCGACATCCCGGTGCTGATTTCTGAATGTGTGGTTGTAGAAACCGCCGGCAACGAAAAGTTGGGACAACCGGCACCCGAACCCTCCAGCAAGGAACCGGAACCGGTGGCACGTATTGAAGCAGCTGAACCGGTTACCGAAACCATTGAAGGCGAGAAAATCACCACTTGTCTGCTCTTTCTGCCTGTCGATGCCCGCAACATGACCCAGACCTCGTTCGAATGCTATTTTGTAAACGACAGCAACTATTTTCTCTTTCTCAACTACATGAGCCGGGAGAACAACTCCTGGAAGAGCCGCTACAACGGTATCGTCGAGCCTAATACCCAGATCTTCATCGAGGAGTTCGACAAATCGCAACTGAACGACCTGGAGAAAGTTTGTGTCCAGTTCGTATCGTTCAAGCAGAACAAAACATTCCGGTTCAAGAGCCCTGTTTCGGTAGAGTTGCGTATCGACACGGTGAAGTTCTACAAACTGCACTGCTTCACCGAAAACGACTATTTCGACGAGAATGCGCTGGTTTATTATATCACCCGGAACGATATTCCAGAGCGGGAAATGGTGGTATCAGCCGCAGATCTCCAGCGAGCCATGCAGGAGAAGAGTCTTGCTGATGAGCATCCCCGCGTACGGAAAACAGAAAAGAGGGAACAGCAGCCGGTGATTGAGGTGGACCTTCATATCAGTGAACTGATCGACAATACCGAAGGCATGAGTAATACCGAGATGCTCGAATACCAGCTCTCCAAATTCAATGAAATAATGCAGGAGAACATTAAACGAAAAGGACAGAAGATTGTCTTTATTCATGGCAAGGGTGATGGTGTGCTAAAAAATGCGTTGCTCGGTGAAGTCAGGAAAAAATACAGAAACTGCTACTGCCAGGATGCCTCATTCCGCGAATATGGGTATGGTGCGACCATGATAACGATCCGATAATTAACAAACATATACATACATAGAGAGATGAAACAAACAGTGCTAATACTTTTATTGCTGATTATCCCGCTGTCAAGCTGTGACGTGTTGAATCAGGTGAGTGGAGTAATTCAGTTATCCCAGTGCGATTACAAGTACAACTCCATTTCCGATATCCAGCTGGCCGGGATAAACTTGGGGAATGGTTCAACCATCTCGCTTTCGAACTTCACCACCATATCGAGCATCCTTACCGGGGGAAATCTACAGACCATCCCCTTCAGTATGACCCTCAACATGGATGTGACCAATCCCAATCGGGCAGCCGCATTTCTAAACGCTCTCGAGTATGTTATCGAGATCAATGAAATGGAGTTTACAACCGGCAAGATTGATGTTCCGCTTCGCGTGGAACCCGGTCAAACGGCAGTACTGCCGATATCGGTCGGCGTGGATATTAAAAATCTGATTAACAGATATTCACGTAACCGTGTAGCCCGAGAGATGAGTGGTTTTCTGGGGTTGTCTTCCGACCCGACCAAGGTAACTGTAAAGCTCTGGCCCAAACTTATGGTGGGAAATAACCTGGTAAAGGTTCCCGCACCCATTCCCGTTGAATTCACCTTTGGGGGAAACAACCGATAACCCCTATCCGTTTAAAACCTGTTCGATTTATGTTTATTATTGGTATTGCCGGAGGTTCCGGCTCAGGAAAGACCACGCTGGTCAACTCCATCCTGGAGAGGGTTCCCTACGACCAGATCTCACTGCTCACGCAAGACTCCTACTATAAAGACAGCAGCCATCTGCCCATCGAGCAACGGCGGGTATTGAACTTCGACCACCCCGATGCCATCGAATGGGAACTGATGATGGAACATATTCAACTGCTGAAATCGGGACATGAGATTGATGCACCCACCTACTCCTACCTCACCTGTACCCGTCAACCCGAGACGGTGAGGGTAAAACCCAACAAGATCCTGCTGATCGAAGGGATTCTGATTCTCACCCAACCCGAACTGTGCGAGGAGATGGATATGCGTATCTATCTGGAGGTGGAGTCCGACTATCGGCTCTCGCGCATCATCGAACGCGATATGGAGTCGCGAGGTAGATCAGCCCATGATGTAATAAAACGTTACTACCAGACCGTACGGCCCATGCACGAGGAGTTTATCAAACCGTCGCGCGAACGTGCCGACATGCTGGTGATGGGCGGAGGATTGAACAGCAAGGCTGCCGATTTTATCTCGTCGGCTATTCTGGGCAAGCTACATGAGCGATAACTTCTGACTGGTAACGGCAGAACCAGTCGTAAAACTCCCTGATACCCTTTTCCACCGGTGTGGAGGGCTTATAGCCAAACTCGCTCTCCAGCAAGGAGGTGCTGGCATAGGTGACCGCCACATCCCCCGGTTGCATTCCTGCCATCTCCATAATGGCCCTCTTGCCGGTTACCCGCTCGATGATGCCGATAAACTCCATCAACTGTACCGGCGATGAACATCCCATGTTGTAAACGACACCGGGAACATCACTTTTGGGCGGAACCGGCACAATCTTCACCACCCCCTCCACCACATCGTCGATATAGGTGAAGTCGCGCGACATCTCCCCGTTGTTGAAGACCCGGATGGTCTCGCCCTTCGTGATGGCCGACATAAAGAGCCAGGGTGCCATGTCGGGCCGTCCCCACGGTCCATATACGGTAAAAAAGCGGATGCCGGTTGTGGGCAACTTGTAGAGCCGGCTGTAGGCATAGGCCAGCAATTCGTTCGTCTTCTTCGTGGCGGCATAGAGGCTGACCGGATGATCGGTCCGGGCCGACTCACGGTAAGGAACCGGGGTATCATCGCCATATACGCTGCTGGAGCTGGCATATACCAGATGCTGAATGGAGGAGTGGCGACAAGCCTCGAGCAGGTGAGTGAACCCCACGATGTTCGACTGGATATAGCTGTCGGGATTGATGAGCGAATACCTGACCCCCGCCTGTGCCGCCAAGTGAACCACATGGGTAAACCCCTCCTCCCTGAACAGGTCATACAGGGCCTCCCGATCGGTCAGATCGAGCTTCAAGAAGCGGTAGTTCGGGTATTTGCGACTCTGTACCCACCGACCGGGCAGCACCTCCTCCTTAGGTATTCCCGAATCGGCCAAGCGGGCAAACTTCAACTCCAAATCGTAGTAGTCGTTGATGTTGTCGATTCCTGCCACTTCAATTCCATCGGCAGCCGCTCTTTCAACAATATGGTGACCGATAAAGCCGGCAACGCCGGTAACCAACAGTTTCATTCCTATTCTACCTTATAACTTGACAATCCAATTATTTCCCACACGATGCCGCTCCTTGCCAGCCAGGAAATCTCTGATCTCCCGCTCTTTCCTGACCGTTTTATCGGAGAGCATCAGTACTCCCCCATCCAGCCTCTCTTGCAGGATCTCCTCCCTGTCGGCAAAGATCACATCCTTCTTCAGAAACACATCCATATTCTCGGCCCGTCTGATACCGTAAACATAGTAGTTGGAGGTCTGCTTTTCGGCAGCAAGGCCGACCGCGGTTTCACACAACTCCCTCCATCCCAAGTAACGATTCATTTCCGGCATGGAGAGTCCGGCAACAAAGAGTGTCAGCAATACCCCTGTGGCCATCACCCGGATCGAACGGTAGAGCTGCTTTTTCACCAGCAGGTACAATACTGCCACCCCGCAAAGAGAGATGATAGCCGCCGCAAGTTGTACCAGCGGGAAGCCGGCATAAAAGGCATCTTCCCGTCGCGAAAGAAAGAGAAGAAGAACCGGCAATGCCGGGGCAAAGATCAGGGCCGGGATCGCCAGCGAGAGACGCAGCCAGCCGTTCTCCTCACCAAACTTCCGCAGCAGCAGGGCGGTCAGATAGATAAAGAAGGGAAAGGCCGGAAGGAGATAGACAGCCAGTTTAGAGCTGATCAGCGACAACATCAGCAGTGAGGAGAGGATTACAGTCAGAAAGAACTGCTCCACTTCACGCTGGATATTGCGACGCACCGCGCCGGCGATGATTAGTCCGACGGCGAGAAACATCCAGGGTGCCAGGGAGTACCAGACCGTAATGCCGTAGTAGTAAAAGGGCTCCTTGTGGTGGAAGGCATTGATGCCCCGGTCTACCGTCTGGTGGACCAGCAGGTTGTGCAGATAACCGCTCCCCGCCTCCAGGTAGACGCCGGCAAACCAGATGGCACAGCCCAGCAGCAGCACCAGCAGGCTTTTCCAGCCCCAGTAGTCACTCCAGGTGTGGAGTCTGCGCCTGTAGAGGAGGAAAATCAGTGTTGAAACAAGCGGAACCAGAATCCCCACAGGTCCTTTGGAAAAGAGGGCAAGGAAAACATAGAGCGGGAAGAGGAGGCTGTCACGTTTGCGGCCCCTTCCCCGGTAGATCTTGAAAAAGGTGTGTAGGGCCAGGACGATGAACATGCACATCAGCATATCCATCCGTACCACCAGGGCAAGACCGGTAAAAAGTCCGGTAGTCATCATCATCAGGCTGGCCAGGTTCAGGTCGACACCCTCCTCCCGGCGCACCCAGACGGACATCGTCCGCACGATAACGACGGCTGGAAGAAACGACAGCAGGGAGAGGAACCAGATCCGGTGTCCGCCCAACAGCAACTTGCCCGCCATCATCAGCCAGAAGTAGAGCGGTGGCTTATCGGCATAGGGTATCCCCTGGTTGGTGAATGTGAAGAGGTGCCCACTCTGCAGCGCCTCGTCCACAATGCTCAGATAACGCAGCTCGTTGTCGGGTGTGTAGTCACGCAGCAACATGACCGGCAACAAGGCAGCAAACCAGATCAGGTAAAGGTAATTTCTCTTCATGCGGCAACCTTTTTTCCTATTGCACAACCGATCATGATGTTCCGGACGTAAACCACGAACCCAAACAGCTGTCCGATGATCAGCACCGGATCAAGCCTGAAGATCCCGTAGGCGATGATGGTGGCCGAACCCAGCAGGCTGATCACCCAAAAGCCGACCGGCAATACCGATTCATGCTGCTGCCTCGAACAGATCCATTGATAGATGAAGCGGAAAGTGAAGAGGATCTGTCCGGCCGAACCGAACAGAAGCAGCCAGAAGGGAACATGCCTATTCTGAAAGAAGGTGGCGGTAAAGGCCGGGATATCGCGAAGCAAAAACAGGGTGGCCGCAACCGGGGTAAACAGCAGCAGAAACCTGAATGGCATTGCGATCTTTTTCCAGATCCCCTTCACCCCCAGATTCCAGAGGTAGATATAATAGGAGATGACCTGTCCGAGGATAATGGCAAAATCGTCCCGGAGAACACCATATACGAATAGCAGGTAGGAGCCGAAGATGCTCAGGATCCAGAAGGCAGGTGGAGAGAGGATTTTCCGGGCCTTCTCGGTAACAATCCATTGATACAACAGGCGGGCCGAAAAGAAGGCCTGTGCCAGGAAACCGATCACATATATCCAGACCGGGCTTGCTTGCATGATAATTAAAGATTTGTGGTTACTACACGATAATTGATATAACGACGCTTCATCCAGCGGTAGGCAAAGCAGTCGACAAAAGGTCCGGTAAGGCGGTTCCACAAGTGATATTTCGATTTCCCCGCCAGACGGGGATAGTGTCTCACCGGCACCTGCTGTACGCTACCCTCCTGCAGCAGGATGAGAGCCGGAAGAAACCGGTGCATCCCCTTGAACATGGGAAGCCGCCGGGCATATCCGGTATCCATCACCTTCAGCGGACAGCCGGTGTCTGAAACACCGTCGCCCGTCATCATCCGACGGAAACCGTTGGCAATCCTGGATTGCAGGTTCTTGAAAAGGGAGTCCTTGCGGTTGGCACGGATGCCGGTGACCAACACATGGCTCTCCAGACCAGGCAGTAGCAGGTTGAAATCCTCCACATCGGTCTGCATATCGGCATCCATGTAACCCACATACTTCGAACAGCAGTGATCGAAGCCAGCCTTGAGCGCGGCACTGAGTCCACCGTTCCGGTCCAGGTCGAGATAAAAAAAGTGGGGATGCCGTTCACACACCTGCCGGATGCGGTTTCCACTCTCGTCGGTGGAGCCGTCATTGACAAACAGCACGCATGTCTTGTAGAGGGCCTGGGGTAGATAGTTGCTGAGGGATTGCTCCAGCCGGTCAATATTCTCCTCCTCATTGTAGACCGGAACAATAATGGTAAAGGTGTACTGTTCCGTCTGATTCTTGTCAGTCTGCATAACCTTATTTCAACCCAATCTCATCATTGATGGTGGGATAAATTGCAAAGTTTATCGGTGTTAAATCTCATTTTATAGAAAGTGCCACAAGATGGCAGGTGATCTCCCCGATTTGGGGATTTGAACAAAAGGAGGATGCAATCCAGATATCGATTACACCCTCCTTGCCTCATGATGGCGACCGATTTCAAACCGTTCATTTAACGGTGATGTTGTTGATCACCTGATTCGGTTTCAACGAGTCTACCCTCTCCAGCAGTGCCGGCAGATCTCTTTTGCGGATCTCACCTGTCAGGGTGACAATCCCCTCTTTCACCTCAGCCTTGACAGCTTCAAACCCTTTCGACTTGAACAGGTCGGCCAGGCCGGTATTGAGCAGGGAGTCAACAGCGGTAAAATCGGGAGCAGGTGGAACCACCTCGATGTTATTTACCACCGATTTCACATGTTCAACAGCAGCCACCGTACTGTCTGCAAGTGATTTTGACGTCTCGTCCTTTACCGTGCCCGATAATGTGGCCACCTGGTCCATCACCGAAACAGAGACACCGGAAAAATCCGGATTCAAGGCCAATACCGCCTGAACGGCGGTTTGCACATCGGCATCATTCACCTTTTTGCAGGAGGTTGCCACACCCCCCACTGCAAGCATCAATGCGAGCACCGATACCAAACGAATCGTTTTCATAACTCACTCTTTTAATTGGTTAAACTTTCTATCATTCTATATTTAAACGATGTACAGTTAAAACGCTACCCGTCAATGAAAAGTTGTTTAAAAAAAACTAAAGATCAGAAAATTGGAGTGTAGCGATGGCAATAGGGAGTGCTCCCCTTATGTTCATAATACTGTTGATGGTAATCTTCCGCCTTCCAGAAGGTAGACACCGGCCTGAGCATGGTGGCCACCTCATATCCCTTGGCCGTCAGCATGCCGATATACTTCTCGGCTATCTCCTTCTCCTGCGGCGAGGAGTAGAAGATACAGGAGAGGTATTGCGGTCCGATATCGGGACCCTGTCCGTTGGTCTGGGTGAAGTCGTGGGTTTCGAAGAAGAGCTTTACCATCTCTTCATAGGTGGTCTGCGCCGGATCGAAGAGAACTTCGGTCGTCTCCAGGTGTCCGGTCTTTTTTTGACAGACCTGCTGATAGGTGGGGTTCTCCACATGACCGCCCATAAATCCTACAGCGGTTGCCTTTACCCCCTTGGCCTTCATGAAAAAGTATTCGGTTCCCCAGAAGCAGCCCGACGCAAAGTAGCACTTTCGCAGATCGGGACGGTCTGCAGGAATAAACTTCATGGAGATGGAATTGACACAGTGACGTGTCTGTTTGGCTGTAAAACCTTCGCCGAGAAAGAGGTGACCCAAGTGTGCCCCGCAATTGTTGCAGAGAATTTCGGTCCGTCTACCGTCGGCATCCGGAACCCTTCTGACCGCACCGGCAATCTCATCGTCGAACGACGGCCATCCACAATGTGAATCGAACTTGTCCTCAGAGCGGTAGAGCGGCGCGTCGCACCGTTTGCAGAGATAGGTCCCTGCTGCCTTGTTATTCAACAACGCTCCGGAAAAGGGGCGTTCAGTTCCTTTATGCAGGATCACATGCTCCTCTTCGGGTGTCAATGGATTGTATCCCATAGTCGTATTTTTTTTAAAGTTGATCTCCTTTTTACTTTCACTCCTTTGCGCACAAGCAATGAGGCTAATCATGGAAAAAGCCAGCATGAGTAACATTTGTGTAATTGAAACCGGTTTCATCTGCTGTGATTCTTTGTCAAGTTTCCCGTTACAAAGATGTAACTTAAAAAACGATATCGTCTCCGCGACTTCAAGTAATCGGGGTTTGCTTCATTCTCAAACGCCTCCCGCTCAAATCCGATGTTTCTGTAGGCGACTAGCCGATCCCTGTAAACCAGCCATTTGATCAGCCATTCCACCACATACCAAAGGTAGAATCCGATAACCAGCAGCTCCAGCATCTGTCGCGTGTGGATCAACTCGTGGTTGATGATCTCACTGTTCGGTAGCGGTTGTTCCTTCCGGGCAAACAGGATTCCAAAGAGATTGATCGCGCGGAAACCCTTTACGGGAAGGTACCTGGAATAGATGATCTTCATTCTCTCTCCCTCTCTAAAGCCTTAACGTATGCGAAAAGAGGCAACAAATTCATTGATTGCCGGTCTCAAAGGTAGAAAACATTCCCTAAAATGTGTAACTTTGTAGGCTTAAAAATAAATAAAACGAACATGGACAAAAATTTCGCATTGGATCTGCCTTACAAGGTAGCAGATATCTCCCTGGCCGATTTCGGACGGAAAGAAATTGAGATCGCCGAACATGAAATGCCGGGATTGATGTCGATCCGTAAAAAATATGCTCAGGAAAAGCCGCTACGGGGAGCCCGGGTCATGGGCTCACTGCATATGACCGTACAGACTGCCGTACTGATCGAAACATTGGTCGAGCTAGGTGCCGATGTACGTTGGGCCAGCTGCAACATCTTCTCCACCCAGGATCATGCCGCCGCTGCAATTGCCGCCGCCGGGATCCCGGTCTTTGCCTGGAAGGGAGAGACACTTGAGGAGTATTGGTGGTGTACCGAAATGGCACTCCGTTTTCCCGGGGGAAAGGGACCGAACCTGATTGTCGACGATGGTGGCGACGCCTCGTTGCTCGTCCATATGGGTTACCGCGCAGAGATCGATCCCAAAACCATCGACCGGGAAGGAAGCAACCGGGAGGAGCAGATTGTGCTGGATACGTTGAACCGCATCCTGAAGGAGGACAATCAACGCTGGCACCGCACCGTTGCCGAATTGAAAGGAATATCTGAGGAGACCACAACCGGTGTGCACCGGTTGTACCAGATGATGGAGAACGGAGAGTTGCTGGTTCCCGCCATCAATGTGAACGACTCGGTTACCAAATCGAAATTCGACAACCTGTATGGTTGCCGTGAATCACTGGCCGACGGTATAAAACGGGCGACCGATGTCATGATAGCCGGCAAAGTGGTAGTTGTGCTAGGCTACGGTGACGTTGGAAAAGGTTGTGCCCGATCAATGCGCTCCTACGGTGCAAGGGTTATCGTCACGGAGATCGATCCCATATGCGCCCTGCAGGCAGCCATGGAGGGATTCGAAGTAACTACCATGGAGGAGGCAGTGAAAGAGGGAAACATCTTTGTGACCACCACCGGCAACCGGGATGTGGTAACCATCGATCATATGCTGCAGATGAAGGATCAGGCCATTGTCTGCAACATTGGCCATTTCGACAATGAGATCCAGGTAGACAAGCTGGTTAGCTATCCGGGAATTGTCCATACCAATATCAAGCCGCAGGTGGACAAATACACCTTTCCGACGGGAAACTCGATTTTCCTGCTGGCCGAAGGGCGGTTGGTAAATCTGGGCTGTGCAACTGGACACCCTTCGTTTGTGATGAGCAACTCATTTACAAACCAGACCCTGGCTCAGATTGATTTGTGGAAAAACAACTACGAGATTGGGGTTTACAGGCTCCCGAAACGGCTCGACGAGGAGGTCGCCAGACTCCACCTGGAGCAGATCGGGGTTAAACTGACAACCCTTACAGCCGAACAGGCCCGATACATCGGAGTAGAAGTCGACGGTCCCTATAAACCGGAACACTATAGGTATTAATCGATTATCAAAACTTTGGGAAAAATATGGCAATTTTATCCCTATAAGTTTTGTTAATTCGATTTTTTACCATACCTTTGCACTCGCTTTTGAAAGAAAGCACAGGCTGATTCGCTAGCTCAGTTGGTAGAGCACATCCCTTTTAAGGATGGGGTCCTGGGTTCGAGCCCCAGGCGGATCACTAAAAGAAAACCAACACTTTAGCATATGGAAAGCGACTCACGAAAGTAAGCCGCTTTTTTATTTTCTACGCATTTACGCTTTCGGACAAAATTGATCGGTCAACCCGATATCATCCCCCTCGAGTTTTACCGCGAATATTTCAACAACTCAAAATCGTCGAAGAGTCCGTAGTCGATCAACTGATACGCTTCGCCAGGAATTGGCTTCTTGATCCCTTTCCAGTGCCAGGGAGAGACGAACCCTTTTTCGGGACTATTGTAGTGAGGACCCAACAGGTTCTTGTGGCTGCCGACTACCCGTACAGCCACCTTGTTTTTCCCGGGTTGCAGATGGGAGGTGATATCCAAACGGAAGGGATCAAACCCGATGATGCCTGCTTTTTCACCATTCACATAGACCTCCGCCACAGTACCGTTCCACTTACCAAGTTGAACCATATAGCTTCCACCAACTTCATCCAACTGGTAATCCTTGCTGTATTGAACCTCCCATGAGTAGAAAGGCATCCGTTGGCTTTTCCAGCTCCCCAACTGCAACTCCTGGACGGGAGCAGTGATACTCCACCCAATCCCTTCGGGGATCACGCCAAAATCACCCAGGATATAAACAGGCTCTATCTCTGCCAGAAGTTTCATCGGACTCAGGCTCAGTTCAACCACGTTCTCCCCGTGCTTCAACAAACTGCCTGCAGGATAGACGCCAAACGATCTATCGAGCCACCACTCGCCGTCAAGGGTTTCTGCTTCTACTCCATTCACCCTGACCGTGAAGAGGCAGGGACGTTCGGCTACCAGTCGGAAGGCAGAGTAATCGACCGTTTGATCAATCCTGAAATGGTATTTGGCGGTATACCCTCCCGACTTGAAAGTGTCTCTATCTACTATGTTTCGCCGGTATTGCACAGATGTGTTCCAGGGGTTGCCCGCTCTAAATCCGTGTGCCTTGAATGCCCTGTCTGAGGCTTCCGACACGTGGATCTGTCTGAATGTCTCATTTTGCAGGTGCAAGTCGCAAAAGTCGACGGGCAAAACATTTTCCCTTGTTCGCTTCATGGTTGTCCTGTTGAGTGAGGGCAAGGTTGTCGCAGACTGCTGCAACTCTCTTGCGGGGAATTTCTCGCTCCCTTTTCCTATGAAAAGCAACAGGCTTCCAGCCGGCTCCACTTCAAAGGTGACACTCCCCTTGCCATTGGCAGGATAGGTGTAGATCTTACCGGTGAGCGCATCCAGTTCATAGAGTGCGTTTCCTTCAGGATAGGCGAGCTGTACAGATGTTTTTTCATCCATCGACGAATTGACCAGGAAGATGAGCTCCCCATCTGCATACCTTCTGCGCTGGTGATACAGATTCCCGTTCTCGTGACTGATACGGACCACATTCTCCCCTTTCAGCTTCTCAATTAACTCACTGGTCAGGCGCTCTTCCCGGTTTACCTTTTCAGATCTTATCAGGCCTATAAGCTCTGCTCTTTTTTCTCCATCGACGTTTTCCGGCTCTGAGAAGCAGATCAATCTTCCTCCCTCTGACAGGAACTGTTGCAATAAGAAGAAGGTATGCCGACTGATATTTTCGGTGTGTGGTGGCACTATTATGGTGGAATAGCCTGCTTTTCCAATCACAAATTTCCCCTTGACAATCTTGCCTTGATCTTTGATGATATTCTCGGAGGCGAGATCATATTCAACCTGACTCTTCTCGAGCGCGGTGATGAAGGCCTGAAAGCTTTCACCAATTTGTATCAGACGGGGATTACTTTTTGTGTGGGAATAATAGCTCCAAAGGGTGGAATTGGGCTCAATTACGGCAATGCAATTCTCCTGACTCCCCTCACTCAGCAGATAGGAGAGTCTGGCAAAATAATCGTTCAACACCTTATAGTTGCTCCACCAAGGTGAGTGGTAGGTGAATACAGGAGGATAATCATATTTACGGGCACCTGTCAGCGTCTGGTGCGACAGATGCTGGTTCATGTAGTTTACCCCCAGCACATATTCCCAGTCGCCCAACCGTTTCAGGTCCTTGAAGGTAACCTCCCATCCGCCACCGCCGTATGTCTCGCTGAGCGTGCGTTTGTAACCCATCTGGTTGGCTACACTGCGCAGTTCTTTCACGGCCCGTATATTTCCGAACTGCGCCTGGGGCGATTGCTCGTTGAACTGATTGAAAAGCATATCGATGCCCGGCATCTGGTGCCATGCATACATTGCCATGTTGTCGGGCCCGTCGTTCATGTTGGGCCATCCATGCTCCCAGTAATGGCCGGTCCATATCAGATTGTTCTTCTCCGTGTATGCATGCCAGGGCTTGGCCCATCGGTCGATAAAGAGCTGTAGCAGTGTCTCCATGTAATGATAGCGGACCCTCTTCCACTCACCCGTCTCTTCACTCAGCAGAGGTAGAAACAGTTTCAGATCGTATCCCCACCTCTTTTCGAACTGCTCAAACAGATCGGGTGTCCATCGGAGGCCTCCCGATGTGACGATATTGGGCTCATCTGTAAAAATTCCCGGTATGGTCTTCCCGAACTGGTTGCCAACTTGCTTCTCATACCCCCTCATCGTGGTTTCAATGAATTTCTCCGTCACACCCGGCAGAAGCAGATCGACATAGGAAAAACCTCCATACCAGTCGCCCTTTTCATAATAGGTTTTTCGATAGAGATAGAAATCTCCCGTTTCTCCTGCATACTCCGTCATCTCTTCTGTGATATCCTTCCAGGAATCATTTTCCCGCAGCAAACAGAGAAAGACCGAACCGATATCTTCCGGCAGTTGTGTGGCTCTTTCCAGCTCAAGCCCCTGCCCCTGATTAAAAGAGTCGGGATAGTCGGCTGGGACATGTCCCCCGGCAAAGCCACTGGGATAGGAGTTCTCATCGTAGATCCAGACAGAGATGCCGTATTGCCGGGCTACCTCCGTTGCATGTTGATATAGCGACAACCACTCCTCCGATAGATATTCGGTAACAAGTCCGGGACGAGGATGAATAAAAAAGCCACCAAATCCTTTATTGTGCAAATCTGCTACCATTCTGTCGATTTCTGCGTTGGTAACCACTTCGTTGAAAACCAGCAACGGCGCAGACCGGAATGAGTTATCGGGATACGGAAAGTTCTTCTCGATATCTCGAAAGCTGTGAATCTGTTGCTTTTCACATCCTGAAAAAAGAGCGATAATTAGGCAAAGAACTATTGCGGATAACAGGTTGACAATTTTTCTAGTTTCCATCGTGTATATGTTTTTTATGGTTACCTATTCATTCTTGCCCAACTATGACCGTACCGGCAGAAAGAGTCCGGAATATCGTTTCTCGCAAAGTCGGAAAGTTGTAATCTATTATGGATTCGGGGTGTTTGCAAACAATCTCAATGATACGAAACACCACACTGGCACAAATTTAGCGATTTATAAGAAAGTCAGCGTGAAAAACAGAAAAAATCACCCGATTCTTGACAAGAATCCTTGATTCATCCTATCCTCCCCTGTACCAAGAGAGGCTAAGAGATTAATAATTCAGGTCAGGAATCAGGTGATATACAAGAGTGGTCAATCGCAGCTAAATCTTATCCAGGGCCTGGCTCAGATCGGCAATCAGGTCATCGATATGCTCTGTTCCGATTGAGAGACGTACGGTGCCCGGATAGATCTCCTGCTCTGCCAGTTCGGTTGCGCTGAGTTGCGAGTGAGTGGTGCTTGCCGGATGAATAACCAACGACTTCACATCTGCCACATTGGCCAGCAATGAGAAGATCTCCAGGCTGTCGATAAAACGGAACGCCTCTTCCTGTCCCCCATTGACATCGAAGGTAAAGATGGAACCTGCACCTCTTGGAAAATAGCGTTGATACAGTTGATGGTCGGGATGGTCGGGAAGTGATGGATGGTTCACCCGTTTTACCTTCGGATGGTTATTCAGGAAGGCTACTACTTTCAATGCATTCTCCACATGGCGTTCTATACGCAATGAGAGGGTTTCGAGACCCTGTAACAGGATAAAGGCGTTGAAGGGACTGATGGCCGCTCCGGTGTCGCGCAACAGCGTGGCACGGATACGGATAATGTAGGCCGCCGCTCCGGCAACATCAGTAAAGCGTACTCCATGATAGCTGGGTTCGGGTTCGGTCAGTTGTGGAAATTTTCCGGATGCTACCCAGTCGAACTTCCCGGAATCAACAATTACACCTCCCAGCGATGAACCATGTCCCCCGATAAATTTTGTAGCAGAGTGTACCACGATGTCGGCACCATGTTCAATGGGGCGTATAAGATAGGGCGTACCGAAAGTATTGTCTACAATTAAAGGTATCTTATGCCGGTGGGCAATTTCAGATAGAGCCTCAATATCGATGATATTTGAATGGGGATTGCCCAATGTCTCAATGAAGAGAGCCTTCGTATTCTCACGGATAGCCTTCTCGAAGTTCGACAGATCTGACGGATCGACAAAAGTGGTTGTCACACCGTAATTGGGGAGAGTATGTGCAAGCAGGTTATAACTCCCGCCATATATGGTCTTGGCGGAAACAATATGATCGCCTGCGCGGGTGATATTCTCGAACGCATAGGTGACGGCGGCAGCACCTGAAGCGACGGCCAATCCCGCCACACCTCCCTCAAGGGCGGCTATGCGTTGTTCAAATACCCCCTGTGTGGAGTTGGTAAGACGTCCATAGATGTTTCCTGCATCCTGCAGGCTGAAACGGGCCGCTGCATGGGCTGCATTATGAAATACATAAGAGGCGGTCTGATAAATAGGTACTGCACGGGCATCCGTTGCCGGATCTGGTTGTTCCTGTCCCACGTGAACCTGTAAAGTCTCGAAATGTAACTTTTCTCTTGCCATAAACCAAATATTAAATGATTAATTAATTTATAATTTTCCAACAAAGATAGAATGTGCAGAATTATCAAACAATGTGTTTAAAATATTTGGAATATATTACTATATTTGCACTTTAGTATAGAATATAATCACTATTTCATATATGTAAAACAGCATCTAAAAGAATATTATTCTATGGGTACTTTCGACAAGTTGGATAAAGTAGATTTGATGATACTCCGCACATTGCAGGAGAATGCCCGTTTGACCACCAAAGAGCTGGCCGCCAGGGTCAACCTCTCCTCCACCCCTGTTTTCGAAAGGCTCAAACGGCTGGAAGCGGGAGGGTACATCAAGAAATATATTGCCGTGCTGGATGCCGAAAAGCTCAACCAGGGATTTATCGTGTTCTGCAGGGTAAAGCTTCGCCGTCTCAATAGGGATATCGCGGCAGATTTTTCACGGATTGTCCAGGAGATTCCCGAAGTCACCGAATGTTATAACATATCGGGAAGCTACGACTACCTCCTGAAGATTCATGCCCCCAATATGAAGTATTACCAGGAGTTTATCCTCAATGTATTGGGAACCATCGAGAGTCTGGGATCACTCGAAAGCACCTTTGTCATGGCTGAGCTGAAGCATCAATATGGAATAAGCTTATGATATTCAATCACTATTTTGACTATTTTTGCATGTTGCGTCCCCTCTGCCGCTTGCCTGCCGAATGGGAAGGGTAATCGTTGTCGGCGCACCGGAGATGATAACCGATAGATACGAAAAATTGAGTAAACTTGATTGATGATGAAGATTACAACAATAAATGTCTCTAAAATGGACTGCCCGAGTGAGGAGCAGCTGATTCGCATGAAATTGCAAAACTTCAATGCTGTAAAGTCATTGGAGTTTGATATTCCAGACAGGAGAGTGACCATCTATCATGATGGCGAAGCAGAATCGATCCTATTGGCCCTGGAGACACTGAACCTGAATACCACGCTGATTTCAACCGTTGAGGCCGACACCATGGTTAAGAGAGAGGGCAACAGCAACCAAAGGAGGTTGCTTTGGGCCGTATTGACGATCAACCTGGTTTTCTTTGGAGTGGAAATATTGTCGGGCATACTCTCCAATTCGATGGGGCTGGTAGCAGACAGCCTCGACATGCTTGCCGACAGCATCGTCTACGCATTGGCACTCTTTGCTGTTGGAGGGACGGTTGCCAGAAAAAATGAGATTGCCAGGTTTGCAGGTTACTTCCAGATCATATTGGCGGTTATCGGTTTTATCGAGGTGATCAGGCGCTTTTTAGGCTTTGAACGGATGCCCGACTTTAAAACGATGATTATCGTCTCGACTCTGGCATTGATGGCAAACATACTCTGCCTCTACCTGCTGCAAAGAGAGAGGAGTAAAGAGTCGCACATGCAGGCGAGCATGATTTTCACTTCAAACGATGTCGTTGTCAATTCGGGAGTGATTGTGGCCGGGCTTTTGGTGAATTGGCTCAATTCAAGCCTGCCCGATTTGATTGTCGGGGCAACAGTGTTTGTAGTAGTAACAAGAGGCGCCTACACCATATTGAGATTGGCGAAATAAGAGCAGCCAAATCGTCAATATACCTGAAAAGGGGTAGTTTCAAACTGAATTCATCACAAAGATACAATAGACAATGAGAATCCAAGGCTTGATACTGTTTGCGTCCTCTCTCCTCCTGCTTTTGGGATCCTGCACGCCGGGCCGCCAGGAGAATGAATAGGGGATTACTGATGGCCACGATCTGCCAGATGCTAACCACCGAAGAGGATAACCTCTGGAACTATACCACCGCCGACGGGAAAAATAGTGGCACAACCTTTCCTACTCTTCGGCACCATCGGCCTGAAGAGAGAGGAGTACCTCGAGGTATGGAAAGGGTTCGACCATTTCCCCAAAAACGACGAGGTGATCCGCAGCCTGCCGGTGAGAAATCCGGCCATATGGTTCTGGTCTTCTGTAGGCTAGACAACTAACTACCGTGAAATGGACGGTTTATCGACCGGTTCTCTCACACTCGAGTGGAGGATTATAAAAATAGTTTACCCTTTTTATTGTAATTATCTGAAAATCGACTATCTTTGCAGTCGCAAAATGAGAGAGGGTCAAACTTGCAGTAAGTCGAAAATAGCCTATTCTGTCGAGTAATCTAGTTTTTGATTTGCAAATCATTGATTACCAAGGTGATCCGCAAAACTCTAACTTTCAGGAAGAGTTTTGATTCATTGACTGAAATTAATAACTTTAACAAAGACTACTAAATGGCAACAAAACTGCGTTTACAAAGAAGAGGCCGTAAAAATTACGCCTTTTACCAGATTATCGTTGCAGATAGCAGAGCTCCACGTGATGGAAAGTACATTGAAAGGATCGGATCTTATAATCCGAACACAAATCCTGCTACTATCACTTTAGACTTCGACAGAGCTTTGTATTGGCTGCAAGTGGGAGCACAACCCACAGACACCGTTCGTAATATTTTGTCCAGCGAAGGGGTATTGATGAAAAAGCACCTTTTGGGAGGTGTGGCTAAGGGAGCTTTCGATGAAGCTGAAGCTGAAAAGAGGTTCGAAGCATGGAAAAACTCCAAGTTACAGACCACTCAAAAGTTGAAAAAACAGGATGAAGAAGCTAGACTGGCAGCTGAAAAAGCACGCCTGGAAGCTGAAAAAGAGGTGAACAAAGCCAAAGCTGAAGCGTTGGCAAAGAAAAAAGCCGAAGCTGAAGCCGCCAACAATCCGGTAACTGAAGAGACCCCGGAAGCAACTGAAACAGAGGCTGTAGAACCGCAAGCAGAATAACAGATTCACTGTATACTTCTTTGAAAATGCGCCCTATCGGCGCATTTTTTGCCTTTCATAAAAATTGTTAACTTTTTTTAAACATAAAATCTCCCTTACAAATTCGCATCATCCGTTTTAAAAGCTAAATTTGCAATACGATATAAGTTTGCAGGAATAGAATTCCGCACGGAAAATCTACGGAAATGAAAAAAGAGACAAAAGAACGAATGGTTAAAACGCTAAATATCATAGCGAAAGACCGAAAGAGGACCAACATATTGAAAAACTCCGAGCAGAAGTTAATAGCATACCTGGTTCAGAAAATTCCGTCGTGGATCAATTCAGATGGGCTGACAGCCATCGGATTCTTTGGAAACGTCTTGGTTGCGTCGAGCATTGTGATGGGGGCCTTTTTCAGTCGCTACTGGCTACTCATGACCATTGCCGGCTTCATCATCAACTGGTTTGGTGACTCGCTAGACGGCAGAATTGCCTATTACCGCAACAATCCACGCAAATGGTACGGCTTTTCGCTGGATATCACGGTCGACTGGGTCGGGACCATATTGATAGGACTCGCCTATATGATTTATGCGGAAGGTGCCTGGAAATACCTTGGCTTTCTATTTGTCGTCTTGTACGGATGGCAGATGATCACGGCACAGTTAAGGTATAAGGTGGGTGGACAATACTCTATCGATTCCGGCATATTCGGCCCCACCGAAGTACGCATTATCCTGGGAGCAATCATCACGCTGGAGGTGTTTATCCCCCACTCGATATATTATCTCACCACGTTTGCCACAGCTTTTCTGCTCTACTCAAATTTTGTAGAGGCGCGGAAATTACTGAAAATTGCCAATCAACGCGATATCGAAGAGAAAAGGATAAAAGCGGAGGAGATACAGAAGCAGAACAGGGAGAACGCCTGATTCGAACTGATAACAGCATTGAAAACCCGATACCGACCTATCGGGTTTTTTGTTGACAATCGGTCCCGGGCAACCCTAAACAACTCATCGGCAACGCAAATTTTCCTAAAAAACCATCTTATCGCCTCGCCATTCTCTTAAATAATGTTGTAGCCTTGGCTATTTTTGATTTTTTTATAATTTTAAGGGGATATGTTAAACAAAAAAGCGGTTTATTTGTTAAATTGATAATATAAAACGATCTTTAAAATTTTTAATTTTGTCAACTAAAACGGAGACAGGTAAAGCAAAAGTATGAAAAAGTCGACTATCTGGTTGCTTGCGGTGGTTATGTTTGTTGCTTTCTTCTCGCTGCTCTTTCTTCAGTTAAGATACATGAAGACGAGCATGTCGGTGAGAGAACAGCAGTTTGACGAAATGGTGAAACGAAGCCTGATCAATGTATCGAGAGATCTGGAACAGGAGCAGACCCGGCGCTACCTTGAGGAGGATATGCTGGAATCTGAAAGCAGATACTCCCAGTACAAGCGATCCGGATCTTCCACCACCATCGTTACAGAACAGTCACAGACAAGCATTACCAATCCCGATGGAAGCGAGACCAAGATTGAAGAGTTCATCCAGAACCGAAGCACAGTCGACAGGATAGGACGTGGCGGAGTATTCCTTTCACCGAGACACGGCATGAATACGATCTCCAAGACGTCGTTCGACCTGCAACAATCCTTCTCGAAGCGGTATCTGTACGAACAGGCACTGATGAATGAAGTCATCCTGAAACTCCTGTACAGGGCAAGCAACGATCCAATTGAAGAGCGGATAAACTTTTACGATCTCGACAAGTATATCCGGGCTGAATTGCTGAACAGTGCGTTAAACGTACCTTACAGTTTTCAGGTTGTAGATTTCAACAACAGGGTTGTATACGCTTCACCAGGATTCTCGTCGCGGGACGAAAAATCGGTTTATACCCAGGTTCTCTTTCCGAACGATCCGCCATCGCGACTCAATTCGTTGAAAGTCTACTTCCCTACGAAGCGTGACTATGTGTACAGCGAGCTCACCTTTTTCGTGCCGTCGATGATTTTCACGTTCATCCTGCTGTTCACTTTCATCTTCACGATAGTAAGCCTTTTCAGGCAAAAGAGGCTGTCGGAAATGAAAAACGACTTTATCAACAACATGACGCATGAACTGAAAACACCCGTATCCACCATATCACTGGCTTCACAAATGCTGAAGGACGAATCCATCACAAAATCACCGGAGGTGTTCAAGCATGTGACGGGTGTGATCAATGACGAGACAAAACGGTTGAGTTTCCAGGTTGAAAAAGTATTGCAGATGTCGCTGTTTGACAAGCAGAAAGCTACACTGAAGATCAAGGAGGTAGATATAAACGACATCATTGTCAATGTGGCCAATACCCACATACTGAAGGTAGAGAAGTTCAACGGTGAACTCGATATCGATCTGCAGGCAGAGAATACGACAGTAAATATTGATGAGATGCACTTTACCAACGTGCTTTTCAATCTGCTTGATAATGCGTTGAAGTACAAGAAGGAGGAGGTTCCGCCCAAATTGATGATCCGGACCCGGAACGAGGGGAACAAGATCATCATTTCTGTTGAAGACAACGGAATCGGAATCAAGAAAGAAGATGTGAAAAAGATATTTGACCGGTTTTATCGCGTTTCCACCGGGAACATTCACGATGTGAAAGGGTTTGGACTTGGACTTGCTTACGTGAAAAAAATCGTAACAGACTTGGGGGGATCAATTCGCGCTGAAAGCGAGTTGGGCAAAGGAACAAAATTTTTAATAAGTTTACCCGTTATAACACAGAAATAATATGGAAGAGAAATTGAAACTATTTTTATGCGAAGATGATGAAAATCTTGGTATGCTACTCAGAGAGTATCTGCAGGCAAAAGGATTTGAAACAG